>DASUCM010000116.1:0-2546 GCA_036276035.1 Candidatus Limnocylindria bacterium | reverse complement strand
GAGCAGATCGGCTACCCCGCGGTGATGAAGCCGCTCATCGGCTCGTGGGGCCGCCTGGTGTCGAAGGTGAACGACCGCGAGAGCGCGGAGGCCATCGTGGAGCACAAGGACGTGCTCGGGAACTACCTGCACTCCATCTACTACGTGCAGGAGTACGTCCGCAAGCCCGGCCGCGACATCCGCGCGTTCGTGGTGGGCGACGAGACGATCTGCGCCATCTACCGCTACGCCGAGCACTGGATCACCAACACCGCCCGCGGCGGCCGCGCCGAGAACTGCCCGGTCACGGCGGAGCTCGACGCGCTCTGCGTGAAGGCGGCGAAGGCCGTGGGCGGCGGTGTCGTGGCCATCGACGTCCTCGAGCGCGACGGCGAGCTCCTGGTGAACGAGGTGAACTACACCATGGAGTTCCGGAACTCCATCGACACGACCGGCGTGAACATCCCCGCGCGCGTGATCGACTACGTGCTCGACGTGGCGAAGCGGCAATGAAGGTGGGGGTCGTCGGCGCCGGCGGCTACGCCGGCGGCGAGCTCCTGCGCCTGCTCCTGGGCCATCCCGCCGTGCGCGAGATCGTCGCGGGGAGCGAGTCGCTCGCGGGCAAGCCGATCACGACGGCGCACCCGAACCTGCGCAAGCGCACCGACCTCGCGTTCGTCCGCTACGAGGACGTGAACGGGTGCGACGTGCTCTTCCTCAGCCTGCCGAACGGGGCGCATCGCGCTCCGGAGTTCGAGGGACGCGCCAAGCTGGTCATCGACCTGTCCGCCGACCACCGCCTCCGCGACGCCGCGGCCTACGAGCGCTGGTACGGGACGCCGCACCCGCACCCGGAGACCATCCTGCGCTGGGTGTACGGCATCCCCGAGCTCCACCGCTCTCGGATCGCCGGCGCGACGCGCGTCACCGGCGCTGGCTGCAACGCCACCGCGACGATCCTCGCGCTGCTTCCGCTCTTCAGCGCGGACGTGGTGGATCGCACGAAGCCGGTCGTCGTGGAGTGCAAGGTCGGTTCGAGCGAGGGCGGACGCGAGGCGTCGGACGACTCGCACCACCCCGAGCGCGTTGGCGTGGTGCGCTCGTTCAAGCCGGTGGGCCATCGTCACACCGCGGAGGCGGAGCAGGAGCTGGCCCTGGGCGGCGCCGCGCCGCGCATCGACCTGTCGGTGACCGCGGTCGAGCTGGTCCGCGGCGTGCTCGCGACCGCGCACGTGTATGTGAAGGAGCCGCTCGAGGACAAGGACCTCTGGAAGATCTACCGGCAGCGCTACGCGAGCGAGCCGTTCGTGCGGATCGTGAAGGAGCGGACGGGTATCTTCCGCTACCCCGAGCCGAAGCTCCTCGCCGGGACGAACTTCGCCGACGTCGGCTTCGCCGCCGACCCTCGGGGCGGCCGGGTCGTGGCGATCTGCGCCATCGACAACCTCGTGAAAGGCGCCGCGGGCAACGGCGTCCAGGCGATGAACGTCGCGCTCGGCCTCGACGAGCAGGCCGGCCTCGGATTCCCCGGCCTCCACCCGTAGCCATGGTCGCGATGCGCGTCGTCCAGCAGGGCATCGAGACGCTCGACGTGGATGCCGTGGTGAACGCGGCGAACGACCACCTCTGGATGGGTGGCGGCGTCGCGGGTGCGCTCAAGCGCGCGGGCGGCGACGAGATCGAGCGCGAGGCCAAGGCGAAGGGGCCGATCGCCGTGGGGGAGGCCGTCGTCACCGGCGCCGGGCGCCTCCCGGCGCGCCATGTCATCCACGCCGCGGTCATGCGCCAGTTCCTGCCGCGGACGAGCGCCGACGCGATCGGCCGGGCCACGGCGAGCGCGCTCGCACGGGCCAAGGAGATCGGCGCGAAGCGGGTCGCGTTCCCGGCCCTGGGGACCGGCGTCGCCGGCTTTCCGGTGCAGGACTGCGCCCGCGTCATGGTCGCGGCGGTGCGCGCGCATTCGGGTGCGCTCCAGGAGGTGGTGTTCGCGGTGCGCGGCGACGACGCCGTGCGCGCGTTCGAGGCGGCCATTCACTAGGCTTGGGCCATGCCACTGCGCGCGGTCATCAAGGCCGGCGGCTCGAAGGGCGTGTCGCGTGACGCCGTCGCCGATCTCGTGGCGGAGGTCGCGCGGAACGACGAGATCGTGCTCGTCCATGGCGCGTCGGCCGAGACCGACCGCATCGCCGCCGCGCTGGGGGTGCCGCAGGAACAGATCACCTCGCCCTCGGGCCACGTCAGCCGGCGCACCGACCGGCGCACGCTCGAGGTGTTCGCCATGGCCGCGCTCGGCGTGGAGAACTTCCTCTACGTGGAGAAGCTCCAGCAGCGCGGCGTGGACGCCGTCGGTCTCTCGGGGCTCTCGGGCCGGCTGCTCGTGGGCAAGAAGAAGGACGTGCGCTCCGTGCGCGACGGCAAGACCGTGATCCTGCGCGACGACTACACCGGCACGGTGGAGGTGGTGAACCTCCCGCTGCTCACGCAGCTCATCGCGCCGGGTCGCGTGCCGGTGATCGCGCCCCTCGCGCTCTCGACCGAGAACGAGGCGCTGAACGTGGACGGCGACC
>DASUCM010000115.1:0-3595 GCA_036276035.1 Candidatus Limnocylindria bacterium | reverse complement strand
GAGCGCGCACCGAAGGTCGAGGGCGAGGACAAGAAGAAGGAAGAGGCGAAGAAGGAGCGCGACGCGAAGGACGAGCGCAAGGCGGAGCAGAAGGTGCGCATCGACGTGCACCGGCTGCTCGGTGACTCGCTCCGCTCCGCGGTCGCGTATCTCGGGCTCGACGCGCGTGCGGTGCAGGAGCAGCTTCGCGCGGGCAAGAGCCTCGCGGAGATCGCGACCGCGAACGGCAAGACCCGCGAGGGCCTCATCCGCGCGATCAGCGCGCCGGCAAGCGAGCGGATCAGCGAGCTGAAGGCCTCGGGGAAGCTGACCGACGAGCAGGCCGCGAAGACGCGCGCGCAGGTCGAGGAGGCCGCAGCCAAGATCGCGGACACGAAGGCGAACGTCCGCAAGGTGACGCCGCCCGGTCAGGCGAAGAAGCGCGGCTAGAGACAGACCACCTCACCCATTTCTCCCGGGACGCCGGACCGTGACAACGGTCCGGCGTCTCCCTTTGTGCGGCCCGTCACACGGGTAACTCCGTTGGGTGACATCCGTTGGTACTGGTGAGATGGCTGGTCCGCTGACGCATGTGCTCCCCGGTCGCCGTGCTATGGTCGGCGCCGCTCAGGCGGCCTATGCGGAGCGATGGGAGCTCGCAGTGGATCGGGTCATCGCGCAGCGCTACAAGATCCAGGAGCCGATCGGCACCGGCGGGTCGTCGCAGGTCTACACCGCGCACGACCTCACGCTGGGGCGTCAGGTCGCCATCAAGATCCTCGACGATCGCGCTTCCGCACAGGAGGATCTCCGCCGCCTCTTCACGAAGGAAGGCAGGGCGCTCGCGCAGCTCTCCCACCCTCACGTCGTCGCGGTGTACGACGTCGGCGAGGTCGATGAGCGGCCGTACATCGTGATGGAGCACGTCGAGGGCATCTCACTGAAGCAGCGGATCGAGCGCACCGGACCACTGCCGCTCGCCGACGCCGTCCGCATCGGCACGGACATCGCGAAGGGGCTCGAGTTCACCCACTCGCGCGGCATCATCCACGCCGACCTGAAGCCCTCGAACATCCTGCTCGATCTCGAGGACAAGCCGAAGATCTGCGACTTCGGGATCGCACGGACGCCGCAAGAGGATGCCGAGACGCCGCAGCTGTTCGCGACCGCGCTGTACGTTGCTCCCGAGCGCGTCGAAGGCAAGCGCGCATCGGTCGCGAGCGACATCTACGGGCTGGGTCTGATCCTGTACGAGATGCTCGTCGGCAAGCCGCCGTTCTCCAGCGCGAACGCGGCCGTGCTCCTGCGCGACCACGTCGTCCGCCAGCCCGTGCCGCCGAGCCACCTCCGGCCGTCGCTGCCGAAGGAGGTCGACTCCATCGTCCTCAAAGCGCTCGCGAAGGATCCCTCGCTCCGCTTCAAGCGCGCGGCCGACTTCGCGGCCGCCCTCGAGAAGGTCCACGACATGGGCGCGACGACGCAGCGATTCATCAATGAGCCGATCCAGGACTTCGTGCCGAAGGCGACGCAGAGCCCGGTCGTTCACCTCCTCTCGACGTACGGCGAGCCGATCCGCAGCGCGTTCTTCTCGACCTTCGCGGCAGCGCCGGTCCTCGGGCTCGCGCTGCTCGCGGGGCTCCACCCGATCCCCGCGCTCGTGATGGCCGCGGTGGTCGCGATCGTGTCGCTCATCGGCCAGCTCGGCCTCGCCCTCGCCATCGCCTGGGTCCTCAACACCGCCCTCATCTTCCTGTTCGTCCCGGGTCTCGCGATCCTCTTCGCGGCGATGGGGCTGTTCGTGTGGCTACGCGACGTGAAGGCCGAGCAGACCGCGATCGCGCTCGCGATGCCGGTTGTTGCTCCGTTCGGGCTCGCGCCCGCGATCGTCCTCACCTCGGCCACGCTGCACGGGCTGAACGGGGTCGTGACCGTCGCGTGGGGCGCGATCCTCACGCAGGTCTACGCGCTCGCGTCCGGCCAGCAGTCGCTCGGCCCGTTCGTGCAGACCGGGCTCACGCTCGAGCAGGAGTCGATGTTCGGGCCGGTCCGGGCCGTCGAGTCGAAGTCCGCGCTCTTCCGCGTCATCGAGCCGTCGCCGGGCGACAGCCCGTTCTCCGCGCTGGGCGAGATGATGGCCCCCGAGAAGCTCGTCGGGCAGATGGGCGACCTCATCTCGCGCATGGGCGCCGCCGACCTCACGGCGATCGCGAACGTCCTCGCCTGGATCGTCGCCGCGCTCGCGGTGTGGACCGTGACCCGGCTGCTGCGGACCTTCTTCGACGCCCTCCTCCGCCGCCGTGCGTGGTTCACGCTGTACGTCTTCGCCACGGCGGTCGGCGTGGCCACCGGCGCGATGCTCCTCTTCATGCTCTTCGTGAGCGTGGAGCCGCTCGCCGAGGCGCCGGGGCGCATGGCGGACGACGTGCTCTTCCTCGCGGCGATGACCGGAGCGCTCCTCGCGCTCGCGTTCGGCGTGGTCATCGGTGCGACGGAGCCCGCGCGCCCGGTCGAGGAGCAGCCGAAGGCCATCGTCGGCGGAGCCGCGATCCGCTAGACCGCTGCCCTCGCGCTGCTCTCGCTACCGCCTCGGGCCCGCGAGCTGCGGCGCGGCACAGACGACCGCGGTCACGCAGAGCGCGCGGCGCAGCGCCGCGGTGATGCGGCTCTCGCCGAGCGCGGTCATGTGCAGGCGGTAGTACGCGACCCGCATCCCGAGGAGCGCGGTCCGCAGCAGCGTCCGCGCGACCGCGTTGCCGAGCAGCGCCCGCAGCACGCGCGAACGGCGCGAGGGCAGCAGCTCCGCGAGGCCCGCTTCGCCGGAGCGCCCCCACCACATCGCGCGCGCGAGCTCCTCCGCGTCGCGGTGCACCGGCACGTCGAACGCGGGCTCGCCGCGCCCCTCGACGATCGTCATCACGGGGACGTTGTGGCGGAGCGCGACGTGCGCCGCGAGGTGGACGTAGAGGTAGATCCGCTCCGCGGCCCCCAGCGACTCTTCGACCACGAGCCCCTTCGGGTGATCCGGACGCGCACCGCTCACGAGGAGCGCGCGCACGCCCGGGAGGGCCGCGAAACGCGTGCGGATGCCGAGCCGCTCGTCGAGGTAGGTACGCAGCGATTCCTCCTGCGCGCGCAGGGTGTTGCTCTCGGCGCGGGGGAGGAGCGTCACGTCGGCAGCCATATCCGTAGTCCTTCCTCGAGGTACTCGCGCAGGGTCCGCAGGTCGCTGAGCTTCGGCAGCGTGCGCTCGAGGTCGCCGATGATCAGCGTCGCGAGCGGCTCGCCGATGAGGCCGGCGAGGACCGCGCGGCCCTCCTGGACGACGGCCTCGACCGGGAGGTCCTGCTCGCAGCCCACGATCATCAGCGCGAAGTAGAGGCGCACGCAGGCCTCCGGCGTGTCGATGGCCCGCGCGATGCGCGTCTGGCCGCGCGCGATGCGATGCAGGGTCGAGCGGTCGAGCTCGAGCGAGCCTTCGGTGAGCGTATAGAGGCGGTCGACGAGCTCGTCGAGCGAACGGCCCGCGGTGAGCGTCTGCATCGCCTGCGAGACGCGCTCCCGGTCCTGGATCCGCATGCGCTGACGGTATCGGGTGCTTCGCGTCGTGTCGTCTCAC
>DASUCM010000114.1:0-49077 GCA_036276035.1 Candidatus Limnocylindria bacterium | reverse complement strand
GCGAGGCTGCGGCCGCCGGCCTGGACGACGGCGACCTCGCCGGGCGCGATGTCGGATTCGCGTGCCACGGTGCGATACCCCGTGCTCACGCGGCCACCGTCTCTCACGAGGCTCCCGTCGCTCACGCCGCCACCTCCGTCTCGAGCTCGGCGACCCGCCCGATGCGCGGCGCGAGCGCGTCGAGCACGCGCGAGCGGACCTGCACATCCGGGATGTTGTTGATCACGCGCTGGAAGAAGCCGCGCACGAGCAGCTGCTCGGCGGCGGAGCGGTCGAGCCCGCGCGACATCACGTAGAAGAGCTCGGCCTCGTCGATCGCGCCGGCGGTGGCGCCGTGCCCGCAGCGCGCGACGTCGTTGGTCAGGATCTCGAGCACCGGGATCGGGTCGGCGCCGGCCTTGTCGGAAAGGAGCATGTTGCGGCACTCCTGGTACGACCCCGTGCCGCTGCTCGTGGGCTCGACGCGGATGACGCCGTAGTAGACGGCCTTCGACGCGTCGTAGAGCGCGGAGAGGTACAGGAGGTCGCTCGACGAGCCCTTGCCGTCGAGCTTCTGCAGCGAGTTCACGTCGATGCGCTGCTTTCCCGCGGCGGCGACGAGCCCGTACAGCTTCACCTCGGCGCCGTCGCCCTCGATGTCGGACGCCACGCCGATCTTGCTGCGCCCGCTCCCGACGAGGACGTTGAAGCTCGCCAGGCTCGAGTCGCGCGCGCTCCGGTAGCGCTGGAAGCCGAGATCCCACACGTCGTCGGCGAAGCGCTGGATCTGGACGTAGCGCACGTGAGCGCCCTCGCCGGCATGGACCTCGAGCCCGGGGATCGCGACGCGGCCCGGCCCGCCGCCCTCGGAGGAGAGCTCCTCCACGAACGTCACGCTCGAGCCGCGCTCCGCGACCACGACGGTGCGGAACACGATCGCGCGGTCGCCGGCCGTCCACCGCTTGTGCACGTGGAGGGGCAGCTCGACCTGGACTCCCGCCGGGACGTAGAGGAACGTGCTGCCGTGGGCGAAGGCCGCGCCGTTCAGCGCGCGAAAGGCCGCATGGCTCGCGATCCCGCCGTCGGCCTCGAGCCACTTGCGGACGAGCTCCGGGTGATCGCGCATCGCGTCGACCCAGCGGTCGAAGACGACGCCGTGATGTGCCGCCTCGACGGGCACCGAGCCGTACTCGCTCGGCGGATCCGAGCCGTCGGGCTCGCGGATGAGCGCCGTCCGCGGCAGGTCGGCGAGCGGAAAGCGGCGCCACTCCTCTTCCTGCCCGGTCGGCCACGAATCGGGCGTGAACGCCGCGAGGGAGCGGAGGCGTGACTGGAGGAGCCAGTCCGGCTCGTTCCGCCAGCGCGCGAGCTGCTCGACCTGTCGTGCGTCGAGCGAGAGGAGCGCTTCCGGGGTCGCCGTCGCGAGGGCCACCTAGCCGATCGCACCCGCCATCTGCAGCTGGATGAGGCGGTTCATCTCGATGGCGTAGTCCATCGGCAGCGTCTTCACGATCGGCTCGATGAAGCCGTTCACGACCATCGCGGTCGCATCGGCCTCCGACATGCCGCGGCTCATGAGGTAGAAGAGCTGCTCCTCCCCGACCTTCGAGACGGAGGCCTCGTGGCCGATGGTCACGTCCTCCTCGTCGATCTCCATGTACGGGTAGGTGTCGCTGCGCGCGGTCGTGTCGAGGATGAGCGCGTCGCAGCGGACAGTGCTCTTGCTCTTCTTCGAGCCCGGGTAGATCTTCACGAGGCCGCGATACGAGGTGCGGCCGGTGCCCTTGCTGATCGACCTGCTGTTGATGAGCGAGGTCGTCTCGGGCGCGGCGTGGACCATCTTCGCGCCGGCGTCCTGGTGCTGGCCGCTGCCGGCGAACGCGACGGAGAGGACCTCTCCGTGG
The DNA here is from genome assembly GCA_036276035.1 of Candidatus Limnocylindria bacterium. Taxonomy (GTDB): domain Bacteria; phylum Chloroflexota; class Limnocylindria; order P2-11E; family P2-11E; genus JACDAF01. Next base: position 47,194 of record DASUCM010000114.1, on the reverse strand, counting down.
GCGCGCCTGCCGACGAGGTAGACGGAGGGGTACTTCATCGTCACCTTGCTGCCGAGGTTCGCGTCGATCCAGCTCATGCGGCCGCCCTCCTGGACCACCGCGCGCTTCGTCACGAGGTTGTAGACGTTGGTGCTCCAGTTCTGGATCGTCGTGTAGCGGACGTCCGCGTCCTTCTTCACGATGATCTCGACGACCGCGCTGTGCAGCGTGTTCGTCGTGAAGACGGGCGCCGTGCAGCCCTCGACGTAATGCACCTGCGAGCCCTCTTCCGCGATGATGAGCGTGCGCTCGAACTGGCCGGCGTTCTCGCTGTTGATGCGGAAGTAGGCCTGCAGCGGGACGTCCACCTTCACGCCCGGCGGGACCCACACGAACGAGCCGCCCGACCACACGGCGGTGTTCAGCGCGGCGAGCTTGTTGTCGTTCGCGGGGATGACCGTGCCGAAGTGCTCGCGGACGATGTCCGGGTGCTCCTTCAGCGCGGTGTCGGTGTCCATGAAGATGACGCCGAGCTTCTCGAGGTCCTTCCGGATGTTGTGGTAGACCGACTCGCTGTCGTACTGGGCTCCGGCACCGGCGAGGTACTTCTGCTCCGCCTCGGGGATGCCGAGCTTGTCGAACGTCCGCTTGATGTAGTCGGGGACGTCCTTCCAGTCCTTCGCGCTCTTGTCCGACGCGCGCAGGTAGTAGTAGATGTCCTCGAAGTCGATCGCCGAGAGGTCCGCGCCCCACGTGGGCATCGCGCGCGCGCGATAGTGCTTCAGCGCCTTCAGGCGGCGCTGGAGCATCCAGTCGGGCTCCTGCTTGTAGGTCTGGCTGATCTCTCGGACGACGTCCTCGGAGAGGCCCTTCTTCTTCTCGTTGCGGTAGACGGCGTCCGTGTCCGTCCAGCCGAACTTGTAGTTGTCCGGGAGCTCCTTGGTGATGTCGGGTGTTGTCGTCATGTGGACCTATTTTCTACCTATTTGGTCGGAATTACCAGCGGCGGGACGCGCGAAATTCGGCCATTTCAGGCCGGATCCGGGACCTCTTCCCCGGGCCAGGCGGTGAGGCCCCAGGCGCTGCCCTTCAGCGCCTTGAGGCTCAGGAGGGCGCACTTGATGCGCGCGGGGCTGATCGTGATGCCGAGGTTGCCGAGCACGTGGTCGCGGTCGAGCGAGCGGAGCTCGTCGAGGGTCTTCCCCTTCACCTCTTCGGTGAGGATGGACGCGGAGGCCTGCGAGATCGCGCAGCCGCGCCCGATGAACCGCACGTCGTCGACGACGCCCGCGTCGTCGACCTTCAGCATCATCGTGATCTCGTCGCCGCAGAGCGGGTTCGTGTCGTGGTAGCGGTGGGTCGCATCCGGCAGCTCGCCCGCGTTCCGCGGATTCTTGTAGTGATCGAGGATGTAGTCGCGGTAGAGGTCGTCCATCAGGCGAAGATCTTCCGGGCCTTCGCGATCGCGCCGAGGAGCGCGTCGCACTCGGCGGTCGTGTTGTAGAGGTAGAACGACGCGCGCGTCGTGGCGACGCACCCGAGGCGCGTCATGAGCGGCTGGTTGCAGTGGTGGCCCGCGCGCACGCAGACGCCCTCGCTGTCGAAGATCGTCGCGACGTCGTGCGGGTGGATGCCCTCGAGGTTGAACGACACGACGCCGACGCGATCCTCGAGCGTGTGCGAGCCGTACACCGTGATCCCGGGGATCTCGAGCAGGCGCGGCAGCACGTAGCCGACGAGCTCGAGCTCGTGCGCATGGATCCGCTCCATGCCGACCGCGCTGAGATAGTCGACGGCCGCGCCGAGGCCGACCGCGTCGACGTAGGCGGACGTCCCGGCCTCGAACTTCCACGGCAGCTCGTTCCACGTGCTGAGGTCGACGGCGACGCGGCTGATCATGTCGCCCCCGTACAGGAACGGACGCATCCGCTCGAGGAGCTCCGTCCGGCCCCAGACCGCACCCGAGCCGGGCGGCGCCAGCATCTTGTGACCGCTGAAGGCGAGGAAGTCGCAGCCGAGCTCCTGCACGTCCACCGGCGTGTGCGGGACGGCCTGCGCCGCGTCGATGAGCACGACCGCTCCGGCGGCCTTCGCCTGGGCCGTGAGCTCCCTGACGGGATTCACGGTGCCGAGACCGTTGCTCGTGTGCGTGATGGCAACGAGGCGCGCGCCCTTGCGTAGCTCGCGCTCGAACTCGTCGCGGCGCAGCCGGCCCTCGTCGTCGATGTCGATGACGACGAGCTCGGCCCCCGCCTCCTTCGCGAGCTGCTGCCACGGCACGAAGTTCGAGTGGTGCTCGAGCACGCTCACCAGGATGCGATCGCCACGCTTCACGTTGTCGCGGCCCCAGGCGTAGGCGACGAGGTTGATGCCCTCCGTCGCGTTGCGGCAGAAGATGACCTCGCGCGAATGCGGCGCGTTGATGAACGCCGCGACCTTCGCGCGGGCGCCCTCGAACAGCGCCGTCGTCTCCTCGGAGAGCTCATAGACGCCACGGTGGATGTTCGCGTTGTGCTCGCGGTACACGCGGTCCATGGCCTCGAGGACCTGCCGCGGCTTCTGGCTCGTCGCGGCGTTGTCGAGGTAGACGAGCGGCTTGCCGCCCGCGACCGTCCGCCCGAGGATCGGGAAGTCGGCGCGGATGCGGCCGACGTCGAGCGCGGCGGCGGCACGCGGCAGGACCGTGGTCATGCGGCGCCCTTCTCCCCGCCGTACAGCTCGTCGCGGATGAAGTCGTAGCCCTTGGCCTCGAGCTCGGCCGCGAGCTCGCGCCCGCCGCTCCGGACGATCCGCCCGTCGACGAGGACGTGCACCTGGTCGGGCTGGACGTAGCGGAGGATCCGCTCGTAGTGCGTGATGAGGAGGATGCCGACGTCGGGTCCGCGCAGGCTCTCGATCCCCTGCGCGACGACCTTCAGCGCGTCGATGTCGAGGCCGGAGTCGGTCTCGTCGAGGACGGCCATCGTCGGCTGGAACATGTGCATCTGCAGCATCTCGAGACGCTTCTTCTCGCCACCCGAGAACCCGTCGTTCACGGAGCGCGTGAGGAACGAGTCGTCGACCTCGAGCAGCGCCATCTTCTCCTTCAGGAGCTTGCGGAACTGCGGGATCGGCAGGTCGTTCTTCTGCTCGCCGCGCTGCCGGCGCGCGTTGATCGCCGTCCGGAGGAAGTTCGCGACCGACACGCCCGGGATCGCGGCGGGGTACTGGAACGCGAGGAACAGGCCGCGCTTGGCCCGCTCGTCCACCGGGAGCGCGAGGAGGTCCTCGCCGGCGAAGGTCACGCTGCCGCTCTCGACGGTGTAGCGCGGGTGACCCATCACGGTGAGCGAGAGCGTGCTCTTGCCCGAGCCGTTCGGGCCCATGATCGCGTGGACCTCGCCCTTCGCGATGTCGAGGTCGATGCCCTTCAGGATCGTCTTGCCGTCCACGCTGACGCGCAGGTCCCTGATCTGGAGTCCGTCGCTCAATTCGTCGTCCTTTCCGCTGTCAGGCAGTGACGGGCCGCTTGGTGCGGACGAGCTCGGCGAGCGTCATGCCGTCGAGCGCCGTCGCGATCGAGGTCTGCAGCCTGAGCCAGACCTCGCGTGTGCCGCAGTCCTGCTCGCGCACGCAGTTCACGACCGGGTCGCCCTCGGCCGTGCAGACCTGCGGCTCGATCGGCCCCTCGAGGGCGCGGACGATGTCGCCCGCGGTGATCTCGGCGGGGTCCCGCGCGAGCACGTAGCCGCCTCCCGCGCCGCGCTTGCCGGTCACCAGACCCGCCTTGCGCAGCGCGGCGACGAGCTGCTCGAGGTATGCCTCGGGGAGGTCCTCACGTGAGGCCACGGCATGGAGCGAGACGCTTCCCTGCCCCCAGTGCCGCGCGAGGTCGACCATGAGGCGCATCCCGTACTCGCCTCTGGTCGAGACGTGGAACGCCGTCGGCACATTTCCGAGCACTACGGTCGGAATTGTACTCCGCGCACCATCCGCGCAAAGAGCCCACGATCGGCGCGTGCCGCTCGACGCGCGCCTCGCAGTGGTCGGCTCGACGAACCCGGCGAAGGTCGCGGCGGTCCGGAGCGCGCTTGCCCGCCTGGCGCCCGGCTGCACGCTCGAGGCGGTCGCCGTGCCGAGCGGGGTCCCCGCCCAGCCCGTCGGCGACGAGGAGACCCGCCTCGGTGCCGAGGCTCGCGCCCGCGCGGCGCTGGCCGCCCGCGACGCGGACCTCGGCTTCGGTCTGGAGGGTGGCGTCGTGCACGACGGGGACAGGGCCTGGCTCATCTCGTGGGTCGCGGCGGTCGCGCGCGACGGCCGCACGGGACACGCGAGCGGCCTGCGGATGCCCCTCCCCGACGCGGCCGGCCCCCGCCTGCGCGCCGGCGAGGAGCTCGCGGTGATCGTGGACGACCTCTTCGGCGTACAGGATGCGAGGAGCGCCGTCGGCGCGATCGGGCTGCTCACCGAGGGCGCGGTCTCGCGCACCGAGGCGTTCGCCCAGCTCGTCGCGATGGCGCTCGCGCCACACTTGCGGCCGGACCTGTACCGCTAGGAGGAGGGACCTGTGTCCGCGATCGCCCGACTCAGCGCGTTCGCGATCCTCGCGCTCGCCGTCGCCTGCGGAGGCGCCGCCGGCCCCGCACCCGCGACCCAGGCCAGGCAGGTCACGATCGGCGCGACCGTCACCTACAAGAGCTTCGCGGTCAGCCCTACGGCCGTCGAGATCGCACGCGGACAGGCCGTGCAGTGGAAGAACGAGGACTCGACGCAGCACACCGTCTCGGGCGGCCGGCCTGGCGCGAAAGGACCGTTCGACCAGAAGGTCGGCGGCGGGGCCACGACACAGGTCGTGTTCGAGACGGCCGGGACGTTCGACTACTTCTGCGAGTTCCACCCGTCGATGACCGGAAAGGTCACCGTCCGCTAGCGGCCGACGCTCACGCGCGTGAAGGGCTCGCTGCCGCTCGGGTGCGGGACGAGGCCGTGGACCTTGCGGCTCGCCGCGAGCGGACGCGTCGGGTGGAAGAGCGGGATGCGCGGCACCTGCTGCTGCAGCATCTTCGTGACCTGCTTGTAGAGCTCCGCTCGCTTGCTCTCCGCCGGCTCGACGCGGGCCTGGTGCAGCAGGGCGCGCGCCTGAGGATCCCACCACGCCACGAGGAGCTCGTCCGGGTCGGCGGTCGCGGCGCTACGTTCGCCGAGGTACATCGGAGCGCGCTGCTCCTCCTGCTCGCGCGCTGCCGTCCGCGTCCCGTCGACGACGCGCAGGTGCACCCTGATCCCGACGCGAGCGAGGTCCGCGGCGATCGCCTCGGCGACCTTGCGCATGTCCGGCTCGTCCGGACGCAGCGGTGCGGGATACGAGAGCTCGGTCTCGAAGCCGCGGGCCACTCCCGCGTCGGCGAGGAGGCGTTTCGCGCTCGCTTCGTCGTAGCGCTGGAACTCGACGACACTGTCGTCGTGGCCGAGGAGCCCCGGCGGGATGAGCTGGGAGGCGGCCCGCCCGTCGCCGGAGTAGGCCCCCTGCGCGAGCGCCTGCCGGTTCACCGCGGCGGCCACGGCACGGCGCACGTCGAGCTGATCGAGCGGGGCGCGGGCCGGCGAGAGGCCGAGGTACACGACGCTCTGGGGCGGACGCGCGAGCAGGCTGAGGTTCGGGCTCCCGCGCACCGTGGCGAGCTCGTGCGGCGGAAGGTCGCGCACGACGTCGAGCGTCCCGGCGCGCAGCTCCGCCACGCGCGCCGCGGGGTCGGGAACGACGCGGAACGTGACCCGGTCGAGGTACGGGAGCGCGCCGCCGCGCTCGTCGGTCTGCCAGTACGCCGGGTTGCGCTCGAGCGCGAGCTGTCCGTCGCGCTGCCAGGAGCCGGGCGCGAAGCGGAACGGGCCGGTGCCGGCCGCGGCCGCCGACCCGCTGAGCATCCAGCCGTCGGGATCGCCCTGCATCGAGCGCGGGCTCACGATCGCGAAGGCGGGGTTCGCGAGGTCGGCCAGGAACGGGCCGAAGGCGGTACGGAGCGTGAAGACGACGGTCCGCGCATCCGTGGCGGCGACCTTCAGGAGCAGCGGCTCGCCGTCGACCGTCCAGCGCGCCGCGAAGAGCGCGAACTGGCCGCGCCGCCCCCGCGCGGGATGTCCGGCGTCGCGCGCCCGGTCGAAGTTGAAGGCGACCGCAGCGGCGTCGAAGGGCGTGCCGTCGTGGAACCGGATCGCGTCGCGGAGCGTGAAGGTCCACGTCCGCCCATCGGCGGAGGTCTCCCAGCGCGTCGCGAGGCGAGGCTCCACCCGCGGGCCCGACGGCTCCTGCGCGACGAGCGTCTCGAAGACCTGCCGGGTGGCGAGGAGCGAGCCCGCGTCCGTCGCGTTCCACGGATCGAGCGTGACGACGTCCGCGGCGTGCCCGACCCGGAGCTCGCCGCCGCGCGTCGCCGCGGCCGTCGCGGGAGCGAACGTGCTGCCGCTCGGGAGCGGCTGGCTGCACGCGGCGATGAGCCCGAGCAGCGCGGCGAGCGCGAGCGCGCGTACGGGGACTAGCTCGCACCCCGCAGGCGCGGGTCGAGCGCGTCGCGCAGACCGTCGCCGATCAGGTACAGGCACAGCACGGTGAGGAAGATCATCACGCCCGGTGACACGACCAGCCACCAGGCCAGATTGAAGTACGAGGCGGCGTTCGAGAGCATGTTCCCCCAGCTCGGGGTCGGCGGAAGGATCCCCAGCCCCAGGTACGAGAGCGCCGACTCGATGAGGATGATCGTCCCGATGTCGATCGCGGCGAGGATGAAGATGAACGGCAGCACGTTCGGGAGGATGTGCTTCGTCATGATCCGGAAGCCGCTCGCCCCGACCGTCCTCGCGGCGGTGACGAACTCCCGCTCGCGCAGGGAGAACGTCTGGCCGCGCACGAAGAGCGTGATGCCGGCCCAGCCGAGCAGGCCGAGGATGACGATGAGCGTCAGGGCGCTCGGCGAGAAGAGCGCCGTGATGATGAGCAGCAGGAACAGCGTCGGGATCGAGTTCAGCACCGTGATGAAGAACGTGATCGCGTCGTCGATGAACCCGCGCTTGTAGCCGGCGATGAGCCCAAGCGAGACGCCGATCGTGAGCTGGATCGCCGCGGCGAAGAAGCCGACGAACAGCGAGACCTGGCCGCCGTAGAGCAGCCGGACGACCTGGCTGCGGCCGAGCTCGTCCGATCCGAGCAGGTACTGCGGCTTCTCGAGCTGCGGCTTCGCGTACGCGCCGAGGAGGTCCTGCTGCGCGAACTTGAACTTGAAGACGTGCTCCTCGAACAGCGGCGCGGCCGCCGAGAGGACGATGAGGATGACGAGGACGACGATCGACGCCATCGTGAGCTTGTCCCGGCGGAGCCGGTACCAGGCGTCGGACCAGAGTCCCGCGGACGCCCGGCGCGCGGGCACCGCGACGGGGCTGACGGCAGCGATATCGGCGGTCGTGGTGGCCATCTCCTATTTCACCTTGATCCGCGGGTCGACGACCGCATAGGCGATGTCCCGGATGAGGTAGCTCAGGACGAGGAGCATCCCTCCGAGCATCACGCCGGCGGTGATCACCGGGTAGTCCTTCTGCCGCGCCGCCGCGTACGTGAATTGCCCGACGCCGGGCCAGGTGAAGACCTGCTCGATGACGAGCGCGCCGGAGATGAGGAACGCGAGCACGCCTCCGAGGGCGGTGACGACGGGGATGAGGGCGTTCCGGAGCGCGTGCACCATGAAGACGGTCTTGGAGCCAAGCCCCTTCGCCTCGGCGGTCCGGATGTAGTCCTGCCGGATGACGTCGAGCGTCTCGGTGCGCAGGTAGCGCGAGTAGTTCGCGATCCCCGCGAGCGCGAGCACGAACGCCGGCATGATGAGGTGCTTCAGACGGTCGCCGATGTCCCAGACATCCTTGCCGACCGTGAGGACGCCCTGGCTCGGGAGCCACCGCAGCGTCACCGAGAAGATGATGATGAGCATGAGCCCGAACCAGAACGCCGGCACCGCGTGGCCGACGACGCCGAAGAAGCGGACCGCGTTGTCGATCCACTTGCCGCGGTTCACGGCCGCGATGACGCCGAGCGGCACGCCGATGATGAGCTGCAGCACGAGCGCGCTCACAGCGAGGGTGATCGTGTTCGGCAGGCGCTCGAGCACCAGCGACATCGCGTCCTTGTGGTAGAGGATCGAGTTCCCGAACTTCAGCTGCGCCGCATTCACGATGTAGAGCGCGAACTGCTCGGGAAGGGATTTGTCGAGGCCGTGGGCCGCGCGAAGGGCCTCGATGTCCTCGCGGGTGAGATCCGTCGCGCCGAAGGTGAAGAGCCGGATCGGGTCGCCGGGCGCCAGACGCGTGATGAGGAAGGTGATCGTGGCGATGGCCACAAGGGTCGGGATCGCGTAGAGCAATCTCCTGATCACGTAGGTGCGCATCCGGGCCCACCTCCCTTGTGGCGCGACGGTGGGGTGCCCTCGCGGGCACCCCACCGTGTTACGCCGTCATCGCTCGGTTACTGCTTGAACCACCACTTCTCGAGGTTCCAGGTCGCGCTGAACGTGCCTGGGTCGATGGCGCGGAGGTTCTGCGGGACGACGAGGAGCGTGTTCGGCGAGAAGCCGAAGTTGTACGGCTGCTCGTCGTTGAGGATCTTGTTGAACGTCTCGTAGTTCTTCTTGCGCTCGGCCTGGCTGCAGTTGCCGCTGCGGCCGGCCTCGATCGCCTTGTCGAACTCGGGGTTCGTGAAGGCGCCGAAGTTGAAGCCGGTCTTCTTCGCGGCCGGGTCGGGGATCTGGCTCGAGTGCCAGATGCCGTACGGGTCGGGCTCGAGCCCGAGCGACCAGCCGATGATCCAGCCCTGGATCTCCTGGTTGCCGGTGGTGAGCTTGTCGACCATCGTCTCGAAGGCCTCGAGCTTCGGGTTCACCTTGACGCCGATGGCCTTGTACTGCTCGGTCGCGACCTGCAGCAGGGTCTCGCGCGTCTTGTTGCCGGAGTTCGCCACGATCGAGAACTCGAGCGGCTTGCCGTCCTTCGCGTAGACGCCGTCCGCGCCCTTCGTGAAGCCGGCCTGCTTGATGAGGTCCTCGGCCTTGGCCTTGTCATACGGGTACTGGTTCAGGCCCGCACCCGGAGCGGCCCACGAGGCCGGCGGGTGGTGGGCGACCATCTTGGTCCCCTGCCCGAACAGGATGCTCTTGACGACCGCGTCCATGTCGAGACCGAAGGCGAGCGCCTGCCGGACACGCTTGTCCTGCAGCGCCGGCGCCGTCGTGCTCTTCACGTTCCAGCCGATGTACGTGTAGCTGAGGGCCTGGTACTTGAAGACCTTCAGGTTCTGCTGGGCCTCCATGTCTGCGAGGTCCTTCGGCTCGACGGTGCCGTAGTTCAGCTCGCCGGTCTTCAATTGCGCCGCGAGCACGGTCGCGTCGGCGACGATCTTGAAGACGTACTCGTCGATGAGCGGTGCGCCCTTGAAGTAGTTCTGGTTCTTCGTGAGGATGACCTGGTCACCCTTACGCCATTCCTTGAACACGTAGGGGCCGCTCGAGACGGTCGGTGCGGTGTTCTCGGGAGCCTTGTCGATCGCGTCGGCCTGACCGGCCGCCGTGTACTTGCCGAAGATGTGCGTCGGCATCGGGCCAGCGCTCGAGCCGAAGGCGTTGACGAGCGCCGGGCAGAAGACCTTCGCGAACTTCACGCTGAACTTCTTCGGGTCGGCGGAGTCGACCTTCACGCCGCTGATCGTCGTGGCCTTGCCGTCGACGAAGTCCTTCCAGCCTTCGATGTCCTGGAAGTTGCTCTTGCGGACGGTCAGCTTCGACATCGCGACGAGCTTGAGCGCGGTGAGGTAGTCCTCACCGGTGACGGGCTTGCCGTCCGACCAGTTCGCCTTGGGGTCGATCTCCCAGTTGTAGGTGAGCGAGTCGCTCGAGATCGTCCACTTGCCGAGGTTCGGCTTCAGTTCGCCGTTCTTCGGGTCCGCGTAGAAGAGCGTGTCGTAGATCTTGCCGGTGACGGTGCTCGACGGGACGTCGGCGACGAGCATCGGGTTCATCGTCTTGATGTCCGAGAACGAGCCCTCGATCAGCCGGCCGCCGGCGACTGGCTTTTCCTCTGGCGCTGCGGTGGAGCCACCGCTCGGTCCGGTCGGCCCGCAGGCCGTGGCGACGAGCGAGAGCGTCCCGAGCAGAGCCACGAGGAGACGCAAGGTGCGAGTCTGCTGCTTCAAATTGCCCCTCCGTGTGTTCTTTCCTGCTGGTACGTGTCCGCGGATTCTAAGGACGAAAGCGCCCCGGCAGGGGCTTTTCCGGCCTTCTCTCTCGATACCGGCGCTCGCTTCGGGACGTTCAGCCGGCCGGCTAGGCCCCCGGGAAGTGGCAGGCCGCCCAGTGCCGGGGGGCGTGCTCGATGAACTCGGGGTCGACCTCGGAGCAGATCTGCTGGGCCTTCCAGCAGCGGGTGTGGAACCGGCAGCCGGTCGGCGGGTTGACCGGGCTCGGCACGTCGCCGGTGAGGATGATCCGCTTCCGCTTGCCTTCGACCGCCGGGTCGGGGATGGGCACCGCCGAGAGGAGCGCCTGGGTATAGGGGTGCAGCGGGCGGTCGTAGAGGTCGATCCGGTCGGCCAGCTCGACGACCTTGCCGAGATACATCACGGCGACACGGTCGGAGATGTGACGGACCACCGAGAGGTCGTGGGCGATGAACAGGTAGGTCAGCTTGAACTTGTCCTGGAGCTCCTCCAGGAGGTTGATGACCTGCGCCTGGATGGAGACGTCGAGCGCCGAGATCGGCTCGTCGCAGACGATGAAGTCGGGCTCGACCGCGAGGGCCCGGGCGATACCGATGCGCTGGCGCTGGCCGCCCGAGAACTCGTGCGGGTAGCGGTTGGTGAAGTACGGGTTCAGGCCGACGACCTTGAGGAGCTCCTGGACCCGCTCCGTCTTCGCCTTGCCGGCCGCGAGGTGGTGGACCTCGAGCGGCTCGCCGATGATGTTGCCGACGGTCATCCGCGGGTTCAGCGAGGCGTAGGGGTCCTGGAAGATCATCTGCATCCGGCGGCGCATCCGGCGCATCTGCTCGCCGCCGAGCGTCGTGAGCTCGGTGCCGTCGAACTTCACCGAGCCCGCCGTCGGCTTGTACAGCTGGAGGATGGCCCGTCCGGTCGTCGACTTGCCGCAGCCGGACTCGCCGACCAGTCCGAGCGTCTCCCCCTTCTCGACGAAGAAGTCGATGCCGTCGACGGCGCGTACCGCGCCGACCTGACGCTGGAAGATGATCCCTTGCGTCAGCGGGAAGTGCATCTTCAGCGCGGCGACCTCGAGCAGGTTGCGCCCGCTGTCGAAGGCCGCGGTCGAGCGGCCGCGCTCGATGAAGGCGTCCTTGTCCGGCGCCGCCGGCGTCATGGTCACGGCTTCACCTCTCCGTCGGTGTCTTCCGCGCGCTTCACCTCTGGCGGCAGATCGGCGATCTGCTCCTTGATCGCCTCGATCTTCGCGACGTCGCCGACGTCGCGCCGCCAGTCGGTGTCCACGAGCCAGCCGCCGCCCGGCACGTTCTGGGTGCCCCAGCAGCGCGCCTCGTGGTCGGGCTTGGCCTTCGGCACGGTGATGAGCTCCGGCTCGCGCTCGTGGCAGATGTCGCGGCGGTACTGGCAGCGCGGCTCGAAGCGGCAGCCGGGAGGCGGCGCGATGAGGTCCGGCGGCAGCCCCTCGATCGGCAGCAGCTTCGCCTTGCGCGACTCGTCCAGGCGCGGGATCGAGCGCAGCAGGCCCCAGGTGTACGGCATCTTCGGGTTCGCGAAGAGCTCCGCCGTGTCGGCCTTCTCCACGATCTTGCCGCCGTACATGACGTGGATGCGCTGGGTCATCCCGGCGACGACGCCGAGGTCGTGGGTGATGAGGATGAACGCCGTCCGGAACTCCTTCGCGAGGCCGCGCAGGAGCTCGAGGATCTGGGCCTGGATGGTGACGTCGAGCGCGGTCGTCGGCTCGTCCGCGAGGATGAGCTTCGGGTTGCACGACAGCGCCATCGCGATCATCACGCGCTGGCGCATGCCGCCCGAGAACTGGTGCGGGTAGTCGTCCAGGCGCTTCTTGGCGCTCGGGATGCCGACGAGCTCGAGCAGCTCGATGGTCCGCTTGCGCGCCTCGGCGCGGTCCATCTTCAGGTGGAGCTCGAGCGCCTCGCTGATCTGACGGCTGATGGTGAGGACGGGGTTCAGGCTGGTCATGGGGTCCTGGAAGATCATCGCGATGTTGTTGCCGCGGATGCCGCGGACCTCGTCGTCGTCCATCTTCAGGACGTCCTGGCCGTCGAAGGTGATCGAGCCCTGCGTGATCTTGCCCGGCGGCTGAGGGATGAGGCGCATGAGCGAGAGCGCAGTCACCGACTTGCCGCAGCCCGACTCGCCCACGATGCCGAGTGTCTCGCCGGCGCTCAGCTGGAACGAGACGCCGTCGACGGCGCGCACCACGCCGTCGCGCGTGAAGAACTGCGTGTGGAGGTCCTTGACCTCGAGCAGCTCAGGCAACAGTCGTCCTCCCCCTCACCTGGTACGCCGTTGACGGACGAGCGCGGAGTCTAGCCAATCCCCCGCTGGAGGTCGCGTCGCTCAGAGCTTCATCCGGGGGTCGAGCGCATCGCGGAGGCCGTCCCCGAGGGCGGTGAACGCGAGCATGACGATGGCGATGCAGAAGGCGGGCAGCAGGACCGGCCAGGGCGTGGAGGTCACGAGCACGAAGCCCTCGTTGATCATCACGCCCCAGGTCGCGGTCGGCGGCTTCACGCCGAACCCGAGGAAGGACAGGGTCGCCTCCGCGAGCATGGCGCTCGGGATCGCGAACGCGAGGGACACGATGACCGGCGCGAGCGCGTTCGGGAAGAGGTGCTTCAGCATGATCCGCCCCGGCCGGGCGCCGGTCGCCCGCGCGGCCTCGACGAACTCCTTCTCCTTCAGCGAGAGGACCTGACCGCGGACCAGCCGGGCCATGCCCACCCAGTTCACGATCGCGATTCCGACGAACATGAGGACCAGGCCGCCCATCAGGTCACCGGCCCAGGTGTTGCGCAGCGTGGCGAAGATGATGATGAGGAAGAGCAGGTCAGGGAACGCGTACATGACGTCGGTGAGCCGCATGAGCGCGTTGTCGATCCAGCCGCCGTGGAACGCGGCGTACATGCCGATGGTCACGCCCATGACGAAGATGATGGACACCGGCACGAACCCGACGAGCATGCTCACTCGCGCCGAGTAGATGAGCCGGCTGAGGATGTCCCGGCCGAGCTGGTCGCTCCCGAGCGGGTAGTCCGGGTTGCGGTACTGCGAGTCCACCCAGAACGGATCCGCGAGCGCCAGCGCGCTGTTCTGGGCGGTCGGGTCCCTCGGCGCGATCATCGGCGCGAACGCCGCGACGAGCATGGCGAACACGACGACGACGAGGCCCGCCATCGCCATCCGGTTGCGGGTGAGGCGGTGCCAGGCATCCATCCACAGCGAGCGCTGCTTGCGGTGGAGGATGTTCAGCTCGGCGGCGGTCTGCGGCCGCGCCGTGATCGTCGCCATCTAGCGCCGCGCCTCGCTCATTTCCCGACCTTGATGCGCGGGTCGAGCATGCCGTACACGAGGTCAACGGTGAGGTTCGCGACCGAGATGATGAACGCGTACAGGAGGTACACGCCCATGATCACCGGGTAGTCGCGCTGGTTGATGCTCGTGACGAACAGCCTCCCGATGCCAGGGACGCTGAACATGAACTCGATGATGAACGAGCCCGTCACGAGTGCCGCGGTCGCCGGCCCGACGATCGTCGCGACCGGGATGAGCGCGTTCTTCATCACGTGCGTGATGACGACGACCTGCTCGCGGAGGCCCTTGCTCCGCGCCGTGCGCACGTAGTCCTGGTGGATCGCCTCGAGCATGCTCGCCCGGGTGATGCGCGTGAGGAACGCCGCGGCGCCGAGCGACAGGATCAAGGTCGGCAGGATCATGTGCTTCGGCGTTCCCCAGCCCACGATGGGGACGAGGTGCAGGTTCACGGCGAAGATGAAGATCGCGAAGATCGCGATCACGAAGTTCGGGACCGACGTCCCGATCGTCGCGAGGAACAAGCTCCCGTAGTCGATCGCGGAGTTCTGCTTCAGCGCGCTGATCGTGCCCAGCGGCAGCGAGATCGCCAGCGCGAGGAGCAGCGCCTGGATGCCAAGCTGCGCGCTCGTCGGGAAGCCCTGGCCGATGATGTCGGCGACCGGCCTGTCGCGGACGAGGCTGGTCCCGAAGTCGAACTTCGCGGCATTCACGATGTACATCACGAACTGCTCGTGGAGCGGCTTGTCGATGCCGTAGTGCCGGTTCAGGCGCTCGATCGCGGCGGCCGGCAGCGGCTTGTCCTGGTTCCGGTCAAAGGGTGATCCGGGGGCCGCGCGCGAGAGCACGAACACGATCAGCGCGACGAAAAAGAGCGTGGGAATGAGCAGCAAAAGACGCCGGACCGTGTACTTGAGCACCGTTCGGAGTGTATACCGCTACACAGTTACGTCCGTTCAGCGGACAGCTCACAGCGAGTCGTGGAGCGGGTGGGGGGTCGCGTCTGGCGGCGGGCTTCTTCCACGATCACGAGCGCAACACGTGAGCGCGCACAGCGCCGGCTGCGGCCGGCGCTGACCCGCCGCTGCGACGCGCCCCCACCCGCTCTGTCACCGCTGTGCTCTTGTCCCTTTGAACGGCGACCTGCGAAGCAACACACACCGAACGGTGCTCAAGCGGCCCTCTGAGGAAGTCGAAAAAGAAGAGGGCCGGTCCTTGCGGACCGGCCCTCTGTGCGTTGCTTCGCGAGGGAGCTCGTTAGCCCTTCTTCGTGACGTAGATCTCGTTGATCTTGAAGATGCCCATCTCGAAGTCGAGCGACGAGTCGGTCACACCCTTGACCCACGGCTTGCGCAGGTACTTGGTGGCGGACCAGAGAAGGAAGGCGACCGGTGCGTCCTTCGACAGGATGCGGGACGCCTGCTGGTACATCTGGGCGCGCTTGGTGGGGTCCTTCTCCTTGTCGGCGTCACGGGTCAGCTTGTCGAACTCGGGGTTCTTGTAGCCGGTGCGCGTGACGGTCGAGCTGGAGTGGAACACCGTCGTGAGCCAGTCCTGCGGGTCGGGATAGTCCTCGCACCAGCCGAGGAGGAAGAACTGCGGCGTCGTCGCCGGGCTCTTCACGAGCTGGCTGAAGGTCGTGGCGTCGACCGGGTCGAGCGCCAGGTCCAGACCGAGGTTCGTCTTCCACTGCTGCTGGACCCACTCGACGCGGGTCTTGTTCGTAGCGGAAGTGCGGTAGGTGAGCTTGATGGTGTTCAGCTCGGGCTTGCCGGCGAAGGTCGACGAGGCGAGCAGCGCCTTCGCTGCCGTCGCGTCGAACTTCTGCTCCTGGTCACCCTCGTCGTGGCCCGGGCGGCCCGGCGGGATGAAGGAGTAGGCGGCCTTGCCGATCTTCTGGACGTCGCGCACGAAGGCCTCGCGGTCGAACGACTTCGCGAACGCAAGGCGGACCTTCGCGTCCGTGAACGGCGCGCGGGCCGTGTTGAAGCCGTAGTAGGTCGTGCACGAGCCGGGGACGTCGATGACCTGGCTCTTGAGGGCCGGGTCAGCCTCGATCGTGCGGAGGAGCTCCGCGTTCACGGGGCCGGTGTCGAGCTCGTTGTTGCGGTACGCGGCGAAGGAGACAGCGGACTCGTTGATCATGACCTTGGTCCACTTCTTCAGCTTCGCCGGGCTGCGGTAGTTGTCGTTGCGCTCGAAGACGAACTTCTCGTTGTGCTTCCACTCGGTCATCTTGAACGGGCCGTTCCCGATGAAGGTGGCGGGCTCCGTCCACTTGTCGCCGCCCTTCTCGACCATGTCCTTGCGGGTCGGCACACCGACCCACGTGGCGGCGATCGAGTTGAAGTACGGGGCGGGCTCGATGAGCGTGAACTCGATGGTCTTGTCGTTCACGACCTTGATGCCGAGCTTGTCCTGCGCGGCCTTCAGCGCGGCAGGCGTGTCCTTCGCCGGGTCCATGTGGTTCCAGGCCTCGCAGCCGACGATGACGTAGCCGGTGAAGGCGTACGCACCGGCGACGGCCGGGTCGCAAAGACGGGTGAAGCCGTAGGCGAAGTCGGCGGCGGTGACGGCCTTGCCGTCCGAGTACTTGAGACCGTCGCGCAGCGTGTAGGTGTACTTCATGCCATCGGACGACACGTCCGGGTCCTTGGCCGCGGCACCGGGGATCGCCTTGAGGGTCTTCGCGTCGAGGGTCATGAGGCCCTCGAAGACCATCATCGTCTGGGCGACCTCGTTGACGAAGGACTCCTTCTGCGGATCGATCGTGTCCGGCTCGGAGCCGGTGTTGGTGATGAGCTCACCGTTCGGATCGGGTGCGTCTGCCCCGGTCTGGGGCGTGCCACCCGGTGGCGTGCTCTGGCATGCCGAGACGAGCATGGCGAAGACCACGAGCATGGCCAACAGGGATAGACCGCTGCGGCGCTGAGTCATGCGCTCCCTCCAGTTTTTGGGATCCGCGAATTCGCTGGGCCCGCGGGCGGGGTACGCCTGCGTGCCCCTCAGCGCACGCCGGCTGACCTCGTCATTCTGCGGGCGCCCGCTCGGCAGCGTCAATTTCGGGACAGGTGGGACCGAGCCGACGTCCGCTTTTCACCCACCTGTACCCGGACCAGGGCCGATGGGTTCAGGGCGAGGCAAAGCGCCACTCGGCGGCATTCCACGTGAGCGGCGCGAGGTGCGGCGTCGGCCGGACGCCGCTGAGGGCCCGCGGCGCGACATCGACCGCGAGGTACTGATAAAGGGGAATGCTCGCGACCTCGTCGACATGCATCCGCTGCAGCTCCGCGTAGAGGGCGCGCGCTTCCGTCGGATCGCTGGCGCTCCGCGCGGCGAGCGCGAGCACGTCGAACCATGGCCCGACGCGACCGAGATAGCGCCCGGTCGCGAGCTGCGGATCGTGAACGAACTCGGGGACGACGGCGAGGTCGTGCGCGCCGGTCGACACGAGGGCCTCGAGCTCGCGAAGCGGCATCACGCGCACGTCGGCCGCGATGCCGACCGCCGCGATCTGGCCCGCAACGATCTGCGCGGCCTCGGCGCGGGCGACCGAGCCCTCCGCCACGAGCACGGTGAGGATGAGCCGCTCGCCACCGCGCTCGAGGATCCCGAAGTTGCCCGAGGTGTAACCGGCGGCGGCGAGCAGCGCGCGGGCCTGCTCGCGGTCCGGGCGGGGCGGCGCGCCGAGGTCGAGCGCGGCCCACACCGGCGGCACGAGGTACGCGCGCGGAGCGCGGGCGCGTCCCGCGAAGACGGAGTCGACGAGCGCCTGGCGGTCGATGGTGAGCTCGATGGCCTTGCGGACGCGCTGGTCGCCGAAGCGCGTCCCGAACCGAAGCGTCTCGATCGCCTCCGCCGCCGTGTAATACGTGAGGAGGCGCGCGCGCTCGGTGCCGTCCGCGAGCCGGTCCAGCACGCGGGCGAGGTCGGCCTCGAGCGCGGGGGACGGGGCGACGTCGATCTCGCCGCGCGCGAGGGCGTCGAGGGTCGCGCTGCGGTCGCGGAAGAAGCGGACCTCGATGCGTCCGAGCCCCGGCTTCCCGAGCACGTACTCCGGGAACGCGGCGAGCGTCACGCCGTAGCCCGGAAGCCACGCCGCGACCGCGAACGGTCCCGCGTGCGCGGGACTGCGCGCGTACGCCGCCCGCGCGTCGGCCGAGGCGCCGAGGAGCAGATGCCGTGGCATCGCGCGCGCCGCCAGGGGGTACCCCTCCCATCGCTCGTTCGCTGCATAGATGAACCGCACGATCCGGTCGGAGACGACCTCGACGCGATCGACGCGCTCCGCGAGGAGCCGCTGCTCGCTCCCGGGCGGCGCGGCACGGTCCTCCTCCCAGGCGAACTGCACGTCGTCGGCCGTGATGGCGCGGCCGTCCTGCCAGCGGGCTCCTGCCCTGATGCGGAACGTCGCGATGAGCCGTCCGCCCGGCGCGGCCGCGTCGTCGTAGCTCACGAGGAGGCCGCCGTTCCCGATCGTCGGCACCGACTCGGCGAGGCGCGGCACGAACTCATCGGTCGCGTCGCGTGCGACCAGCGTCTCGGTGACGGCTGCCGCGAGGATCCGCGCGCTCGGGTGGTCGGCAAGGATGGACGGCGGCTCGCCGACGAGCCCGATGACGACGTCGCGCCGGGCGGGCGACGCCGGTGCGCAGGCGGCAAGCGCGCAGACCGCCAGGGAGAGGAGGGCGGCGAGGGGACGCACGCGGGAAGTGTGCGCGGGCGGCGCGACTCCTTCCGAGACCGGCAGGCCGGTCTCGGGCGTCCCTAGCGGAGGAGGCCCTGGCGCTGCGCCACGGCCGAGAGCTGCTCGCCGTCGTCGTCGCCGACCACGGGGAGCGCCGTCGCGGGGTCGACGTTGTCGGCGACCGGCGCCGTGCGGCCGATCCGCAGGAGGCGCAGGAACCGCGACTCGTCGAGCGGAGTGCTCACGCGCACGACGAACTCGCCGCCCCGCTCCGGCTGGACCGTCTCCGTCTGCCCGGTGACGCCCCCGAGCGCTCCGACGAAGAGGATCGCGGTCATGCCGAGCGCGAGGGAGCCCTCGCTGAGGCGCCCGAGCAGCGCGATGCCCCGCCAGCCGGGGCTCGCCGGCCGCGGCCGGTCCCAGGCGACGCGCGCGCGCACGCGTGCGGCGCCGATCGGCGCGGTCCGCGCGCGGCCGCGCGCGAAGGCCTCGTCCAGGAGGCGGTCGAGGTCGAGCTGCTCCTCCAGCGGGAGGCCGTGGCGGCTCGCGCTCACCGGTGCTGTTCCATCCGCTCTCCGGTAGCGCCGCTGACCGCGCCCGGTTCGAAGGAGAGGCCCGGATGTGCCGAAAGATGCGTTCGCAGCTTGCGGAGCGCGTAGTGCAGCCGGGACTTCACCGTCCCGACCGGGCAGCCGACGATCTCGGCGATCTCCGCCAGGTTCAGGCCGTTCAGGTAGTGAAGGACCACGACCACCTTGTGCTTCGGGCCGAGCCGGTCGACGCACTCGAGCACGACGGCGCGCACCTCCGCGCGCTCCGCGACGGCGGGCGGCGAGCCCTCGTCGGGCGTCATGACATCGTCGAGCGCGTCCTCGAGCGTCGAGAAGGTGATGCCCTTTCGCGGCTGGCGGTTGTAGCTGAGGTTCACCGCGACGCGGTAGAGCCAGGGCCGCAGCGAGTCGTCGGGCTCGAGCCGGTCCATCGCGCGGTACGCCCGCGCGAAGGTGTCGACGACGATCTCCTCCGCGTGCGACGGGTCCTTCGTGATCGCGAGACCGAGGCGGAAGATGCCGTCGCGATAGCGGTAGAAGAGCGCGTCGAAGGCGCGCACCTCGCCGGCGCGCGTCGCGACGACGAGCTGGCGGTCCGTCCGCTCGTCGTGGCGCTCCGGCACGACGTCGGCGCCGGCGAGGCGCAGGCGGCGCGGTGTCATTAACGCTGCTCCGGGGCGACGACGTCCTCGAGGAGGTATCGCCGCATCGAGACCGGCGTGCGGTCGGGACCGGTCCTCCGCTCCTCGACCGCGCCGCCGCGCATCGGGGCGTGGATGAACTCGTCGCCGCCGAGCGAGAGCGCGACGTGGGTCACGGCCGGCGCGCCGAAGAAGAGCAGGTCACCGGCGATGGGCGCGTCGATGGGACGTCCCTCGAGCGCCTGCTGGTCGGCATCGCGATCCAGCCCCACACCGTTCAGACGGTACACCTGCTGTACGAAGCCGGAGCAGTCGATCCCGTCTCCGCTGGTGCCACCCCACAGGTACGGCGTGCCGAGGAAGGCCCGCGCGGTGGCGACGAGCTCGCGGCCGGTCGGTGTCCGGTGCGGGAGGTCGAGAACGCTTGTGACGTCGCGCACCGCGATGAACCCCGTCCCGCTCCGGGCGGTAGGGAACGGGCCGACCTCGAGCCACCCGTCGCGCGCCGTCTCGTGGATCCGTGTCCCGACCGGGACGCGCGCGATGACGTCCGATCCGCCGTCGGGCCGCTCGTGCACGTCCGCGAACAGCGAGGTCACGATGTGGGGCCCGCGCACGACCGTCGTGTCCTGCAGGAGATCGGCGGAGCGGATCCAGCCGAAGTAGTGATCCTCGCCCTGGACGTAGACCCATCCGTCGCGTCCCCCGAGTACGGTGAGCCGCTCGCCGAAGTGCGCCTGGTCGACGCGCTCCGCGGAGCCATCGGGTGTGGCCCGCAGGTCCGCGACGCCGACGCAGACCGTGCCGTGGTGCGGGATGACCATCGCGACGCGTGTCCGCGCGGCGGTCGTCACCGCCGGTAGCGGAGCACCGGCCTGCGCGCGGCGCCGACCTCGTCGAGGCGACGGAGCGGCGCGCGCAGCGGCGCCTCGCGGACCTTCTCGGGTTCCGTCTCGATGCGCTCGGCGATGCGGAGCAGCGCGTCGGCGAAGGCGTCGAGCGTCTCCTTCGGCTCGGTCTCGGTGGGCTCGATCATCATCGATTCGGCGACGATGAGCGGGAAGTACACGGTCGGCGGGTGGAAGCCCTCGTCGATGAGCGCCTTCGCGATGTCGAGCGCGGACGCGCCCTGCTTCTTCTGCTTCGCCGCGGTGAGCACGAACTCGTGCATGCACGTGCGGTCGTACGCGACCTGGTACTTCGAGCGGACGCGGGAGAGCAGGTAGTTCGCGGCAAGGATGGCGTCGCGGCTCGCCTCCGCGAGGCCTTCCTCGCCGAGGGAGCGCATGTAGGTGTATGCGCGCACGAGGACGCCGAAGCTGCCGAGGAAGGAGCGGACGCGGCCGACGCTCTCGGGGTGGTCGAGCGAGCGCGCGTAGGTCCCGTCGTCGTTGCGCTTCACACGCGGCGACGGCAGGTACGGCTCGAGCACCGACTTCACGCAGAGCGGTCCCGCGCCCGGGCCGCCCGCGCCGTGCGGCGTCGAGAAGGTCTTGTGCAGGTTGATGTGCACGCAGTCGAGGCCGAGGTCGCCTGGCCGCGCGATGCCCATGAGCGCGTTCATGTTCGCGCCGTCGCCGTAGACGAGACCACCGACCTTGTGCACGGCGGCGCAGACCTCGCGCACGCGCTCCTCGAAGAGTCCGAGCGTGTTCGGGTTCGTGAGCATGAGGCCGACGACGTCGTCGCCGAGGGTGTCCTCGAGCGCCTTGATGTCGATGTTCCCCCGCGCGTCGCTCCGCACGGTCGTCACGTCGAAGCCGCACATCGCCGCGGACGCGGGGTTCGTGCCGTGCGCGGAGTCGGGCACGATGACGCGCCGGCGCTTCGTATCGCCGCGGGCGTGGTGGTAGGCCTTGAACATGAGGATCGCGGTGAACTCCGCGTGCGCCCCGGCGGCGGGCTGCAGCGTCACCGCGTCCATCCCGGTGATGCCGGCCAGCATGTCCTGCAGCTCGTACATGAGACGGAGCGCGCCCTGGATCGTCCCGTCGGGCTGTTGCGGGTGAAGGTCGGCGAAGCCGGGCAGTGAGGCCGCACGGTCGTTCACCTTCGGGTTGTACTTCATGGTGCAGGAGCCGAGCGGGTAGAACCCCGTGTCGACGGCGTAGTTCAGCTGCGAGAGATGCGTGAAGTGCCGGACGACCTGCAGCTCGCTGAGCTCGGGCAACGCGAGCGGCGCCGTGCGGGCGAACGCCGCCGGGACCGCGTCGGTCGTCGCGTCGCGGATGTGGCGGCCGGAGCGTCCCTCGCGGTGGAGCTCGAAGAGGAGCGGCTCGAGCGCCGGCGACCCGGTCTTCGCACCGACGTCGGGGACGACCTGCGTGCGGACGGAGGGCTGCGTCATGCGCGCACCGCCTCTCGCCGTCCGGCGAGCGCGCGCTCGAGCGCGCCCGCGAGCGCCTCGACGTCAGCGTCCGTCGTGAGCTCGGTGCACTGCAGGATGAAGGTGTCCGCGAGCTGCGGGTCGTCGCGCAGGCCGCGACCGATGACGATCCCGTCCGCCAGGAGCGCGTCGAGCAGGTCGCCGGGCGGCGTGCGCAGCGGGAAGCGGTCGAGGAACGGCCGGTCGAACGCGACGGAGCACCCGGGGATCCGGCCGAGGCGCTCCGCGAGCGCGTGCGCCTGCGCCGCGCCGCGCGCCGCCGCGGCGCGCAGCCCCTGCGGCCCGAGCAGCGCGAGGTAGACGGCGGCGGTGATCGCGGCGATCGCCTCGTTCGTGCAGATGTTGCTGGTCGCCTTCTCGCGGCGGATGTGCTGCTCGCGGGTCTGCAGCGTGTTCACGAACCCGCGCACACCGCGCGCGTCCTGCGTGCTTCCGACGATGCGCCCGGGCATCTGGCGGACGAGGGGCTCGCGACAGGCGAGGATCCCGAGGTAGGGGCCGCCGAACGACATCGGGATCCCGAGCGGCTGGCCCTCGGCGATGGCGATGTCGGCGCCGAGCGCACCCGGCGGCTCGAGCACCGCGCAGGCGTGCGGCTCCGTGACCTGCACGCAGAGCGCGCCCGCGCCGTGCGCGGCGTCAGCGATCGCGCGCACGTCGACGAGGCCGCCCGCCGCGTCGGGATGCTGGACGATGAGGCACGCCGCGCCGTCCGCGTTCGCCGCGAGCTCGGACGTCGGCACCTCGACGACCTCGAGGTCGGGCCCCTGCGCGTACGTGCGCAGCGTGTCCTTGAACTGGTAGAAGGTCTCGCTCGCGACGACCACCTTCTTCCGGCCCGTCGCGCGGACCGCCATGAACGCGGCCTCCGCGAGCGCGGTGCCGCCCTCGTACATGGAGGCGTTCGCGACGTCGAGCGCGAAGAGCTCGCAGACGAGCGACTGGAACTCCCAGATGGCCTGGAGCGTGCCCTGGCTCACCTCGGGCTGGTACGGCGTGTAGGCCGTGAGGAACTCGCCGCGCAGCGCGAGCGACGGCACGGCGGCGGGGATGTAGCGCCGCTGCACCGGCCCGCCGAGGAAGAAGGGCCCGGCTCCGGCCGGGCGGTCCTGCGCGGCGATCGCGGCGAGGTGCGCGGTCACCTCGGCCTCGGTCATACCCTCGGGCACGCCCATCCGCGCCCCGCGCGCGTCGGCGGGGATCGCGCCGAGGAGCTCGTCGACGCTGCGGACGCCGATGGCGGCGAGCATCGCCGCGCGGTCCGCGTCCGTGTGCGGCGAGTACGGGTTGCGGGACACGCTAGTGAGCGACGTCGCCGACGTGTTCGCGGTACGCGGCGGCGTCGAGGAGGCTCGCCGGCTCGGCCTTGTCGCTCATCCGCACCTTCACGAGCCAGCCCTCCTTGTACGGCGAGGAGTTCACGAGCTCGGGGCTCTCGATGACCTTCACGTTCCGCTCGACGACCTCGCCCGAGACCGGGGCGTACACGTCGGAGGCCGCCTTCACCGACTCGACGACGCCGAGGCTCGCGTGCTGGCGCACCGAGGCGCCCTTCTCAGGGAGCTCGACGAAGACGACGTCCCCGAGCTGGTCCTGCGCGAAG
The DNA here is from genome assembly GCA_036276035.1 of Candidatus Limnocylindria bacterium. Taxonomy (GTDB): domain Bacteria; phylum Chloroflexota; class Limnocylindria; order P2-11E; family P2-11E; genus JACDAF01. Next base: position 23,786 of record DASUCM010000114.1, on the reverse strand, counting down.
TGCGTGATGCCGATCGTGGCGATGTCGCCCTCGGTCCGCACCCACTCGTGCTCCTTCGAGTAGCGAAGGTCGTCGGGGATGTTGGTCACTGCGTACTCCTTCTATCCCCGGTCCCGGCGCTGACTTCGTCTGCGCCGGCTCCCGGGGGCCCTGCGGCTCGGTCGGGCAAAGCCCTCCCTCGCCTGATCATTGAGTCCTCTTGTAGAACGGCGTCTTCACTACGGTAGCGGCGGCCTCGCGGTCGCGGATGCGCACGCCGAGCGCCGTGCCGACCTTCGAGAGCGCGGTCGGCACATAGGCAAGGGCGATGTTGCGCTCGACGGTCGGGCCGTACGTGCCGCTCGTCACCTGCCCCACGACCTCGCCGCCGGCGACGACGGGGTATCCGTGCCGCGCCACCCCGCCCTCCACCGTGAGCCCGACGATCCTGCGCGCCGGGCCTCTCTCCTTCACCGCCGCGATCGCGTCGCGGCCGACGAAGTCCTTGTCGAGCTTGCAGGTCCAGCCGAGGCCGGCCTCGATCGGGTCCGTCGTCTCGTCGATCTCGTTGCCGTACAGCGAGAACCGCGCCTCGAGGCGCAGCGTGTCGCGGGCGCCGAGCCCGATGGGCGCGATGCCCATCGCCGCGCCCGCCGCGAGCAGTCGATTCCAGGGACTCGCGCAGCGATCCCACGGCGCGAAGACCTCGAAGCCGTCCTCGCCGGTGTAGCCGGTGCGCGCGATCGTCGCGCGCACGCCACCGACCCGGCCGCGCGTGACGCCGAACGCCGGGAGCGCCTCGATCGACGACTCGCGGACCTCGAGGTCCGTGACGGACGAGAGGATCACCGACGCGCGCGGACCCTGGACCGCGATGAGGGCGGTCTCGAGCGAGGCGTCCTCGAACCGCACGTCCTGCGGCAGGTAGCGCCGCACGTGCTCCGCGTCCTTCTCCACGTTCGACGCGTTCACGACCATGAGCACCTCGTCCTCGGCGGTCCGGTAGCTGATGACGTCGTCGACGATCGTGCCGCGCTCGTTGCAGAGGAGGCCGTAGCGCGCCTGGCCGACCTCGAGGCCCGCGATGTCGCTGGAGACCAGGCGGTCGACGGCCGCGAGCGCCCCATCGCCGCGGAACCAGAACTCCCCCATGTGCGAGAGGTCGAAGAGCCCGGCGTCGCGCCGCACCGCGCGGTGCTCGGCAACGATCCCCGCCGGGTACTGGATGGGCATCTCCCAGCCCGCGAACGGGACGAGCTTCGCGCCGAGCGCGACGTGCTCGTCATACAGCGGCGTGCGGCGGAGGCCCTCCGTCACGCGGCGATCGCCGCGAGCGCGCGATCGAGGACGTCGCGGTACGTCTCGAAGGAGAGCATCCGGCGCGCCTCCTGGACGGGGACCCAGCGGACCTCGTCGTACTCGTGGTCGTGGAGCGAGGTGTCGCCCCCGATCGGCTCCATGAGGTAGAAGTGGACGGCCTTGCGCACGCGCTCGGGTCCGGCCGCGAACCAGTACTCGACCTGGCCGAGCGGGCTCACCGCACGGACGTCGAGCCCGGTCTCCTCGCGCACCTCGCGGAGCGCGGTCTGCTCGAGCGTCTCCTCGCCGTCGGGTGTGCCCTTCGGGAAGACCCAGGTGCCGTCCGAGAGGCGGCCGGCGAGCGCGACCTCGAGCCCGTCGGCGCCGTGCCGGTAGACGACGCCGCCTGCGGCGACGGCACTGCGCACACGGCGACGGCCGTGGCGGGGCGATCTCGTGGTGGGCATGCGGTCCTCCACGCGAGGGTGTAGACGCGCGAGTCTAGGGGAAGCGGCCTACAGCAGCCGCGTGTTGTTGATGACGAGCGCGAACCGGCAGCGGAGGAACTCGGCCGCGCGGCGGCTGAGCATCATCCGGGTGAGGAAGATCTCGAAGTACTCCATGAGCGGCGCGACCTCGGTGTCGATGGTGAGCTCGAGCGTGATGAGCTTCTCTTTCCGGCTCACCTTGATCTCCGCGGACGTCGCCGCGTAGTTGACGCGGTCGTGGATGTCGAAGGTCGTCGTCTTGGGGTTCCGCACGCGGCTGCGGTGCACGTCGCTCTTGTCCGCGATGATGACCGCCGCTGACACCGCGCTCACCGGGAGGCCACCCTCCGACTCCTCGTGGTTGGCGACCGCGCCCATGATCGTCGCGACCTCCTCGGTGTTGAAGCCCAGGTCCTCGAGGATGTCCTTCGCGAGGAGCGCGCCGGTCTGCCCGTGCCGGTCGCGCGTGATCGCGTTGCCGACATCGTGGAGGTACGCGGCGATCGCGCCGAGCTCGCAACGACGGGGCTCGTGCCCGAGCGCCTTCAGGATGAAGCGCGCGCCGTCTGCGCTCGTCTGCGCGTGGCGCTCGCCGTGCTCGGTGTAGCCGATCGCTCCGGTCTGCTGGTTCGCGGCCCGGATATACACGCGCACGCGCGGGTCCTTGCGGACATCGTCGAGCGTCGGGCCCTGCCGCTTCGCCTCGAGCGGCGTCTTCGTCTTCGTCTCCGCGCGGTGCACCTTCTTGCGCTCGTCGGGCGCGTCCTGTCCCTCGGCGCCCGGACGTGGCGCGCGCTCGGCCTCTGTCACGGTGGAGACTCTAGTCGCCGGCGCGGGACACTAGTGACGTGGCCATCACCTGGGGGCGCAGGCCCGACCCGCTCGCGAGCACGGGCGCGTGGCGCCTCCCGTTCGCGCTGGCGCTCGTCGCCGCGTCGGTCGTCTCCGCGTTCGCGCCGGCCGAGCCCCCGCCCCCGCCGAACGCGATCGCTCCGGGGACGCGCGGCGAGCTGCAGTCGCTCCTCGACCTGCACGTCGACCGGATCACGGTCCGCGACCACATCGGGTACGGGCTCACGATCGACCCGACGCGCGAGGCGTACGCCGCGTGCATGCGGGAGCGCTTTGCGCTGCCCGACCGCGCCGCGGCGCTGCGCCCGGCGCGCGTGCTCCGGCTCGAGCCCGTCGGGAGCACGTACCTCCGTGCCGTCGTGCAGGAGCGCGACGGTCTCGTCGAGCGCTGGTTCCGCCGCGCCGGCGTCACCTGGAACCAGGCGCGCCCGCCCTTCTACATCTGGCGCGAGAGCTGGCGCTGGTACCTGAGCGTGCCGCTGCCGCAGGAACGGCCGGCGAACGCGATCACGCAGCACGAGGGCGCGCCGGTGCGCGCGGACGACTGCGCCTGACGGCCGGCGGCCCCGCGGCCGCTAGAGGCTGATGCTGTCCGGACGCACGAGCCGGAGCGTCAGCGCGAACACGCTTCCCGTGTCCCCGGTCGTCTCGAGCCAGAGGCGCCCGCCGTGCCGCTCCGCGAGCCGCCTGCTGATGTTCAGGCCGAGGCCCGTCCCGCGCACGCCCGTCGTCCGCGAGGAGCGGTAGTACGGCGTGAACAGGCGATCGCGCTCGCCCTCGGCCACACCGACGCCGTGGTCGGCGATGCGCACCTGCGCTTCCTCGCCGACGATCCGCAGCCAGACCTCGACTGCCGTCTCCGGCGCCGAGTACTTCAGCGCGTTGTCGAGAAGGTTCGCGAGGATCTGCTGGAGCCGGTCGGCATCGCCGTGGACCTCGACCGGCGTGGCGGGTCGGTCGTATCGCACGCGCGAGGTCCGCGCGTGGTCGTACTGGCCGATCGTCTCCGCGATGAGCGCGCCGAGGTCGAGCGTCGTGAGCGTGAGCGTGAGCGCGTTCGTCTCGAGCCGGGCGTGGTCGAGGACGTCGGTCATGAGCCGGTTCATGCGGCCGACCTGCGCGAGCGCGCGGTCGAGCGCCTCCCCCGCGCGCTCCTGATCGAGCGGCATGAGGCGCCGGGCCCGCTGGATCTGACCGCCGATCGTGGTGAGCGGGGATCGCAGCTCGTGGAACGCCGTCGCGAAGAGATCGGCGCCCCACTCGGCCTCCACCTGGACCGCGGCCGGCGCCATCAGGGCGGCAGCCTCGCGGGCGGAGGCCGGGTGCGGCGTGTCGACGACGTTCGCGAGCGTCGCGAGGAGCTCCTCGATCGCGAAGGGCTTGCGGACGACGCCCGCGAACGCCGCGGCGCGGCTGCGCTCCGACGTGCCCGTGCGCGCCTCGTCGATGACCTCGCGATCCCCGGTGAAGAGGAGCACCGGCAGGCTCGGGTGGTCCGCGCGGATCGCGAGCGCGTCGGCCCACGACCGTCTGGCGCCGGCGCTGTCGAGCTCTCCGTCGAGCAGGACGCAGCTCGGCTTCCAGCGCTCGACGGCCGCCGCGATCCGCCCGTGCTCGGCGATGCTGACCGTCCGGTAGCCGGCCTCGGCGAGCAGGGTCACGACGAGACCGCGCAGGACGGGGTCGTCCTCGACGACGAGGACGGTCGGCCGCGGTGAGCCGGCACCCGGGAGCTGCTGGGTCATGGCGAGAACGATGCGCGTGACCTCCGGCCGTGTCATGACGGTCCCGTCATGACGAAATGGCCGGAAATGCCTAGGTGTCTCTCTCCGGCAGGAAGCGGTATCCGGCGCCCGGGACGGTCTCGATGTAGCGGGGCCGCCGCCAGTCGTTCTGGAGCTTCGCCCGCAGGGAGCGGACGTGCCGGTCGACCACGTTGCTCTCGACGACGAAGTCGGTGCCCCAGAGCGCATCGAGGATCTTCTCCCGCGTGAGGACGGTGCCCGCGTTCGCCGCGAGGAGATAGAGGAGCGCCTGCTCGAGCGAGGTGAGGTGGAGCTCGGACGCGCCGGCGTAGACCTTCCGGTTCAGCACGTCGATCTCGAGGTCGCCGACGCGCACGCGGGGGACCATGGCCCTGCTCTCCCCGTGCGTGCGGCGGATGACCGCGTGCATCCGCGCGACGAGGTCGTCCGGCACGAACGGGACGCCGATGTAGTCGTCGGCGCCACGGTCGAAGGCGTCCATCTTCCCGCGCAGGTCGCTGCGCCTCGTGAGCGCGATGACGGCGACGCGCTCGAGGGCGCGGACCTCGTCGATGAGGTCGAGCGCCTTCCGGTCATCGAGGTCGATGTCGACGAGCAGGAGATGCGGCCCCCATTCGGCGATCACCGAGCGCGCGTCGCCGACCGCCGTCGCGATCCGGCGCGAGTAGTGACCGTGCCGCAGCGTGAGGTCGATGACGTTCGCGAGCGCGGGATCGTCGACGACGACGAGCACCCGCATCGCGCCGTCCGCGGCGCGCGGCTCCGGCCGTGAGCTCCGATCCTCGGCCATCGCTCCCAGTCTAGGAGCGGGCGCTGCCCCGGTAGATGCGCACGCCGAGCGCTTCGCTGAGCGGGAGCGGCCACGCCGCAGCCGCACCGGGCCCGGCCCCGCCGTCCCCGAGGACGACGAGCAGACCGGCGTGCGAGTCGTCGGGCATCCCGATCCAGAGGAGATCGATCGGGCGGACATCGCCTTCGCTGGGCCCGCCCGGGCGCGGGTCCCGGCCGAGGAGGGCGGGGTCGCTGTCGTTGATCCCGGACTCGGTCACCGCGAGGTGGTAGCTCCTTGGCCGCACGACCGAGCTCTCCGCGACGCGGGGGCGGTACGTGCGCAGCGGCGCCCAGCCGGTCACGAGCGGCTCGAACGTCGAGTGGTCGAGGCGCCCGTCTTCCGCCGCCGCCCCCGCGGCGATGCAGCGCACGCTCGCGACATCGCGGTCGTCGGCGATGCTGCTGAGGAGCGGCACGCCCTCCGGGTCGGTGGCAGCGAGCACGAGATCCGCCGCGCGATGGGACGCGCCGTCGGCGAGACGGAACTCCTCGAGCACGAGACGGTCGCCGGCGCGATCCAAGATCACTTCGCGGCGGCACGCCGGAGCCGCATGCGTCCGACGCCGGCGAGCAGGAGGAACAGCGCGAGCATCGCGCCGAGCGCCCAGCCCGGCACGCCGTCGGGGTCCTGCGTGCTCGTGGAAGGCAGCTTCGCGATCGGTGCCGGTGCGGCTGCGACCGGTGCTGCCGTCGCGGGGGCCGGGGTCGCCGATACCGGCGCGGGGGTGGCCGCCGCAGGCGCGGGCGTGGCCGAGGGCGCGACCGTCGCCGTCGGTCCGGGTGTCGCGGTCGCCTGCGCTTCGACGATCGCATTCACCTGTGCCGAACAGCTCACCAGCGAGCCGCCGCCGTTCGCCGAGCCGTTGCACTGGTCGACGTGCACGGTGAGCGTCGAGGAGATCGTCGACGATCCGACAGTGCAGACGAAGCCGACGCTCGTGCCGCCGTTGCCGGAGCCGTTGCACTGACCGACGGTCGCGGCGCTCACCGAGCCGATGCCCGGCGTGTTCGCGGGCGTGCAGGTCCCCGGCGCGCCGGTCCCGGTGATCACCGAGCCGATGCACTGATAGACCGTCGCCGGCGTCGCGGCAGGACCGCCCGCGAAGGTGTTCGTCATCGTGACGGTGCAGATGAGGACGCCGCCGCCGCCGTTCGCGGAGCCGTTGCACTGCGTGATCGAGGCGACGAGCGAGGTCGAGGTCGAGGTGGTCGTGGTGCAGGTCCCGGCCCCGGCGGCGACCGGCCCGGCCGCGCCGACGCACCGCGTGACGGTGACCGTGGAGGGCCGCAGGGGGTCGATGGCGCCGGTGCTCGTAACGAAGTTCGCGACCGTCACGGTGCAGCGGACACCCTGCCCGCCGACGTTGCTCGCGGTGTCGTCGTTGCACTGGGCGACCGGTGCCGCGAGCGGCGCCGCGCTGATCGACGCGCCGCTCTCGGCGGAGGCCGCGGTCATCTGGAGGCCGCTCTGCGCGAAGGCGCCGATGAGCACGAGGCAGATCGCGAGCGTGGCGAGGGGTCCCGGGACGATCCTGGATCTGGTGTTCACGGCATCCCACTTTCCCCGGATGCCGCATCCCGGCCTCCGCGCCCACCGACCGTACGCGGGCGCGCCCTTGCCCGCATGACGGTTCCGTCATCCCGGGCGCTCAGCCCGTCATGACGGTCCCGCCACCTTCTTCACGTCGTCGCCGCGCTCATACCCGCGCTGCAGGCGCTCGGCGACCTGCTGCAGCCACCGCAGCTCGGTCAGGCCGGCGCGGCAGACGACGAGCCCGCGGGTGAACGCGAGCCACGGCTTCAGCGTCCCGCCGAGGAGCCCGAGCCAGGTCGCGCTCGTCGCGTCGACCTTCGGTCCCTTCCCCCTCGTCTCGGCCGGCTCCGCGTGGAGGCGCCCCCCGCCGGCCTGGAACTCGATCGCGAGCGGGGCGTCGGTGAAGCGCAGCAGCGCTCGCCCGGCGGCCACGCCCTCGAGCTCCTGCAGCACGCGCGGCTCCTCCGCCGCGGCGGCGAGGACGCGCAGCAGCAGCTCGCGAACGGCCTCCGGCTCCGCGCCCTGGCCTCTCGCGAGCGCGCGCGCGTCGTCGAGCGCGGCGGCGAGGCTCAAGCGAGGGGCATGGACGAGCGCACCATGGACGGGATCTCGCCCGTACGGTGACGGAGCGAGAAGTACGCGGCCGCGCCGATCATCGCGCCGTTGTCCGTGCAGAGGCGCGGCGGCGGGACGCGGAGCGGCGTGTTCGTGCGGCGCTGGATCTCCGCGCGGAGCGGCCCGTTGGCGGCGACGCCGCCGCCGAGCATCACCGTCCGCGCGCCGTGCTCCGCGGCCGCGCGCGCGACCTTCTCCGCGAGCGCCTCGTTGATCGCGCGCTGGAACGACGCGGCGACGTCCGCGACGGGCACGTCGCCCTTCGCCTCGAGCGAGCGCACGAGGCGAAGGGTCGCGGTCTTCAGCCCGGAGAAGGAGAAGTCGTAGCGGTCCGGCAGCCAGGCCTTCGGCAGCTGGTGCGCGCCGGCGTCGCCCTGCCGCGCGCTGCGCTCGATCTCCGGTCCGCCCGGGAACCCGAGACCGAGGAGCCGCGCGACCTTGTCGTACGCCTCGCCGGCGGCGTCGTCGATGGTGCGGCCGAGCAGGCGGAAGCGCCGGTGCGCCTCCATGAGCACGAGGTCGCTGTGCGCGCCGCTCACGACGAGCACCACCGCGGGGAGCTCGGGCTCGGGCGGGGTGTCCTCGGTGTCGTACAGCCAGTTCGCGTACACGTGCCCCTCAAGGTGGTTCACGCCGACGAACGGCAGGCCCGCGGCGAGCGCGAGCCCGCGCGCGTAGTTCGCGCCGACGAGGAGCGCGCCGATGAGGCCGGGCCCGACCGTCGCCGCGACCGCGTCGACCTCGCGCAGCTCCATGCCCGCGTCGCGGAGGGCCTGCTGCGTGATCGGATCGAGCGCGCGCAGGTGCTCGCGCGCCGCGACCTCGGGAACGATCCCGCCCGTCGCCTGGTGCGCCGCCTGCGAGGCGACCACGTTCGAGCGGATGCGGCGTCCGTCCTCGACGACCGCGACGCCCGTCTCGTCGCAGGAGGTCTCGATGGCGAGGATCCGCACTAGTCGAGCTCCTCGCGCAGCTTCGCGAGCCGGTCGCGCACGCTCTTCTCCCTGATGCGCTCCGTCCACATGATGAGCGCGTCCTCGTTGTTGTCCGAGTAGTAGCGGCGGCGCACGCCGGCGCGGCGGAAGCCGTACTTCTCGTAGAGCTTCTGCGCCGCGAGGTTCGACGCGCGCACCTCGAGCGTGAGCCACTCGGCGTTCATCTCGTGCGCGATCTCGAAGAGCCGCTGCAGGAGGCGCTCGCCGATGCGCCGCCGGCGCGCGTCCGGGTGCACCGCGAACGTCGTGATGTGCGCCTCGTCGACCATGAGCCAGAGGCCCGCATACGCGACGATCCGGTCGCCGTCGCGCGCGACGACGTAGCGCGCGTTCCGGTTCTGCGTGAGCTCGTGCTTGAAGGCGTTCGCCGGCCACGGCACCGGGAACGACGCGTTCTCGACGGCCTGCACGCCCGCGATGTCGTCGAGCGTCATGTCCTGGATGACCACCGGGGCCGTCGAGACCATCACGTCCCCCTCTTCGGCAGGCCGAGTGCCTGGTCGTCGGCCGGCGGCGGGGCGAACGGCTGCGCGAACGAGCCGCGGATCGCGGGCTGGCGGACGTAGATCGGCTCGATCTCGGCGAGCTTCGTCTGCGGGGTCTCGTCGAGCTCGCGCCAGCCGAGCTCCGCGAGGTAGCCGGCGCGGCGCATCCGGGACGCGGGCGGCGCGAAGAGCGCGTTCGCACCGAGCAGCCCGCGGATCGTCGCCTCGGCCCGGTCGTCGAGCTCGCCGACGAACAGCGTGTGCGTCCCGAGCTGCCGGCACAGCTCCTCGAGGGGGCCGAGAAGGAACGGCGACCGGCGCATCCATCTGCGGTTGCGCTCCTGGTACAGCGCCGCGTACCAGTCGGTGCGGCCCGCCGGCAGGAGCGCGCAGGTCCTCACCTTCGAGGAGGCGTGCGGGTACGCGAGGACGTCGAGCGTCGAGACGCCGACGAGCGCCGCCCCCGTGCCGCGCGCGAGACCCTGCGCGGCCGCGATCGCGACGCGCAGGCCGGTGAACGAGCCGGGCCCCGTCGCGACCGCGACGCGCGACACGCCCGCGAGCGTCACGCCCGCGCGCACGAGGAGCCGCTCGATCGTCGGGAAGAGCTCGTCGCCGTGACGGCGCTGTGCGTGCCAGGTCTCCTCGGCGAGCACGTCGCGGCCATCGAAGAGCGCAACGGACGCCCAGGTCGTCGAGGTGTCAAGCGCCAGCAACATCGCCGCGGATCCCTTCTATGAGCGCGCGCGAGCGCGGACCGGTCGCCTCGAGGACGACGCGCCGCTTCGACTCCGCGATGTGCTCGAGCCGCACGTCGAGCCGGTCCTCGGGCAGCTGATCCCCCGCCCGGTCGGGCCACTCGATGACGGTGACACCGCCGCCCTCGAGCGCCTCCTCCCAGCCGGTCGTGCCGAGATCCGACTGTGCGAGGCGGTAGAGGTCGAGGTGGAAGAGCGGCATCCGGCCGCTCGGGTGCTCGTGCAGGATGATGAAGGTCGGGCTCGTCACCTCGTCCGCGTCGATGCCGAGACCCGCCGCGACACCTCGCGCGAGGACGGTCTTCCCCGCGCCGAGCTCACCCCAGAGCGCGAGCACGTCGCCGGCGCGCGCGGCGCGGCCGAGGCGCTCGCCGAGACGCTCGGTGTGCAGCGAGGAGTGGCTCACGAGGTCGAGCGTGTCGATGTCAGACCACCTCGCCGCGCTGGTACTTGCGGCGCTCACGGTAGAGCCGGATGGTAAGTCCGACGAACGTCCCGAAGATGCCGGCCCAGAGCGCGAGATACCACTCGCGCGGGATCGCGCAGAAGGGGAGCGCTCCCGTCGTGCTCGTGCAGAGCAGCGACGCGATGAGCGGGACGAACCCGAGCGCGCCGACCCAGGTGCGCAGCCGCGACACGCGCCGCTGGCGCGCCGCGAACTCCGCATCGCGCCGCGCCTTCGTCTTCGCGGCGCTCTTCTTGCGCGCCACTAGTGGGCTGCGCCGGCACGGCCTTGTCGGTCCACGGCACGGGCGGCCGGTATCAAGGAGCCGAGGAGCACGCGAGGGAGTGCATCCGCAGATGCTCGACCGAGCACGCGGACGAAGGCGACGCAGAGACCGGCCGTGCCGGGCCGATGGAACGACAGGACGTGTCCGGGGCAGCCCACTAACGGTGCGCGTCGAAAGGGAGGACGTTCGCGAGCGGCACGGGGCCGGCCGCGGTCATGAGCGCCTCGGTCTCGACCTCGCTCGGGAATCGCACGACACCCGCGAGCTCGGCCGGCGCGTCGAGCGGCCGCACGCCCGAGTGGTCGTCCGCGAGCAGGACGGCCGGAGGGTCGCCTGGCGTGATCGCATCCTCGGCCGCGAAGACGAACAGCCGCGCGGACGCGGTGTGGATCGCCGCGCGCGAGCCCGCGAGCGCGACGAGCGGGCGGAAGATCTCGTTCGGCAGCGGCGCGGTGCCGAATCCGATGAGGCACAGCACGGTCGGGCGGTCGTCACGCGTCGGGAGCCCATCGGCGGTCACGTCGTCACCGTAGACGACGCGGAGCCCGCCGGCGGGAGCAGCGCCCGCGACGACGCCCGCGGCACCGCAGGCGTGCGCGCGCGTGATCGCCTCGGCGGCCATGCGCGCGCCGCCGATGAGGATCGCGCCGCGCAGCCGGACGTCGACGCGCGTCGGCGCCAGCTCGTCCACCGGCGCGTCGACCGCGAGGGTCAGCTCGCCGACCGCGTCGGGGCCGTAGCCGGCGAGCCCGGGGAGGCACCACGCGGTCCCCTCGATCGTGACGACGGACGTGTCAGACCGCGTGACCTGTCCGTCGAGCGTCGCGCGCACGGCCCAGCGGTCGACGACCGGCGCGACGAGGAAGTCGCCGTCCGCGGTCACGTGCACGAGCCGCCCGTCGAACGGCGCGACCGCGCTGCGCGCGAAGCGCCGTCCGGTCCGCGCGAGCACGGTGCCGCGCTCGACCTCCGCGCCGGTGGCGACCCGTCGCGCGATGGCGAGGTCGCCGGCAGGGATGCCGAGCCGGCGAGCGCCCGGGACGCTCGTCGCGGCCCCGAGCACCGACCCCGACGCGACGATGTCGCCGGCGTGCACGGGGTCACCCAGGCCGACGCGCTCGGTGGCGCCGAACGGCAGCGGGTGATCCACGGTCCACAACGCGTAGCGCCAGCCCACTACAGCGCCCCGACCGACGCGAACCACGCGGCGAGCGCGGGGATCCGCTCGGCGTCACGTAGCGGGAGCTCGAGCGGACGGCCGCGCGCGTCGAGGACGAGGCCGAGCGGGCCGGCGACGCCCCGCCCGCGGAGCGGCGTCCCCTTCGCGACGAGCTCCACCGTCCCTTCGGCGGCGATGATGCGGAAGGAGCCGCGCTCGACCGTCTCGTCGCGCCGGACGCCCCCGCTCACGATGCGCAGGATCGCGGAGCGCTCGAACGGCGCGACGAGCGCGAGCGGGCGGTGGTGGGTGCCGATGGCGCGGTCCACGCCCCGCGGGGCGAGCCCGGCCGCGGCGATCGCGCCGATCGCCACGAGCGCGTCGGCCTCGTCGCGAAGGACCGAGCAGAGCGCCGTCGGCTGTACCGCGTCGACCGCGACGAGGAGCGACTGCGCGGGCCGCGGCAGGTCGGCCGCGCGGCCGGTGACGCAGATGACCGGCGCGCTGCGAAGCTGGGCGACGGGCAGTCCCGCGGCGGCCGCGTCGCCGAACGCGTGCGCGAGCGCCTCGTGCGCGAGCGCGATCTCGAGCGAGAGCGCAAGCCCGTCCGCGGCGATGCCGTCGGGCCAGCGTGCGCGGTTGAACACGCGCTCGAGGAGTCCGGGCGCGTCGATCGGCCGCGGGATCCAGCGTCGCACCGCGTCGAGTCCCCCGCGCCCGACGACGCTGTCCGCCCCGCTCCCGACGCCGATCCCGCTGAGGTGTGCCGCGCTGACGACGCCCTCGGCGGTGGCGCCGACGAGCGAGGTCGTCGCGCCCGCGACGTCGGCGACGAGCGAGGGCGCTCCCGCGATGCGCGCGAGCGCGCGCGCGAGCGCTTCGAGCGCTTCGTCGCGCAGCACGAGCCCGGCACGCGTGCCCTTGCGGAACTCACGGACGCGTCCGACGAGCGCCGCCTGGCCCTCGACGCGTCGCACATCGGGAAGGACCTCGACCCCGAACGCCGCGAGCGCACCGTGCAGCCTCGAGGTCGTGCGTGCGTCGCCCGTCACGACGGCGCGAGGGACCGGCGTCTGCTCCGCACACCCGGCGCGCAGCGACTCGCAGAGGCCAAGGACGGCATCGGCGTGCCGCGGGTCGCCGCCGAGCACGACCACGAGGTCGGGCCGCGCGCGGCGGAGAACGCCGGCGCGCTCCGCGAACGTCGAGCCGTCGTTCGACCGGAGCCAGAGCGCGAGGTCGGCCCCCGCGGCGAGGAACGCGCGCCGCGCGGCGGTCTCGATCGTGCCGTCCGGCGCCCCGAGCACGACGACCCGGACGCGGCCTCCCGGACCGACGCTCGCGGTCGCGCCGTCGGCGGGGCCGGTGAGAAGCTCGGAGCCCGCGAGCGCGAGCGGCTCCGCGGTGTAGGACCAGCGGCGCGCGCGGGCCTCGTGCGCGACGTCCACCGTCGCCGAGGCCGGGGCGCTCAGGGTCACCGTGCGGGTGCGAGGGCGGCGACCGCTCCGACGAAGCTCCGGAAGATCCGCTCGGGGTGGTCGATCCCGTCCTTGACGCGCTCCGGATGCCACTGGACCCCGACGACGTAGCGGTGCGCCGTCGCCTCGAAGGCCTCGACGAGATCGCCGACGTACGCGGTCGCGCGCAGCCCGGGCGCGAGGACGGCGTCGGTGACCGCCTGGTGATGCCGGGAGTTCACCGCGAACGGCGCCTCGCCGTACAGCTCGGCGAGCTTCGAGCCCGGCGCGGCGGTGACCTCGTGGCGGATGACCTCGGTACCCATGGGCCGGTGGCCGTCCACGTGCTGCACGAGCTTGCCGCCGAACGCGACGTTCAGGACCTGGAAGCCGCGGCAGATGCCGAGGACCGGGACGTCACGCGCAACGGCCCGGCGCACCATGGCGAGCTCGAGCTCGTCGCGCTCCGGATCGGGCTTCTCGACGTGCGTGTCCGGCTCGCCGTAGCGCCACGACTCGAGGTCCTCGCCGCCACCCAGGCAGAGGCCGGCGAAGCCGTCGGGCATCGCGTCTCCAGGGGCGACGACCCGGACCTCGGCGCCCGCGCCCTCGAGCGCGGCGATGTACCGCAGCCGGGCGGCGTGGCGGCCCACGTCGCCGTTGTCACGCGCCACGCAGAGGACGATCTCGGGCCTCACCGCATCGAGTATGGGGACCGGGGACGGCCCTCGGCGCGTGCCGTCTCGATGAGCTCGATGAGGACGCCACCCGACGCGCGCGGGTGGAGGAACGCGACGCGTCCGTCGAGGCCCGTGCGCGGCTCCGCATCGATGAGCTCGATCCCGTCGCGCGACAGCTCGGCCAGCGCGGCCTCGAGATCGGGCACCTCGTAGCACACGTGATGGAGCGTCGGGCGGCCGCGCTCGGCGAGGAAGCGGGCGACGCCGGACGCGGCGTCGGTCGGCTCGATGAGCTCGAGGCGGCTGCCCGCGCTCTCGACGAACACGGCACGGACGGCCTGGCCCGGCAGGTCGTGCGCGGTGCCCGCACGCATGCCGAGGGTCTCCGTATAGAAGGAGAGGGCCTCGGCGAGGCTCGGCACGGCGATGGCGACGTGGTGGAGCGCGCCGACCCTCATGCCGGGCGGCCGGGCGGCGTGTAGGTGCCGAAGACGCCGCGCAGGTCCGCGCAGATCTCGCCGAGCGTCACGTCGCCCTCGACGGCGGCGACGATCCGCGGCATGAGGTTCGCGCTCCCGCGCGCCGCGGTCACGAGGTCGCGGCGCAGCTGCGCGACGCGCGCGCCGTCGCGGCGGGCGCGCAGGGCAGCGAGCCGCGCGCGCTGCGCCTCGGCGGCGCGCTCGTCGACGCGGAGCGTCTCGACGACGGGCTCCTCCTCCGCGGTGAAGACGTTCACGCCGACGATGAGGCGCTCCTTCGCCTCGACCTCGCGCTGGAAGCGGTACGCGGAGTCCTCGATCTGCTGCTGCTGGTAGCCGCGTTCGATCGCGGCGAGCGCGCCACCGAGACCGTCGAGGCGCCCGAGCTCCTCCCAGGCGAGCCGCTCGATGTCCGCCGTGAGCCGCTCGACCGCGTACGCGCCCGCGAAGGGGTCGATCGTGTCGGCGACGCCCGACTCCTCCGCGATGATCTGCTGCGTGCGCAGCGCAAGGCGCGCCGACTCCTCCGAGGGGAGCGCGAGCGCCTCGTCGAAGGCGTTCGTGTGCAGCGACTGCGTTCCGCCGAGCACCGCCGCGAGCGCCTCGATCGCCGTGCGCACGATGTTGTTGCGAGGCTGCTGCGCGGTGAGCGTCGAGCCCATCGTCTGGGTGTGGAAGCGCAGGGCGAGGGCGCTGCGATCTGTCGCGCCGAAGCGCTCGCGCATGATGCGCTCCCAGATCCGCCGGGCCGCGCGGAACTTCGCGACCTCCTCGACGAGCGTCGAGTTCGCCGCGAAGAAGAAGGAGAGCTGTCCCGCGAAGCGGTCGACGGCCAGGCCCGCGGAGATCGCCGCGTCGACGTACGCGATCGCGTTCGCGAAGGTGAAGGCGAGCTCCTGCACCGCGTCGGCGCCGGCCTCGCGCATGTGGTAGCCGGAGATGGAGATCGCGTTCCAGCGCGGCAGGTGCTCGGCGCAGTACGCGAAGACGTCGGTGACGAGCCGCATCGAGCCGCGGGGCGGGAAGATGTACGTGCCGCGCGCGATGTACTCCTTCAGGATGTCGTTCTGGGTCGTCCCCCCGACCTCGGCGAGCGGGACGCCCTGCCGCTTCGCGGCCGCGACGTACATCGCGAGGAGGATCGCCGCGGTCGCGTTGATCGTCATCGACGTGGTCACGGTCCCGAGCGGGATGCCGTCGAACAGCGCGATGAGGTCCTCGAGCGACGAGATGGGCACACCGACCTTCCCCACCTCGCCCGCGACGCGCGGGTCGTCCGCGTCGTAGCCCATCTGCGTCGGGAGGTCGAAGGCGACCGAGAGCCCGGTCTGCCCGTGCTGCAGGAGGTAGCGGTAGCGCGCGTTCGACTCGGCGGCGCTGCCGAAGCCCGCGTACTGCCGCATCGTCCAGAGCCGGCCGCGATACATCGTCGGCTGGATCCCGCGCGTGTACGGGGCCTCGCCGGGATAGCCGAGGCGCGCCACGGCGGCGTCGTACTCCGCGTCGGGCACGTGCGCGACGGGGACCTCGGCGCCGTAGGTCGTGCGCGGGCGGCGCTGCTCGGGCATCACGTCGATGGTATGGAGCGGCCTCGCCGCGCGTACGGCATCAGCGCGCGCGGAGGACGAGGGTGCCCAGGACGTCGATGCGCGAGCGCGAGAGCGGCATCGGCTTGAGCCGCCCCTCGAGCCACAGCGCGACCTGATCGCCCCAGTGCCGGGCGCCGGGCTGTCCGGACTGTCCGGTGGAGATCACCGAGAGGGCGCCGTCGACGTCCGCGAAGTCCACGATCGTCCGCAGCGAGGCGTGGTTCTTCATCGCGAACGGCGCGGCGAAGTCGTAGGGAGCGTCGTTCAGGGTGTCGTCGTCCCCGGGCCGCTCGAAGGGCCCGAACGCGAGGAACGGGACCGCGGAGCCGAGCGGGTGGGCGAACGTGATCCGGTGCAGGGCGCCCCAGCGCCAGGCCGTGGGGTCGCCGAGGCGCGCGCGAAGGTCCTTCGCCGCGTCCTCGAGGGCGAGCGCCGCGAGGGCGTCGCGCCCCCGGGCGCCGGACCCCACATCGGTGAACCAGGGGTCGTCCGCCCGCCCCGCGAGGCGGTGCAGCGCCACGAAGGGCCGCGCGTTGTTCACCCAGTCGAGGAATAGCGGCTCGCCGAGCCTCTCCTTGAAGACGCGCTCGACCATGCGGTGCTGCCACGCCTCGTACACGGCCGCGCCCGCGGAGTCGACCCCGAGCACGCCGTCCCAGTCACGGACGAGCTGCTGCGCGGACGCCGCCAGCGGCGATGGCGGCGCGGCCGCGAGGATCACCTCGCGGAGGCGACGCGCGGGGACGGAGGTCACGTCGGGCTGCATCCTCTGGGACGCCGCGACCGAGATGGTCGGGCTGGCGCGGAGGAGCTCGACGACGCGCGCCGCCCGGAAGCCGCCGTCCCACTCGTCGCGCGAGCCGGCGGGCCAGCGGTACGCGAACTGGAGCTGGTTCGAGGACATCGCGAAGCCCTCCGCGGGATCGAGCAGGAACGGCGACTCTGCAGGGTCCACCGCGCCCTGCCACTCGTGCTCCCCCGTCCAGCCGGGCAGCGGGAGCCGGCCGTCGTCGTCCGACGCGCGCAGCGGGATGCGGCCCCCGAGCGACCAGCCCACGTGGCCGTCCGCGTCGGCGTAGCAGAGGACGAGGGCAGGACCCTCGAGCAGCGCGGTCGCGGCGCGGAACGACGCCCAGTCGCGCGCGCGGTCGAGCGCGAGGATGGCGTCGAGGTTGCGGCCCCCGTCGAGCGCGGTCCACCGCAGCGCGACCTGCGCCACCTGACCCTTCAGGACCGGCGTGATGATCGGACCGTGCCGGGTCGTGACGACGTCGAGCCTGACGGGCTCCGTCCTTCCCTTCACCACGATGGCCTCGCGGCGGACGTCCGCGGCCTCGCTCGCGCCGCGGAATAGGAAGCGGCGCGGATCGCGCAGGTCCTGCTGCTCGACGTACAGGTCCTGCTGGTCGATGTAGCCGACGGTCAGGCTCCACGCGATCCGCTCGTTGTGGCCGAGGATCACGCCCGGCACGCCCGGGATCGTGAAGCCCACCACGTTGTAGCCGGCGCCCTCGAGCCCGAGCTCGTACCAGATCGAGGGGTTGCGGATGCCGAGGTGCGGGTCGCCGGCGAAGAGCGCGCTCCCCGACGCGCTCCGCCGCGGCGCGACGGCCCAGCAGTTCGAGCCTGATCCGCCGCGGTCGTCGCCGATGAGCGCGCGGAGGACGTCCGCACCCTCGACCGCGGTGCCACCCGCGACGGATCGGGAGATCCGAGCCCACCCGGGCGCGTCGTCGCGGACGACGGGCTCGCTCGAGGGGAAGAGCACGGGGAGCGCCTCCGGCCCGAGCCGCTGCGCGGCGCCCAGCCGCACGAGCTCGGTCTGGAAGTTCACCGCCTGGTCGTAGGCCTGCAGCTTCGTGATCGCGAGCGAGTCGAGCGCGGACCAGGGGCCGGGACGGTACCCGAGGATGACGAACTCGAGCGGCAGCGATTCGCCGTGCTGCTCGAGGAACTTGTTCACGCCCTCCGCGAAGGCGTCCGCCGCGCTGCGCGCCTCGGCACTGAGGAGAGCGAGGTCACGCTCCGCCCCGCGCGTGAGCGAGAGCGTGCGCGTCAGCCTGTCCGCGGCGAGCGTCGCCTCGCCGAGCACCTCCGAGAGCCGGCCATGGGCGGCGCGCCGGTAGAGGTCCATCTGGAAGAGCCGGTCCTGCGCGAGCACGTAGCCCTGCATGAAGAAGAGGTCGTGCGCGTTGCGGGCGAAGATGTGCGGGACGCCGTAGCGGTCACGGAGGATCTCGCCGCGCTCGTGCATCCCGAGCAGGCGCAGGTCCGCGTCGATGACGGGGTGCGGGCGGTACACGATGATCGCGAGCATCACGACGACCGACGCGAGCGTGAGCGCGAGGACGGCCGCGGCCGCGCGGAGCGCGCGTCTCACTCGCGCGCGAGCACCACGAGGAGCGCCCCGCCGTCCACCTTCGCGCCGGGCGCCTGCGCGACGCGCGTCACCCGCCCGGCGAGCGGCGCGCGCAGCTCGTTCTCCATCTTCATCGCCTCGAGCGTCACGAGCGGCGCCCCACGCTCGACAGTGTCGCCCTCGCGCACGTGGACCGCCTTCAGCAGCCCGGGCATCGGGGCCCGCAGCTCGTGACGCTCCGGGCGCGCGCCGCCGCCGGCGACCGTCGCCGCGAGCGCCCGCTCGTCGGCGACCGTGGCCTGGACCTCGACGCCGTCGACCCACAGCCGTAGCGGGTCCCGCCCGAGCACGTGTACCTCATGCGTGGCCGGCCCGACGCTGACGGACCAGGCATCCGGCCCGAGGCGATGCGTCCGCAGCGCGACCACGACATCGTCCGCGAGCGCCGTGCCGTCCGGAGCGAGCTCGAGGCGTACCGTGCGCTCGCCGAGCCGCACCTCGTACCTCACCGCAGCGCGTCCTCGCGCGCGCTGCGGAGCCAGGCCGATCCCTCGCGCGGACCGGCCCGTCGCTGCGCGGACCGCGCCGCGAGCACGGCGACCGCGGCGGCCGCGGTGAGCGCGGTGCCGTCGAGGTCGGCTCGCCGGCCCGCCCAGCGCGTCTCGACGTAGGAGGTGTCGTAGCGACCGGCCACGAACTCGGGATCCGCGACGACGTGCTGGTGGAACGGCACCGTCGTCGCCACCCCCGCGATCACGGTCTCGCGGAGCGCGCGACGCAGCCGCGCGATCGCATCGGCGCGCGTCGGTCCCCATGCGATGAGCTTCGCGAGGAGCGGGTCGTACTCGTCCGGCACGGTCATCCCGGTCTCGATGCCCGCGTCGACGCGGACGCCGGGCCCGGACGGGAAGCGCACAAGGCCGAGGCGACCGCCCGCCGGGAGGAATCCCGAGAAGGCGTCCTCCGCCGTGATGCGGCATTCGATCGCGCTGCCGCGGCGCGCGACCGCGTCCTGCGCGAAGGGCAGCGGCTCGCCGGCGGCGACGCGGAGCTGCAGCGCAACGAGATCGAGGCCGGTGACGAGCTCCGTCACCGGGTGCTCGACCTGCAGGCGCGTGTTCACCTCGAGGAAGACGAAGGCGCCGTCGGCCGCGACGAGGAACTCGGCCGTCCCGGCGTTCCGGTACCCCGCGGCGCGCGCGATCCTCACGGCGGCCTCGCCGAGGCGCGCGCGGAGCGCGTCGTCGACGGACGGCCCGGGCGTCTCCTCGACGAGCTTCTGGTGGCGCCGCTGGATGGAGCAGTCGCGCTCGCCGAGCCAGACGACCGAGCCGTGGTCGTCGGCCATGAGCTGCACCTCGATGTGCCGCGCGCCCGCGAGGTAGCGCTCGACGAGCAGCGCCGGCGCCCCGAACGCGGTCACGGCCTCGCCGGTCGCTCCGCGCCACGCCGACGCGAGCTCGTCGGGGCCGCGCACGATG
The DNA here is from genome assembly GCA_036276035.1 of Candidatus Limnocylindria bacterium. GTDB lineage: Bacteria > Chloroflexota > Limnocylindria > P2-11E > P2-11E > JACDAF01. Next base: position 4,249 of record DASUCM010000114.1, on the reverse strand, counting down.
CGCATGCCCTTCCCGCCGCCGCCGCCCGCGGGCTTCAGGAGGAGCGGGTAACCGATGCGCTCCGCGATGGCCCGTGCGTCGGCCTCCTGTTCGACCGGCTCGAGCGTCCCCTCGGCGATCGGCACGCCGGCGGCCTTCGCGAGCCGTCGCGCGCTCGTCTTCTCGCCGAGCGCGCGCTGCACGGACGCGGGCGGGCCGACGAAGGTGAGCCCCGCCGCCGCGACCGCCTCGGCGAAGTCCGCGTTCTCTGAGAGGAAGCCGTAGCCGGGGTGGACCGCGTCGCACCCGGCGCGCGTCGCGACGGCGATGAGCCGCTCCGCGCGCAGGTAGCTCTCAGCCGGCGCCGCGCTCCCGATGGGGTACGCCTCGTCGGCGAGCCGCACATGCAGCGCGCCCTCGTCCGCCTCGCTGTACACCGCGACCGTCGCGATCCCCAGGTCGCGGCACGTCCGGATGACGCGCACCGCGATCTCGCCGCGATTCGCAACGAGGACCTTCGTTATCGCAGGACGACGAGTCACCACCACCGTGATGCAGAAGCTGGGAAAAAAGAACGGTCGGGCACACGCACCGTCACCGCCGGCGACCCCACCTGTTCATAGAGGCATGTTCCCGTGCTTCTTCTTCGGATTCGCGTCGCGCTTGCCGCTGAGGGCGTGGAGCGCCGCGATGAGCCGCGGGCGCGTGGTGCGCGGCTCGATGATGTCGTCGAGGAACCCGCGCGCCGCGGCGATGTAGGGATTCGCGTAGCGCCGCGTGTACTCCGCGACGAGCTCCGCGCGTCGCGCATCGGGATCCTTCGCCTTCGCGAGCTCCTCTCGGTAGAGGATGTTCACGGCGCCCTCTGGTCCCATCACGGCGATCTCGGCGCCGGGCCAGGCGACGTTGTAGTCGCCGCGGATGTGCTTGCTCGACATGACGTCGTAGGCGCCGCCGTAGGCCTTGCGCGTGATGACCGTGAGCTTCGGGACGGTCGCCTCGGCGTACGCGTACAGCAGCTTCGCGCCGTTGCGGATGATCCCGCCATGCTCCTGCTGCATCCCTGGCAGGAAGCCCGGGACATCGACGAGCGTGACGAGCGGGATATTGAACGCGTCGCAGAAGCGCACGAACCGGGCCGCCTTGACCGACGCGTCGATATCGAGGACGCCGGCGAGCACCATCGGCTGCTGCGCGACGACGCCGACCGTGCGACCGTCGAGGCGCGCGAACGCGCAGATGATGTTCTGCGCCCAGCGCTCGTGCACCTCCAGCAGCTCGCCTGAGTCGACGATCCGCCGGATGACCTCCTTCATGTCGTACGCCTTGCTGGCCTGCTCCGGCACGATCGTGTCGAGGACCGGATCCTCGCGATCGGCGGGATCGTCGGTCTCGATCTCAGGCGCGCCGTCGAGGTTGTTCGAAGGCAGGTACGCGACGAGGCGGCGCAGCAGGAGGGCGCACTGCACCTCGTCGTCGGTCTCGAAGTGCGCGACGCCGCTCCTGCTCGCGTGCACGTCCGCGCCGCCGAGCTCTTCCTGCGTCACGTCCTCGTGGGTGACCGCCTTCACGACGTTCGGGCCGGTGACGAACATGTACGAGGTGTCACGGACCATCGCGACGAAGTCCGTGATCGCCGGCGAGTACACCGCACCGCCCGCGCAGGGGCCCATGATCGCGGAGAGCTGGGGGATCACGCCGCTGCACAGGACATTCCGCAGGAAGATGTCCGCGTAGCCCGCGAGCGACTCGACGCCCTCCTGGATGCGCGCACCGCCCGAGTCGTTCAGGCCGATGATCGGCGCGCCGTTCCGCAGCGCGTGATCCATCACCTTCACGATCTTCGCCGCGTGGGCCTCCGCGAGGGACCCGCCGAACACAGTGAAGTCCTGCGAGAAGACGTAGACGAGACGCCCGTCGATGCGCCCGAAGCCGGTCACGACGCCGTCGCCGGGGACACGCTGCTCCTCGCTCGTGAGCTCGCTCGGGCGCGCCATCGCGAACGCGTCGAGCTCGGTGAACGTGCCTTCGTCGAGGAGGAGATCGAGCCGCTCGCGCGCGGTGAGCTTGCCCTTCGCGTGCTGCTGCTCGATGCGCTCGGTGCCGCCGCCGGTCCTCGCGCGTTCGCGCAGCTCGGCGAGCCGCTCGCCCGGCGTCATGTCGCGCGGAGCATCGGTCACCGCTGTCCTCCCTCTGACCCGATCAGCGCAGTAGCTCCGCGACGGCCGCGTACGGATCGAGCTCGCGATGGGCGACGCGTGCGACAGCGTCGTCGACCGCACCCGGCCCGATGCGATCCTTCACCTGGCGCACGAGCGTCTCGCGCAGGAGCGTCTCGACCTCCGCGCGAGCCGCCTCACGCCGCCGCCGGTCGCGCTCGCCGTTCGCGCGGCCCCACTCGGCGTGCTTCGCGATCGCCGCCATGAGCTCGTCGATGCCGCTGTTCTCGAGGGCGCTCGTCCGCACGATCGGCGGCTTCCACTCCGGACCCCCGGGCTCGAGGCCGCGCTGGCGTCCGGAGCCACCGCGGGTCCCCAGGCTGAGCATCATCGCGAGATCCCGGACCGTCTCGTCCGCCCCCGGCTTGTCGGCCTTGTTCACGACGAGCACGTCGGCGATCTCGAGCACGCCGGCCTTGATCGCCTGGATGTCGTCACCGAGGCCCGGCACCGTGACGAGGCAGACGGTGTCCGCGACCCGGACGACGTCGACCTCCTCCTGGCCGACGCCCACGGTCTCGACGATCACGGTCGAGACGCCGAGCGCGTCGAAGACGTGCACGACGCGCATCGTCGCGCGCGCGACGCCGCCCGAATGCCCGCGGCTCGCCATGCTGCGGATGAAGAGGCCGTCGTCGAGGAAGCGCTCGCGCATCCGGATGCGGTCGCCGAGGATCGCGCCGCCGGTGAAGGGGCTCGACGGATCGACCGCCACGACCGCGACGCGCTCGCCCCGGTCGCGGTGCGCCCCGGCAAGGCGCGAGACGAGCGTGCTCTTCCCGCCGCCGGGCGGGCCGGTGACGCCGATGACCTGCGCCGCGCCCGTCTTCGGGTACAGCTCGCGCATGACCTCCGCCGCGTCCGGCTCGTCGTTCTCCACGATCGTGAGGAGCCGCGCGATGGTGCGCTTGTCGCCGTCACGCGCACGCGCGAGCAGCTCCGCGGCGGATGCCACTAGCGTCGCGGACCCGGTCGCGGCACTCAGGAGGCGCGCAGGAGGGAGCGCGCGATGACGATGCGCTGGACCTCGCTCGTGCCCTCCCCGATCTCCATGAGCCGCAGGTCGCGGAGGTGCCGCTCGACAGGGAAGTCGCGCAGGTAGCCGTAACCGCCGAGGATCTGCAGCGCGTCGTTCGCGGCCCGGCTCGCGGCCTCCGTCGCGAGGAGCTTCGCCATCGACGCCTGCGTGCCGAAGGGACGGCCCGCGTCGGCGAGCGCCGCCGCGCGGTGGACGAGGAGCCGCCCCGCCTCGAGCTCCGTGCGCGCGCGCGCGAGCTTCCAGCGCGTCATCTGGAAGTCACTGAGCGGCTTGCCGAACTGGCGCCGCTCCTTCGCGTACTTCGTCGCGGTCTCGAGAGAGGCGCGTCCGAGCCCGAGCGCGAGCGCTCCGATCCCGATGCGGCCCTTGTCGAGGACCTTCTTCACGTCGTCGAAGGCCGTGCCCTCCTCGCCGATGCGGTCGGAGGCCGGCACCCTGCAGCCCTCGAGCAGGAGCTGCGCGGTGTCGGAGGCCCAGAGCCCCATCTTCTTCTCGCGCTTCCCCGCACGGAACCCGGGGGTACCGGTCGCGATCCCGAACGCGGAGAGCCTGCGGGGCTCGCTCGCCGCGATGACGACGGCGAACCCGGCGAGTGAGCCGTTCGTGATGAACTGCTTCTGCCCGTCGAGCACGTAGCGGTCGCCATCGCGCACGGCGCGGGTCTTCGCCGCGATCGCGTCCGATCCCGAGGACGGCTCGGTCAGCGCCCAGGCGCCGAGGTGCGACCCGGACGCGAGCGGCGGGAGCCACCGCCGCTTCTGCTCCTCGCTCGCGGCGACGAGGAGGTGGCCGATGCAGAGCGAGTTGTGCGCCGCGACGGTCAGAGCAACGGACCCGTCCGCCGCGCCGAGCTCCTCCATGACGAGCGCGATGGTGAGCGTGTCGAGCCCCGCGCCGCCGTACTCCTCCGGCACGGCCAGCCCGGTGAGCCCGAGCGCGGCCATCTCCTTCACGAGCGGCGGGGGGAACGCTCCGGCCTCGCTCCACTCGTGCGCGTGCGGCGCGATGCTCG
>DASUCM010000113.1:0-12328 GCA_036276035.1 Candidatus Limnocylindria bacterium | reverse complement strand
CAGCAGGCGAAGGCGCAAGCGTCGGGTGCGAGCGGCTCCAGCGCCCCTCCTCCGCTTGGAATGCATCTCGTGCTGGGAGAACAGGCAGCCGTCAAGATGAGTAACTCCGGGCGCAACACCGACGCCGGGCGCACGGTGTTCATCCAGGGCGTATTCGACAAGCCTGGCTAGTGGTCCGATCCGCTGATCCCGCTGGAAAACTCGGCCGAAGATCAAAGGCCCCGCGCGACGCTGAAACGGGAGGCAGTCGAGGGCGACCGCTGCTTTCACCACTATTGACGCGTGCGTGCTCGGCGGATCCACGCTGATGAGATCGAGGTCGGCCCTGACCTCGTGCGGCAGCTCATCGCCGACCAGCACCCGCGGTGGTCCGGGCTGTCGCTGGAGCGCGTCCCCTCGTGGGGCACCGACAACGCGCTCTTCCGTCTCGGCGACGACCTGGTCGTACGCCTGCCGGTGCATGAAGCGTCGGCGCACGATCTCGAACGGGAAGAGCGCTGGGCCCCGGCCGTGGCCTCGGGCCTGCCGGTCCGCGTGCCGGAACGCGTCGCGCGCGGCGAGCCGGCGCATGGCTACCCCTTCCACTGGTGCGTGTGGCGGTGGATCCATGGTGACAACGCGATCGCCGGAGAGCTCGCCGATCCGCACCGCACGGCGCGCGAGCTCGCGGCAGTCGTTCGCGCCCTCCACCTGATCGACCCGGCCGGCGGGCCGCCCGCTGGCCGCGGCGTGCCGCTCAGCGACCCCGACCGCGATCGCTGCACCCGCGAGTCGATCGAGCAGCTGCGGGGCATCCTCGACGTCGAGGTCGTCGGCGCAGCGTGGGAAGAAGCGCTGCGCGTGCCCGCGTGGGATCGCGCGCCCGTGTGGGTGCACGGTGACCTCGCGCCGGGGAACATGATCTTCGCGACGGATCATCTCGTCGCGGTGCTCGACTGGGGCGGCGTCGGCGTCGGTGACCCCGCGTGCGACCTGCTTCCGGCGTGGAACCTCCTGCCGGCGGAGGCGCGTCGGACCTTCCGCGACGCGGTCGGCGTCGACGACGCAACGTGGGAGCGCGGTCGCGGCTGGGCACTCTCCACCGCCGTCATCGCCCTGCCCTACTACCTGGACACGAACCCCGGCATGGTCTCGATGGCGCGGCACCAGCTCGCGGCGCTCTTCGGGCCGGACGTGCTCATCCGTCGCTGAGGTGCGCGTGCCTGGTGCCGCGCGCGCTCAGGGCTCCGGGACCGCGTCAGCCGCCGGCTCGCGCGGACGCGAGAGCGCACCCACGTAGACGCCGGCGATGACGAGCGCCCCGCCGACGAGGAACCCAGACGTGATCGACTCGCCGGCGATCGTCGTCGCGAGCACGACCGTGACGAGCGGCGACAGCACGCGCACGTACGCCGTCGCCGAGACCGTCCAGTGCCCGAGGACCCACACGAGCAGCACGAACCCTGCGATCGTCGCGCCGACGAGCCAGACGAGCGCGAGCCACGTCTCGAGGCGCTGCGGAAGCACGCGTGGCTCGCCCGCGATCGTCGAGGCGACTAGAAGGAAGAGGAGCCCGACGGTCATCGCGACCGCGTTCATCGCGAGCGGCTGACCGCGCGGGAACGTCTTGATCGCCGTCGCGGCTCCCGCGTCCGCGAGCGACGCGAGCAGCACGGCCGCCATCGCGGCGGCGGGGACCGCGAACGACAGCTGGTCGCGGAACACGACGGCGGCACCGGCGAGCGCGAGGAGCGCACCAGCGAGCGCGCGGAAGCGGAACGGCTCGAGGCCGAGCGCGTTCGCCATGAGCAGCGTGCTGAGCGGCACGGTCGCGTAGAAGACCGAGCCCATCCCGGCGGGCACGTAGACGAGCCCCGGATAGGCAAGCGTGAAGTTCACGCCGAAGGCCAGCGTCCCGAACACGATGGCGCCGGCGAGCATCCTGCCGCGCGGGTACGGGATGCCGCGGGCGAGCACGATCGCGTGGACGATGGCGGCGCACCCGATGAAGCGGAGCGTCGCCCCCCAGAGCGGCGGAAGCTCGCGGTTCGAGAAGCGCATGCCGATCCAGTTCGCGCCGAAGAAGAGCACGACGAGCGCGAACGCGGCGAGCGTCGCCCGGTCGGGCGCGGCGACGGACCGCATCGTGTCGAGCGCGGTGACGGCTCTCGCGGTGGCGGCTCTCGCGCCGCGCGTCGGCTCCCTGATGCCTCGCCTCCAGACGACGTGTCTCGGTACAATGACGTTCCCAGCGCCGAGGTAGCTCAGCTGGTAGAGCACCGCCCTGAAGAGGCGGGTGTCGCCGGTTCAAGTCCGGCCCTCGGCACAGCCCGCGCTAGATTCGTGTCATGGCCGATCCACGCACGGCGGCGCGCGCCCCCCTTGTCGGTGCCGGGCTCTCCTCTCACCAGAACGGCCTGACCGCGGTCCGCGCGGCGCTCGACAGCGCGCTCGGCCCGCTCGAGGGGCACACCCCGGACCTCGTCTGCGTGTTCATCGCACCGCAGTTCGAGCCCGAGCAGCGCGCGATGCTCGACCACGTCGTCGAGCGCGTCGGCGGCGGGGTCGTCCTCGGCTGCCTCGCCGGCGGGGTCATCGGCGGGTCCGTGGAGGTCGAGGACGCCCCTGCCGTCTCGGTGTGGGCCGCCGCGCTCCCGGGCGGTGTCGTGCGTCCGTTCCGCCTCACGTTCCAGCGCGAGGACGAGCACGCCGTCATCGAGGGCCTCGACGAGATCCCGGCGGGTGAGTCCGACCCCGTGCTCGTCCTCATCGCAGACGGCTACTCATTCCCGGCCGACCTCCTGCTCGACCATCTGAACGACGCCGCGCCCGGCGTCCCGGTCGTCGGCGGGATGGCGTCGGCGGGTCTCGAGGCGGGCCGCAACTCGCTCTATCTCGACGACGACATCTTCCACGACGGCGCGGTGGGGGTGATCGTCACCGGCGTCGGCGCGGATGCGTTCGTCTCGCAGGGCTGCCGTCCGGTGGGCGAGACGTACGCCGTGACGCGCAGCGAGCAGAACGTCATCTTCGAGCTCGGCGGCGTCCCCGCGATGCGGCGCGTCGAGGAGATGTTCGCGGGCGCGACCGAGCGCGACCAGCTGCTCATGCGGCGCGGGCTGCACGTCGGCCAGGCGATCGACGAGCTGAAGCCCGAGCAGCGCCAGGGCGACTTCCTCGTGCGGAACGTCGTCGGGATCGATCCCGCGTCGGGCGCCATCGCCATCGGCGACATGGTCGAGGTGGGGCAGACCGTGCAGTTCCAGGTGCGCGACGCGGAGTCTGCGCGCGCCGATCTGCGCGTGGTGCTCGAGCGCGACCGCGAGCTGAACGGCGACGACATCGCCGGCGTGCTCCTCTTCTCGTGCAACGGTCGCGGTCAGGCGCTCTTCGGGCAGCCCGGGCACGACATCGGCGCCGTGCGCAGGGCCTACGGCAGCGTGCCGGTCGCGGGCTTCTTCGCCGCAGGGGAGTTCGGGCCGGTCGGGCAGCGCAACTTCCTGCACGGCTTCACCGCGAGCATGTTGGTGGTGCGACGGGGCCGCGATCAGGACTGACCGCCTGGCTCGCGCTCGCAAGCTCGCGGACAGCTCGTGAACAAGGAGCTCCCCGTTCAACGAGAGGCTCGCGCCCCGGGGCCAGACCCTGCGGTCCGGCCCCGGGGCGAGGTCAGCGAGCGTGGACTAGAGACGGTCTCCGAAGGCGCTGTAGAGCCAGTTCAGGTCGTCGGCGCGGTCGACGCGGTAGACGCCGCCCGTGCCGGCGCAGTTGCCGTTGAGGCCGAACGAGGTGACGCCGCCGACGACGTTCGAGCTGCCGACGAAGTTCGGCCCGCCCGAGTCACCGAAGCAGGTGCCACCGGTGTGCGCGTTGTTCGAGAGCAGGATCGAGAAGTCGCCCACGAGGCCGCCGTTGATCTGCACGAGGTGCGGGTAGGCGACCATGCGGACGCGGACGTTGTTCTCCTGCCAGGAGGCAGCGTCGGGGAAGCTCTCCTGGAGGCCGTAGCCGACCGCGGTGAAGATCGTGCTCGCGCCCGGCTTCAGCGCGTCGAGCTGGTCGAGCTTCGGGAGCGCGCCGTACTTCTTCATCCGGATCGCCTTGTCGAGGACGACGACGCCGAGGTCGTAGCGGTAGAACGCGTTCGGGTCGTACTGCGGGTGCGTGTACGGAGTGCCGCCGACGTCGCCCTTGTTCGGGTAGCCGTTCTGCGGGATGCCCGACTCGACATCAGCCGCGAACCAGATCTCGACGTGGGCCGCGGGCGACTCGGTGCAGTGGCCGGCCGTCAGGAAGACGGTCGGCGAGATGAGCGTGCCGCTGCAGCGCCACAGCGGTCGGCCGCTCGCGGTCTGCGCGACCATGAGACCGACGTACGGGTGGCCGTTGCCGTCCGGCGTGCCGTCGGTGACGGCGACGGCCGGGGACACGTTGCCTGCGAACGCGAAGAGAACGACAGCAAGGAATGCGGTGATCCTGCGCAAGTTCTTCCTCCCTCAACTGCTGGCGACCGCCGAGGCCGCCCGTCACGCGTCAGTGTAGGAGCGGACCTGCTCCAGATGCGGCTCTTTCGCCGTGTCGCAAGTCGTTACGCGCGTCGCCTGCTCAACGCAGGAGCACGCCGTATGGGAGCGCGTGCACGCTGCCGGTCGTCGTCGCGAGCTTCACCGCCTGACGTGTGCCGGCATGGACGAGGAAGACCCCGGTCGAGGGCGGAGGCGGCCCCCCACTGCTGTCAGCGATGAGCATCGCCGAGCCATCCGGCCGGATCCCGGTCACGCCCAGGCTCCCGGTCCCCGTGTAGAGCACGGTCGGTGGCTCCACACGCGGACGACCGGGCGCGTGCGCGACGAGCTCGATCCGGTCCCCGACGACCCAGATGACCTCGTATGGTGCGGCCGCCCCGGGGCGCCAGAACGCGGCGAGGATCCGCGAGGGGTGCGTGATGGACTCCGCCTTCGTGACGTCCTCGAGCGGCCACACGCGCACACCGGTGAGGCTGTCCTCGAGCGCGAGCACGAGCTTCGCGTCCGGTGATGCGCGGACCCGGTCGGCGATGACGAGCGGCCGCGGCATCTGCACGCTCGCGAAGGGTGTCGCAGCCCTGCCGCGCCACGTGACGTACTCCGTCGCGTAGCCGCCCTCGCCGGTGACGACCGCCGCGGCGACCTGCGCCGCGCGATCCCAGCCGATCGGCAGGAACACGCGACCGCCTCCGAGCCGCTCAGCGGCCCGCCGCGCCGACGCTGGCGTCGTCGTGAGATCGACCGTCTCGAGGTCGCACTCCGACGGCGCCCCGAACGGCCCGACCCCTTGAAGCCCGCACGTCGCGACGAGGAGCCCCTGGCCATCGTTCGACCACGCGAGGGCGCCTCCGCGCCGCGCGGTGACCGTCAGGACGCTGCGATCGCTCCTCGGGTCCGCCACCTCGAGCACGCGCAGATCGGTCGCGATGTCGTTGGTGGTGCGCCAGTAGGCGATCCGCCTTCCATCGCTCGAGACCGCGGGGTAGAGACCGCGCAGCTCGAAGGCCGCAGGTCCGGGGCTGGGAGATGTCGCGCCCTGCATCGAGATGGGGACCGGGTCGCGCTCGCGCCGCACCGAGATGCTGCCCTCCTGGCCGACGAACACGTAGCCGTACCGGTCGTCCGGGACCGGGGCAGGGCCGGCGGATGCGCTGGCGGCAGGCGCGGTACCCGTCGCGGTCGGGCTCGCGTTGGAGGAGGGGACGGTCGCGGTCGGGCCCGGCGTCGTGGCTGCCGGCAGGGCGGCGCCCGGCGGGGGGACAGGTGTCCCTGACGGAGTAGGCCGCAGGACGAAGACGGAGAGTGCGGTGACGAGGAGGATCGCGGCCAGAGCGCCGACGGCGACGACCGCGGCAGTCTGTCGCGTCATGCGGACCGCATAGCCATCGAGGTCGGCGTCTTCGCGGGCCAGAGGCCCTTACGGCCTTCGCTCAATCGATAGATCGCGCGGTGGATCATCCACGCCGCGACAACGACCCAGCGTGGCGCGAGGCGCCGAGCGCGCTTCGGCTGATCGGGCATCGATGGGATTGTCCGCCCGTTCCCGCGAGCCCACCGTGGCCCGGTGGCTGCCTGAGCGGAAGACGGGACTCGAACCCGCGACCTCCAACTTGGCAAGCTGGAGCTCTACCAACTGAGCTACTTCCGCGTTTGTCTGCTTGGACACCCTGATTATAGGACGGCCCGGCGTTGGCCCCGACCGCCTATCAGGTGTCGCGACGCCTCGGCCGCGCGGGGGTCGGCCGGAGTGCTCGTGCACGCTCGAGGTCGCTCAACTTCACATAGGCGCGTGCGTCGCCGGCGCGCTTCGCCCGCGTGACGCGGCCTGCGGCGATCAGGCGATAGAGCGTCGCGCGCGACATGCCGGAACGCCGCACCGCCTCGTCGATCGTGACCCAATCCTTCATCGACTCACGTTGTCTCATGATGTATCATCTCGTCTCACCCGCTGACGTGCTTGGTCAAGGCGCGACCGAACGTAGTCGGGAGATGCGTTTGAAGGACACCACACGGATCGGCGACGTGACGGAGATGGAGGTTGCGACCGCGCTCGTGCGCGCGGGTCGAAAGCTTCTCCGACCCGTCTCCGCCGCGACACGGTATGACCTCGTCATCGACAACGAGGATGGCACGTTCGTTCGCGTCCAGTGCAAGACGGGCCGCCTCCGCGACGGGCGGATCGAGTTTCGGCTGTACAGCGTCAGCGGCCATAACACCCGAGGGGTCGGCTATCGGGGTCAGGTCGACGCATTCGGTGTGTACTGCCCCCAGACCGACAGGATCTACCTGGTCCCAGTGTCCGCGATCGCCGCGTGTGGGGCGCTCGCGACGCTTCGCGTCGACCCGGCCCGGAACGGGCAGACACGTGGCGTGCGTCACGCTGCGGAGTTCGCGATCTAGCGGCGTGCCCGGTCGCCCGCCGACCGCGCATCGCGATCCCAGGGCGAGGTCGCCGCTACTGTCGGTGCCTTGACCGACCCGGACGTCGCCTCCGACCTCGTCACCCTCTCCCGCGAGATCCACGCCGATCCAGAGCTCGCCTACGAGGAGCGGCGCGCCGTCGAGCGCATCGCGGCCCTCCTCGAGCGCCGCGGGCACGCCGTCGAGCGCCGCCTCGGCGGCCTCGAGACCGCGTTCCGCGCACGGATCGGGCCTGCCGGACCGTCGGTCGCGCTCCTCGCCGAGTACGACGCGCTCCCGGAGATCGGGCACGCCTGCGGCCACAACCTCATCGCGATCTCGAACGTCGGCGCGTTCCTTTCCGCGGCCGAGCACCGCGATCAGCTCGAGGTCGGCATCGAGCTCATCGGCACGCCGGCGGAGGAGCGCGGCGGCGGCAAGCTCGACCTGCTCGATGCGGGCGTGTTCGCGCAGACCATCGCGGCGCTCTCGTCGCACCCCTCGTCCGACCCGCGGTGGGAGATCGGCACGACGAGCCTCGGCGTCGTCGCGCTGCGCGTCACGTATCGCGGGGTCGCGGCGCACGCGGCTGTCTCGCCGGAGAAGGGGCGGAACGCGCTGAACGCGGTGATCCGCCTGTTCACCGGCGTCGACGGCTGGCGCCAGCATCTCCCCGACGACGCGCGCGTCCACGGGATCATCACCGACGGCGGCGGTCCCGCGTACAACGTCGTGCCGGTCCACGCGCAGGCGCTCTTCGGCCTCCGCAGCAAGGACGTGCAGGTGCTCAGAGAGATGGTCTCGACGTTCAAGGACATCGCGCGCGGCGCCGCGCTGCAGACCGGGACCGAGGTCGAGTTCAAGGACGAGATGCGCCTCTACGCCCCGACCGCGCCGCATCCGGTGATGACCGGCCTCCTCGCCACCGAGCTGAAGGCGCACGGCCTCGAGCCGGTGACGGGCGGCCTCGTCGCCGCGTCGACCGACTTCGGCAACGTGTCGCAGGCCGTGCCGGCCGACTACGTCTCGTTCCCGGTGAGCGAGGAGAAGGTGCCCGGGCACTCGGACGCCTTCCGCGACGCATCGGCGACCGACTACGCGCACCGCCAGGCGCTCCTCGCCGTCGACGTGCTTGCGGCCGTAGCGCTCCGCCTCGCGACCGATGCGGGACTCCGCGCGCGCCTCGGTCGGTAGCCGCGGGCCGGTACTCGGTGCCGCGTCCGCACGAGCACAATCCCCGCATGCCCGAGGAGCGCCGCGTCGTCACGCTGCTGTTCGCCGACGTCGCTGATTCGACGGCGTTCGGCGCTTCCAACGATCCCGAGGATGTCCGCGCCGTCCTCGGCCGCTACTACGAGATCGCGAAGGGTGTCGTCGGGGCCCATGGCGGCACGGTCGAAAAGTTCATCGGCGACGCCGTCATGGCCATCTTCGGGATGCCGCAAGCGCACGGCGACGACGCGGATCGCGCTCTCGCCGCGGCGCTCGCGCTCCGCGAAGCGGTCGCGGAGGACCCGCTGACGGCGGCGCTCACGCTCCGCATGGGAGTGAACACCGGTGAGATCGTCGGGAGCCGGGGCAGCGCGGCCGGCGACTTCCTCGTGACCGGCGACGCCGTCAACGTCGCCGCACGTCTGCAGCAGCATGCCCGGCCGGGAGAGATCCTCGTCGGGGAGCGCACCCGCAACGCGGCCGCGGCATTCACCTTCGGCGCAGTGACCACCATCGAGGCGAAGGGCAAGACTGGCGGGCTGCGCGCCGCGCCGCTCGCCGCCCGCTCACAGGCGACGGCGCTGGGGGTCCGGCGCGCGACGACGCCGTTCGTCGGCCGGGACGCGGACATCGCCCAGCTCGAGCTGCTGGCGACCCGCGCGTTCCGCGAAGAGCGTCCGCAGCTCGTGTCCGTCACGGCACCGGCAGGGACCGGGAAGTCCAGGCTGATCGAGGAGTTCCTGCTGCGCCTGCCCGGGATCGCCGATCGGGCCGCCGTCGCGATCGCGCAGTGCCTGCCCTACGGGTCCGCGGTGACCTACCTGCCGCTGCGCGGCCTCATGACGGGCCTCCTTGGGACGGGCGAGCACGAGCTGCTCTTCCAGCGGATGCAGGACGTCCTCCGCGAGGCAGGCCATGAGCCTGCCGACGCCGCCCGCATCGCGACGCTCGTCGCCGCGACGCTCGGCAGCAGCGACGAGGTCGAGGAGCGGGCGCAGGACGAGTTCTTCGGCGCGTGGCGGGTGCTCATCGAGGCGATCGCGGCGACACGCAAGCTCGTGCTCGTCTTCGAGGACCTCCACTGGGCGAGCAACAGCCTGCTGGACCTCGTCGACCACGTCACGCTGCCGCGGACGCGCGCGCCGCTGCTCATGATCGCGCTCGGGCGCCCGGAGCTGCTCGACCGGCGGCCGAAGTGGGGAGCCGCCCGGCGCAACTTCAGCGCGCTCGGCCTCGAGCCCCTCACCGGCGACGAGACGACGGCGCTCGTGCGGGCCCTGCTGCCCGACGCGCCGGAGGCCCTGCGCGACCGCATCGTCGAGCGCTCCGGCGGGAACGCCTTCTTCGCCGGCGAGCTCGCGCGGGCCTACGCCGACTCGCGTGCCGCGGGCGCGAACGACGGGGAGATCCTGCTCCCGGACACCGTGCACGCGACCGTCCTCGCGCGCCTCGACACGTTGCCGGACGCCGCGCGGCGCGTGCTGCAGCAGGGCGCCATCGGGGGACGGACGTTCCGGCCGGATGCGGTTGCGGTGCTCCTGCCGGACATGGAGCGGCAGCAGATCGACGACGTGCTCGAGGAGCTCACCGACCGTCAGCTCATCGAGACGCAGGCGCCGCGCACCTACACGTTCGCGCACATCGTCATCCGCGAGGTCGCCTACGCCACGCTGCCCCGCGCGGAGCGCCTTCGCGGACACCTCCGCCTCGCCGAGTGGCTCGAGCGGCCGGAAGCCGGCGACACGAACGCCGAGCTCGTCGCCTATCACTACCGCCAGGCGATGGCCGCCGCGGGCGGGGGCCGGCTGCCAGAGGGTCTTGACGTGCAGCGTGCGGTCGCCGCCTTCGAGCGCGCCGCTGTGGCGGCGAAGGCGCTGGGCGCGCGCGCCGAGGCGGTCGAGCTCGTACGCGACGCGATCCGGCTCGCGCCCGCCTCGGAGCACCTGCGCCTCTACGAGCTGATGGGTGACGTCTCGGAGTGGGGCGATGTCGCGACGGACTCCTATGCGGCCGCCTTCGCGTCGTGGCAGTCGCTCGCTGAGCCTCAGCGTGAAGCGCTGCAGGGTGTCCGTCTGCTGCGCAAGCAGCTCGTGGTGCATTCGCGCTGGGGAGGCTCGGTCAGCCGGGTGATCGCACCGGCGGAGCTCGCGGAGATGCTCGCGCAGGCACGCGCGCTCCTCGCGGCATCTCCGGACGAGGAAGAGGAGTCCAGGCTCGCCGTCATCGACTCGTTCCAGGCGACCAGCCGGGCGCTTCACGGCGCGACGGACGAGGCCCGGCAGCGGGCGGCCATCATGGCCGTCGAGCGCTCACGGGACCACTTCGCCGCGCGCGGCGACGTGAACGCGCTGAGCGAGGCCCTCGACGCGCTCGGGTCCACTTATCGCTCACGCGGTGAGTTCGACCTGGCGATCGCGTGCGCCCGAGAGCGTCTCCGGCACTCGGACCGCCTCTCGCTCCTGGAGCGCGCGGATGCCTGGAACGTGATCGTGTGGGACCTCGTCTGGGCGGGTCGCTACCGCGAAGCGATCCGCGCCGCCGATGAGGAGCAGGCGTCGTTCCGCGCCGGGGAGCCGGTGGAGGCGGCGACCCACGGCCACGCCTGGGCCGCGCTCGGCGCGCGGCTGTGCGGCTCCTGGGACGACGCGCTCCGCTTCTGCGATCTGATGCGCGCGTGGTGGGAGGACCGGGGGCGGCCAGAGTCTGCGCGCTTCTCGCTGCGCGGCATCTATGCCGCGATCCATGTCGCGCGGGCTCGGCTCGACGGCACCCGGCTCGCGGCATACCGGAGCCTGGCGGGATCTAGCGCGAACGTCGCGGCCCTCCCGCCGGGGCACCCCTATGCCGCGACGCACGCGATCCTCGCCGCGGGCGCGTCCGAAGGGGCGGCGGGCGTCCTCGCCGACGAGCGGGCCAGTGCGGAGTACAAGGCCGAGATCATCGCGTTCGTCGTCCTCGAGGAGGGGCTCATGCTCGACGAAGCGGTCCTGCGGTCGGCGGAGCGCTCGACGACCCCCATGATCTCGCTCCTGAGCGAGCGCATCGCCCTCGCCCGCGCGATCCGCGGGAGCGATCGGGATCTCGCCGCGGCCGTGTCGCGCCTGGACGCTGCCGATCTCGGCGCCGACGGCGCACGTGCCGCCGCGCTGCTCGCGCTTCGCCGCGGCGATCCCGAAGCGATCGCTCGGGCGCGCGAGCGCCTCGAAACGCTCGGAGACCGGCTGTTCATCGCGCGCCTCGAGGAGCATGGCCTGGCCGGAGAGGCTCGCGTCAAGCGACCCCTCGGCGATCGGTGACCGCCCATCGCCGGCGGTCCTTTACTTGCACCTGACCACCGCATGACCTCCGACGCGCCGGCCGACATCTCGCTCCGCGCCGCGCGCATCGGCGAGCTTGCCGAGCGCCGCTGGTCGCTCCCGTCGGACACGCCCGACGCGCGCGAGCGCGCGCGGCAGCTCCGCGATCACGTGACGACCTACGTGCTCCCTCGCGTCGCGAGCCTCGACACGCCGCTCGTCATCGTCCTGCTCGGTCCGACGGGGGCGGGGAAGTCGAGCCTCATGAACGCGCTCGCCGGCGCCGCGGTGAGCCCCTCCGGCGTCCTGCGGCCGACGACGCGCGTCGCGATCGTGCTCGCGACGGAGGCGGATGCGCCGCTCCTCGCCGAAGGCCCGCTCCGCGGCGTGTGGTCCGTGTGCCGCCTGGTCACGGATGGCGCGCGGCCCGGCGTCGCGCTCGTCGACTCGCCCGACATCGATTCCGTCGAGCGCGCGAACCGCGCGCTCGCGGACGCGCTCGTGGAGGCGGCCGACCTCTGCGTGTTCGTGACGACCGCCTCCCGCTACGCGGACCAGGTCCCCTGGGACGTCCTGCGCCGCGTGAAGGAGCGGGGCCTGCCGCTCCTCGTCCTCGTGAACCGCCTGCCGTCGGATGAGCAGGACCGCCGCGAGGTCTTCGACGACCTCTCGCGCCTGATCGCGAAAGCGGGTCTGCCGGGGCTCGACGGTGGAGCCGGACCCGCGACCGGTCCGCTTGCCGCCAGCGGTGTGGAGCTCCTCGGGACGACCGAAGGCGAGGTCCACGCCGCCACGCAGTCGCTGACGGGCAATTCGGTCGACGCGGTACGCGCGAAGATCGACGCGCTCGGCGCGGATCGCGAGGCGCGCCTCGACGTCGCACGCCGCGCGCTCGCTGGGGCGCTCGCGGGTCTC
>DASUCM010000112.1:0-5178 GCA_036276035.1 Candidatus Limnocylindria bacterium | reverse complement strand
GCCTCATCTCCTCGTTCAGCTCGTACGGCCTCACTGCCGAGCTCATGCTGAAGCCCGACATCGGCGCGCCGGGCGGCCTCATCCGTTCGACGTGGCCGGTCGAACAGGGCTCGTACGCGACCATCAGCGGCACCTCGATGTCCTCGCCTCACGTGGCGGGCGGCGTCGCCCTGCTCCTGCAGGCGCGGCCGGGAACGAACGCCAACTCGGTCCGCGCCATCCTGCAGAACAGCGCCGACCCGAAGAACTGGAACGGGAACCCGGGTCTCGGGTTCCTCGACAACGTCCACCGGCAGGGCGCCGGCATGCTCGACATCGACGATTCGATCCTGGCGACCACCTCGATCGAGCCCGGCAAGCTCGCGCTCGGCGAGAGCCAGGCCGGCCCCTCGACGAACACCCTCACACTGACGAACACCGGCTCGACCGCGGTCACCTACGACCTCTCGCGCGTGAACGCGCTCTCGACAGGTGGCAACACGAACGCCCCGGGCCAGTTCGTCGGCAACGCGGGCGTCTCCTTCTCGCAGGCAGGTATCCCGGTCACGAGCGTGACCGTTCCTGCCGGCGGCACCGCGACCGTCGACGCGACGATCACGCCGGCCACCGGGCCGACGCGCGGTCAGTACGGTGGCTACCTCGTGTTCACCCCGCAGGGCGGCGGGCAGACCTACCGCGTCCCCTACGCCGGCTTCGTCGGCGACTACCAGTCGATCCAGGTGATCACGCCGACCACCTGCCCGGTCGCGCTTCCCGCGATCGGCCAGAAGGGGACCTCCCGGTTCTGCGGCGTGACCTCTGACGTTCCGTTCACGCTCCCAGCGACCGATATGACGTTCACGCTCGCCGACGGCGACGTGCCGTACGTCGTCTTCCACCTCGACCACCAGGCCCGCCGCGTCCGCCTCGAGGCGTTCGACGCCGCCGGGACCCGGGTCGGGCTGATCGGGGACCTCGACTACATGGCCCGCAATGCGAACAACGGCTACTTCTGGGTCACCTGGGATGGCCAGGTCACCCGAGGCAACCGGGTCGTGGCTCTGGCAGACGGCCAGTACACGATCAGGATGTCGGTGCTGAAGGCCCTCGGCGACGCGGCCGATCCGGCCCACACGGAGACGTGGAACTCGCCGGTCATCACGATCGACCGGCCCTGATCCCGCAAGCCATCTGAGCGACGAGGGCCCCGGCCGCAAGGCCGGGGCCCTCATACTTTCAGGAGATGACAGCCCTCCTCGATGCCCTCCAGCGCCCGCTCCGCGACCTGCGGATCTCGGTCACGGACCGCTGCAACTTCCGCTGCGTGTACTGCATGCCGAAGGAGATCTACGGGCGCGGGTACCAGTTCCTGCCGAAGGACCAGCTCCTCACCTTCGAGGAGCTCGGCCGCCTCGCGCGGATCTTCGCGTCCCTCGGCACGAACAAGGTGCGGCTGACCGGCGGCGAGCCGCTCATGCGCCGCGGGCTCGAGGTCCTCATCGCCGACCTCGAGACGATCGACGGCCTCGAGGTCACCTTGACCACCAACGGCGCGCTCCTCGCCGACCGGGCGCAGGCGCTGCGGGACGCAGGACTCGACCGCGTCACGGTGAGCCTTGACGCGCTCGACGACGAGATCTTCAAGTGCATGAACGACGTCGACTTCCCGGTCGCGAAGGTCCTCGAGGGGATCGGCGCAGCGGAGCGCGCCGGCCTGCCGGTCAAGATCAACATGGTCGTGCGCCGCGGCCTGAACGAGAGCGCGATCGTCCCCATGGCGCGGTACTTCCGCGAGCGCGGGCACATCCTCCGCTTCATCGAGTACATGGACGTCGGACACACGAACGGCTGGCGCCTCGACGACGTCGTGCCGGCGCGGGAGATCGTCAGGCTCATCGACGCGGAGCTTCCGGTCGAGCCGGTCGGGCCGAACTACCCGGGCGAGGTCGCGGAGCGTTGGCGGTACCGCGACGGGAGCGGCGAGATCGGCGTCATCGCCTCGGTCACGCAGGCGTTCTGCAAGGACTGCACGCGAGCGCGCCTCTCGGCGGAGGGGAAGGTCTACACGTGCCTCTTCGCGACGGCCGGCGCCGACCTTCGGGATCGGCTGCGGGCAGGCGCGACGGACGAGCAGCTGGCAGCGGCGATCACCGAGGTCTGGGCGGCCCGCACGGATCGCTATTCCGAGCTTCGAAGCAGCGAGACCGCGGGCCTCCAGAAGATCGAGATGTCCTATATCGGCGGGTGACCCGCTGGGCTAGCGGCTGATCCGGCGCAGCGCTCTCGTCGCGTGCGACCCTAGTGGCGCTCCGGATCGAAGAGGTCGGCGTCCGGATGCCTGCCCGAGCGGACGAGCGAGGCCACGAGGTCGGCGGCGGCGTACGCGAAGCCGTTCCCGTGGCCCGTGAAGCCGCCGCAGACCCACACCCCGTCCGCGCGCCGGCCGAGGTAGGGCAGCCCGTCGTGCGAGAACTCCATGGTCCCGGCCCAGCGGTGGGTCACCGGCGCGTCGACGCCGCGCTCGCGCAGGAACGCCTCGAGCGCGCCCTGGATGATCGCGGTCGTCTCGTCGGCATCCCCGACCTCCTCGTCGAAGGCGAGGAAGCGCCAGCCGCCCACGACGACGCGACCGTCCGGCGTCTGGCGCCAGTAGCGGTACCCCCGGTCCGCGTAGGCCGGGCGCTCGAAGACGCGGCGCCCGAGAGGCGCGGTCGCGAGCATCTGCCCGCGGATCGGCACGACGCGCGAGGAGGCGACGATCCCCTCGGTCCAGGCGCCCGCGCAGACGACGACCGTGTCCGCGCGCACCGTGCCGGTGGCGGTCACGACGCGACCGGCCGTCACCGCCGTCGCACGCGTGTCCTCGTGGATGGCCGCGCCGTGGCCGGCTGCCGCGCGCGCGATGCCGTGCAGCAGACGGACCGGGTGCAGCTCCCCGTCATCGGGGAACAGCGCGGTGCGTTCAGCCTCGAGGAGTTCGCCGCGGACGCCCTCCGGCGCGAGCAGCCGGACGCTCTCACGGATCTCCTCCCACTCCTCTCCGCTCTCCGCGATCTGGAGCGATCCGTTCCACTGCGCCTCGCACTCGATCCCGTGCCGCTCGATCATCGCGCGCAGGATCGCGCGGTTCGTCACGGTGAAGCGCCAGAGCCGGGCTGCGCGCTCCGCGCCGTAGCGGCGGCGAGCCGCGACGTAGCTCTCCGCGACACCCGCGAGCACGAATCCGGCGTTGCGCCCCGACGCGCCGGCGCCGAGCCGCCGGGACTCGACGACGATGACGCGCGCGCCGTCGCGGGCAAGCGCGAGAGCGAGCGAGAGGCCCGCGATGCCGGCGCCGACGATGCAGACGTCCGCGCGCGCATCGGCCGCGAGCGGGGCCCAGCGCGGGCCCGACGCGTCCTGCCAGAGGCTCGCCGTCATGGGACGTTCAGGCCGGCTGCGGCACCTTCCCAAGCGCGTCGCCGAGCTCGCGCGACATCCGCTCCGCGGTCGCGGCGAGGAGCCGCACGCGCTCGACCGCCTGCGCGACGTTCTCCTTCAGGTCGGGCGTCTGCTTCGCCTGAAGGAACGCGATGGCCTGCTCCGCGAGGTCGCGCGGGCTGAGCTGGCTTGCGGCGTTCACGCAGCGCTGCTTGCCCGCAGGGTCCATGTGGACGACGTGGGTCTCCCAGTGCCGCTGCAGGGCCTTCCAGCCGATCTCGCGGCCGTGGCGGAGCCCGAGGAGGCGCAGGTACATGAGCGCGCGGTCCTGGTCGCGGATGAGGTCGCTGAAGATGTCGTCAGCGGTCCGGTCGACGATCGCCGGGTCCTCGAAGTCGAGGAGCGCCTGGCGGAAGCGGGCCTCCTCCTGCGCGTCGGACTGCGCCGCGGAGCGCATGCGCTGCACGTAGCGCTGCCAGAGCGCGAGGTCGCCCTCCGCCGCCGCGACGCCGACGGAGGCGCGCGCGATGTCCGGGTGCAGCGGCGCCGTCCCGTCGAGGTGCGCGTCGACGCGCCGCCTGGCCTCCGTGCGGACGTCCTTTGCCGCCGCGATGAGGCCGAGGCTCGAGATGACGATCGCGCGCTTCTCGCGCTCGTCCGCCGTGTCGTCCTGCCGGACGTCCCAGCCGAGCCGCTCGAGCTGCGGCCGGAAGAGCCGGTCGACCGTCCTGCGGAAGGGGTCCCGCGTCGCGTCGGTCACCGCGTGCGTCGACAGCCAGCCGAGGATCTCGGCGAGGAGCGCGAGCACGTAGCGGTCGTCCTCGCCAGCCAGGCCGGCGACGAGCTCGAGGACCTGGGCGACGCCCGCCTTGTGCGCCCGCGCGAGCGCCCACTGGTTGTCGAGGAGCGCGAGCCGCTCCTCCGGAGCGAGCGAGCCGATGTGCTTCGCGAGGAGCGCGACGGCCCGGTCGTCGAGGGCGGTCCGGTAGAAGCCGGTGCCGCGCGCGTTCGGGTAATACCACCGCGCGCCCTCGAGCCGGACCGTCTGCGAGGCCGGCTCGAGGAGCACCCGGTGCTCGCGCGGCCCGCCGTCGGTGCCGTACTTGATGACGACGGGGACCGGCCAGCGCTGACCGGTGTCGCGCTGCGCGGGGTCGGCGAAGAACCGGCCCTGCCGGAGCTCGATCTCGAGCGCGCCGGCCGCCTCGCGCGTCGTGCACGTGACGAGCGGGTGACCGGGCTCGTGGATCCAGGCGTTGGCGATCTTCGAGACGTCCTTCCGCGAGGCCTCGTCGAGCGCGCGCCAGAAGTCGCTCGCCGTGGCGTTCGCCTCACGGTGGCGGTCGAGGTAGATGCGGACCCCCGCGCGGAAGGCGTCCGCGCCGATGAAGTTCTCGATCATGCGCAGGACGCCCTGGCCCTTCAGGTACGTGACGGCGTCGAACCGCTCGGAGGCCTCGTCCGCGTTCTTCGCCTCGACCGAGATCGGGTGCGTGGACACGAGCGCGTCGAGGTTGAAGGCCGAGGTGTTCTGGGACACGACGTCGCGCTCGTAGCCCCATTCGGGGTTCAGCGACGTCGTCGCTTTCTCGCCGATGAAGCTCGCGAAGGACTCGTTCAGCCAGAGATCGGTCCACCAGGCCATCGTCACGAGGTCGCCCCACCACATGTGCGTGAGCTCATGTGCGGCGACGCTGAAGCAGCCCTTGAACGCCGCGCTCGACGCGGTGCGCTCGTCCACCGCGAGGTACGTCGTGCGGTAGGTGATCGCGCCCGGGT
>DASUCM010000111.1:0-4366 GCA_036276035.1 Candidatus Limnocylindria bacterium | reverse complement strand
TTGCCGCTCGATATCGGTTCCGTCGAGTTCGTGGAGGTAGCCCTCACGCGCACTGTTCGTCCCTGGTCGTTCGGCGCCTCTTCGGCCTGGTCAGTCTAGCGGTCGGACGATACCCCGGTCGCCGTCGACCTCCACCAGCTGCCCGTCACGCAGGGTCTCCAGGGCCACCGCGCACCCCACCACCGCCGGGACCCCGAACTCTCGGGCGACCACAGCGGCGTGGCTGAGCGAGCCCCCCACATCGGTCACGACCGCCGCGGCGATGGTGAAGAGCGGGATCCAGGACACGTTCGAGGACCGGCAGACCAGCACATCGCCCCTCGTCATCTTGCCGAAATCGGCCCCGCTGCGGACCAGGCGCGCCCGGCCGCGCACGCGTCCGCTCGAGGCGGGCTGACCCTTGATGACGCCGGTCTCGTCCTGCGCCGTGCGGTGCCAGAGGTCCACCCGCTGCGCGCTGCCGATGGGCGCGGGCGGGGGGATGGGCGAGCCAAGCACTTTGGGGTGCCGCAGCCGCTGCCACGACGCGAACTCCGCCGCGCGTGCGGCCGTGAGCCCGCGGATCTGCTGCTCGCCGCGGAGCGCCGCGCTGATCTCCTCCGGCTCGAAGTGCCAGATGTCGGCGGCGTCTCCGAGCAGGTCCTCGCGCGCCATCCGCGCGCCGACCGCGCGGATGAGCCGGCCGGTGCGCGCCTGGATCTGACGATCGAGCACGTAGTTGTGCTCCTCGGTGAGCGGCCCCACGGCGCGCGCGGCGGCGAGTATCTCCTCGAACGCCGCGAGGTCCGCGGGCCGGTCGCGCAGAAGCTCGCGTGTCCGCGCGGCGATGGCGTCGCCCTCGGCGATGAGTCGCGCGGTGCGGGCGTCGGGATCCTCCTCAGGATGCGCGGCGCGCCGGTCGAGCTCGGCCATGAGGAGCCCGCGGTCGTCCTGCCACGTCGGCTCGGCGACGTCCTCACCCGACGATCCGAGGTTGCCGTGCGCGGCGACGAACGCATCGGCAGCGCGCTCGAACGCGGCACGGTCGCTGCCGGTGTACAGGCGGAGGAGCGCGTGGAAATCCCGCGCGAGCCGCTGGAGCGCTGGTGTGCGTGCCTGCGTGAGCTTGAGCGCCTCGGCGGTGGTGCCGCCGGTCAGGCGCTCGTACGTCTCCGCGAGCTCGTCCATGATCGGATATGCCGCGCCGGTGGTGAGCATGTGCATCGTCCAGATGTCGTGAAGACGCGGCCAGAGCTCATCCCAGCGCGTGGCGATCGTCGCGAGCGGAGCGGTGGGGAGCTCCGCGATGACCGTGTCGATCCAGGCGTAGTGCGCGCGCAGGCGCGGCACGTAGTCCTCGTCCCAGACCCGGCGCCAGGTGCGCGCCCGGGCGCGCACGCGAGCGGTGGCGCGCCGCTGCAGCTCGCTCATGTCGCCGTCGCGCCGGCGCCGCTCGACCGCGAGATACAAGCGGCCGTGGAAGGGCGCGAAGCGCGGCGCCATGGGCAGGTCGTCGATCTCCGCGCGCTTGCGCACGCCGTACGCCGGGCTGTTCCGCCACACCGCGAGGGCGAGGCGCCTGGACGGTCCGCTCTGATGCGCGTCCTCGCGCCGCCAGTGGAGCTTCGCATCGTCGGGGTGCGACCACTCCACCGGGAACGCGCTCGCGAGGGTGGTGATCGGGCGGCACTGGAGCAGGTACAGCTGGTTCGCGGCGTAGGCGCACTCGACGTCGACCGCGTGGCCGTTCTCCTGCTCGAGCGCCAGCACGAGCTTCGCGATGCCGCGGGCCTCGTCCGCGCTGAGCGTTCCGTCCGCGGGCCCGCGCACCGCGAGATCCTCGCGCAGGACGACGTAGCGGTCGGGGGTGACCTCGCCCGAGGCGATCTTGTCGCCGAGCCCGCGCGCGGCGTCGATGACGATGACGCTCCCGTCGCCGCTCACCGGATCGACCCCGAAGGCGATCGCCGACACGTCGGAGCGGACCATCTGCTGGACGAGGACCGCGACATGGACCGGCGCGTCGATGCCCTTCTGCCGCCGGTAGGCGGTGACGCGCTCGTTCCCCGCCGACCGCCAGCACTCGAGCACCGCCTCGACCACCGCATCCGCGCCCTGCACGTCGAGGATCGTCTCGTGCTGGCCGGCGAACGAGGCGTCGGTGCCGTCCTCGCCGGTCGCGGACGAGCGCACGGCGACGCGCACGTCGGGCTCACCGACGGCGGCGCCCAGGCGTGCGTACGCCTCGGCGACGACGTTGCGAAGGGCGGCGCGAGCCGCGTCGCCGTCCGGACCGAGCGCGCCCTTGAGCTCGTCGTACACGGCCGTGGAGAGGCAGAACGCCGGCGGGACGCGGAAGGCCGATGCCAGACGAGCGAGGTTGGCGGCCTTGTGGCCGACGGCGCCCGGATCCTGTGCCGCGCGATCGCCCAGATCGATGGCTCGCATGAGGGCGTGAGTCTAGAGTGACCGACCGTGGCAGGGATGGCGCTCGCGGACCTCGTGGCGAACCGGACGATGTCGGCGGAGATGGCCGAGACGCTCCGCGAGGCGGCGCTCGCGCGCCGCTCGTACCTGGTGATCGCGCTCCCACGTCTTGCGGGGAAGAGCACGGTGCTCCAGGCGGTGCTCGACGTGGCGCGGCAGGACGGTGCGCCCGTCCGCGAGCTCGGCGTCGACGGCACCGACGTGGCGGCGCTCGCGCGCGAGGCCAGGGGCGGCTACCTCTACGTTCCCGAGGTGAGCCAGCAGGCCGTGACCGAGGGATACGTCTGGGGACCGAAGGTGCGGCAGGCCTTCGCCGCGATCGCCGGCGGGACCGCGCTCACCGCGTCGCTGCACGCCGACTCGGTGGAGGACGCCATCGAGATCATCCGGCGGAACGACGTCCCGGATGCCGACCTGGCGCGGCTCGAGATCGTCGTGCACATCCGCTCGCTCGGCGAGTGGGAGCACCCCACTCGCCGGGTCGTCGCGGGCGTCCACGAGCTGGTCGGTGTGAGCGGTGGCGAGGCCCGCACGCGCGTGCTGCACCGCTGGGATCAGGCGCGCGACCGCTTCGAGCAGGTCGTCTCGCGAGGGAACTTCTAGCCGGCGATCGCTCGCGCCAGCTCCCGCACGTTGTCGCCCCCGATGTTCGTCGCGTCGTGATAGAGCGCGACGCGGTCGAGCACGCCGGCATACCGCTCGCGTAGACGCACACCGAGATCGGCGTACGTCGGCGCGCGGGTGACGAAGGCATCGAGCATCTCGTCGGTGACGAGCCCGGCGAGCGCGTCGAAGCGGCGCGCGCGCACCAGCGTGGAGAGCTCCTCGCCGACGGCCTCCCAGCCGTGGTGCGCCAGCACGGCGCGGTAGGTGGGCGTGGACCCATAGAAGCCGATCTGTGCGCGGACGTAGGCGTGGTCTTGGTGGAACGTGGGCGACGCGTCGCAGAGCGTGAACACCGGGCAGGTGATCTCGAACGCTCCACGGTCCCGGCCCGCGATCGCGAGCCCGCTCGTGACGGCGGGAAGCGCGACCTCGCGCAGATACGACGGCGTGGAGAAGGGATGTCCGACGATGCCATCGGCGACCTCGGCGGCGACGCGGTACATGAGCGGATTCACCGCGGCGAGATGCACCGCGATCCGTGGATGCTCGATCGGTCCGGGGTCGAAGAATGGCGTCATGAGGTCGAAGGCGTAGTGGTCGCCCTTGAACGCGAGGCGGTGCTCGTGCTGGAACGCGCCCCAGATGTGGCGGAGCGCCGCGACGTACTCGCGGATGCGCCTCGCGGGGCGGTCGTATGGCATCGAGAACCGGCGCTCGATGTGCGCGCGCACCTGCGTGCCGAGTCCGAGGTCCAGGCGGCCGCCGCTCGCGCGCTGGATCGCCCACGCGTCCATCGCCGTGACCATGGGGCTGCGGGCGAAGGCCACGGCGATCCCGGTCCCCAGCCGCAGCCGTGTCGTGCGTGTCGTCGCGACGGCGAGCGGCAGGAACGGATCCACCTGGGTCTCGGTCACCCAGAGGCCGTGGAAACCGTCCCGCTCGATCTGGCCCGCGGCATCCGCGGCGTCCTCGATCGCGAGGGGAGGGAGGAACGCGTCGAGCTTCACCCCGTCAGGCTATGCCGTTGTGCGTTGTGCCCGCATCCGTTGACCGCGCGGTCGGCCGGAAGGTAGCGTCGGCGCCTCATGACCCGCTCCGCGATCGCCATGTCCATGGCCATGGCCTCGATGTCGAGGCCTTTGTGGCGTTGGACGTGACGCGGGCGTAGCCCGTCGCGGCAACGATCACAAAGGCCCTCGGTGAACCGGGGGCCTTTTCATTTGGAGGACGAACGATGGCCACCGCACCCGCCGCAGCCACAGGATCCACCGCATCGACCCGCCCCGGCACGCCC
>DASUCM010000110.1:0-5671 GCA_036276035.1 Candidatus Limnocylindria bacterium | reverse complement strand
CGATGGCTTCGTAGATCGCGGTGTAGCCCGTGCAGCGGCAGAGGTTCCCGGCGATCGCCTGCTGCATGTCCTCGAGCGTCGGCCTCGGGTTCCCGTCGAGCAGTGCCTTTGCCGCCATGAGCATCCCGGGCGTGCAGTAGCCGCACTGCGCGGCGCCCTCCTCGGCGAACGCGATCTGCAGCGGATGGAGGCGCGGGCCGTCGGCCAGGCCCTCGACCGTCGTCACCTCGAGGCCGCGCACCTGCGCCGGCAGGGTGAGGCAGGAGAGGAGCGGCACGCCGTCCACGAGGACCGTGCACGCGCCGCATTCGCCGAGCTCGCAGCCGTGCTTCGTGCCGGTGAGCCCGAGCTCCTCGCGGAGGACCTCGAGGAGCGTGTGGTGCGGCTCCGCCGCGACCGTGTGGGTCTCGCCGTTCACGCGGAGCGATAGGAGCTCCTTCGTCACGGGCTCCGTCGTCGCCTGCTCCTTCGCGTCGCGGTCCGTCATGCGGCGCGCGTCCCCGCGAGCCGTGCCGAGATCTCGCCGGCCGCCCGCGCGCACCGCTCGCCGATGCGCCGGAGGGTCCGGGCGTCGATGCGCTGCTTGAACCCGACGACGACGATCGCCGCGACGCGCCGCCCGGTCGCGTCCGTGATCGGCGCGGCCGCGGCGCGGACGCCGGGCAGGTACTCCTCGTCGTCCAACCCGATGGGCTCCCCGCCGCGCAGGACCTTCGCGTGGGCCCCGGTCTCCAGGGTGATGCGGCGTCCGATCGAGGCCGACATGTGCAGGTCGGTCGCGGGCTCCTCGCGGGCGACGATCTCGAAGCGGCCCGCGCGCACGACGCCGAGAAGGGCCGTCTCGCCGAACTCCTGCATGAGCGATCGCAGCTGCGGCGCCGCGAGCGCGACGAGATCGCGCGGGCCGGCGCGGCGGAACCGCAGGTCGTCGATGCGCTCGACGAGCCCGTGTGACGCGAGGGTGAGGAGGATGTCCCGCACCGTGCCCTTCGAGGCCGCGATGCGGCGGGCGAGCTCCGAGATGCCGAGCGGCTCGCCGGCCTCGAGCTCAGAGAGCAGCCGGGCCGCCTTGTCCACCGCGGGGACGGTGCGGTACGTACTCTCAGCCATACGACGTACCGCAGATAGTACGCCAGCCCGTGCGGGCTGCGACGCCCTGCGAGCGCGCAGTATCCCGCCGTGCAGCCGGTGACGCGGTACGCCCGCAGCGGCGAGGACAGCCACATCGCCTACCAGGAGGTCGGCCAGGGTCCGGACGTCGTCTTCATGTCGGCATGGTTCAGCCACGTCGACGGGCGTTGGGAGGAGCCGCGCTTCGCCGCGATGCTGGAGCGGCTCGCGTCCTTCAGCCGGCTGCTCGTGTTCGACAAGCGCGGCTCGGGCGCGTCCGACCCGCTGCCGACGGTCGAGCCGACCTGGGAGGACTGGGCCGACGACGTGCGCGCGGTGATGGACGCCGCCGGCTCGAAACAGGCGACCGTCGTCGGCGTCGGCGACAGCGGGCCGTTCGCGATGCTCTTCGCGGCGACCTATCCGCAGCGCGTGCGCTCGCTCGTGCTCGTGAACACCGGCGCGCGGCTCGTCCGGGACACCGACTATCCGTGGGGCATGTCCGAGGCCGACGTCGAAGGCTTCCTCGCCCGCGCGCGCGAGTCGTGGGGCACCGGTGGGCTTGCCGAGGTCTTCGCACCGAGCGTCGCGGGCGACGCGCGGTACCGGGAGTGGTGGGCGAAGTACCAGCGCATGTCCGCGAGCCCAGGCCGCAGCACGACGATGGCGCGGCTCATCTTCGAGATCGACGCGCGCCGGATCCTCGGCGCGATCCACGTCCCGACGCTGATCATCCACCGCCGCGACTACCGCTTCTTCCCGATCGAGATGGGCCGGTACCTCGCGGACCACATCGCCGGCGCGACCCTCGTCGAGATCCCCGGCGCCGACGGGTTCGTCTACCTCGGCGACACCGCGTCGATCCTCGACCCGATCGAGGAGTTCGTCACCGGCACGAAGCGCGCGCCCGACGTCGACCGGGTGCTCGCCACCGTGCTGCTCACCGACATCGTCGGCTCGACCGACCTCGCCGCGCAGCTCGGCGACCATCGCTGGCGCGCGCTGCTCGACGCGCACGACGCGATCGTGAAGCGAGCCCTCGACCAATACCGAGGCACGCTGCACCGCACGACCGGCGACGGCATCCTCGCCACGTTCGACGGTCCCGCCCGCGCGATCCGCTCGGCGTTCGCGATACAGAAGGAGCTCGCGGGTGCCGCGCTGCCGGTCCGCGCGGGACTGCACACCGGAGAGATCGAGCTGCGCGGGCAGGAGATCGGCGGCATCAACGTCCACATCGCCGCGCGCGTGAGCGCGCTTGCGGGCCGCGACGAGGTGCTGTGTACCCGCACGGTGAAGGATCTCGTCACGGGGTCCGAGATCCGCTTCGAGCCGCGCGGCACGCACGAGCTGAAGGGCGTCCCCGAGCCGTGGGAGGTGTACGCGGTCGCGCAGTAGCGCTAGCGGGGGCCCTCGTACAGGACGACGTGCTCCTGCTCGTCGGGATCGTTCCGGGCAACGACGGCGATGACCGGCTCGGTCGCGCTCGCGTTCTCCGGGTAGTGCGGTACCCCCGGTGCGATGTAGAGGAAGTCGCCGGCGACCGTCTCCATCGCGTGCTCGAGCCGCTCGCCCCAGTGATGGATGGCGCGGCCACTGATGACGTAGATGGCCGACTCGAAGTCGCTGTGTGTGTGCGGCTCCGCCTTGCCGCCTGGCGGCACGACGATGAGGTTCAGCGAGAGCCCGCGTGCCTGCGCTGTCCTGCCTGAAACGCCGAGGAAGTACGGGATGCCCTGCTTCGCGTCGAACGTCCCGCGCGGCCGCACGCGGATCGTGCCCGCTTCACCTGCGATGTCGGGCGCGTCGTCGCTCACGACGCCGAGCCTATCCTGCGGCCGGTGGAACGGTCGCGGCCATGAGCGCGCTCCCGCACGACGAGACGTGGAGCGATGACGAGCGGCGAGCGCACCAGCGCGAGCGCCTCGACGCGATGCTGCGCGAGGTGCTCGCCACCAATGCCTTCTACCGGCGCAAGCTCGGGCCGTCGGTCTCGATCGACGAGTGGGGATCGCTGCCGTTCACGACCAAGACGGAGCTCTCGCAGGACCAGGCCGACCACCCGCCGTACGGCACCGCGCTCACGTACCCGCTCGAGCGCTACCTGCGCCTGCATCAGACGAGCGGCACGAGCGGCAAGCCGCTCCGGATCCTCGACACGGCGGAGTCCTGGCGCTGGTGGTCCGGCCTGTGGGGGCGCGTCTACCGCGCGGCAGGCGTGACCTCCGCCGACCGCCTGTACTTCGCGTTCTCCTTCGGTCCCTTCATCGGCTTCTGGTCGGCGTTCTCCGGCGCGGAGGCGATCGGCGCGCTCTGCATCTCGGGGGGCGCGCAGACCTCCGCCGAGCGTCTCGCCCAGATCCTCGCGACGGAGGCGACCGCGCTCCTCTGCACGCCGACGTACGCGCTCCGCCTCGCGGAGGTCGCCCGGGAGGAGGGGATCGATCTCGCGCGCGCGAAGCTGCGCGTCGCGATCCACGCCGGCGAGCCCGGCGCGTCGATCCCCGCGACGCGCGAGCGCATCGAGTCCGCGCTCGGCGTCACCGCCTTCGATCACACCGGTGCGACCGAGGTCGGCGCGACGGGGTTCTCCTGCGGGGCGCGCGACGGCGTGCACCTCATCGAGAGCGAGTTCAAGGTCGAGATCCTCGACGCCGGCGGGAACGCGCGCGAGGAGGGCGAGGGCGAGCTCGTCCTGACGAACCTCGGCCGCTGGGGCTCGCCGGTCATCCGCTACCGGACGGGCGACCGCGTCAGCGCCGTGCGCGGCGCGTGTCCCTGCGGCCGGACGCTCGTGAAGCTGGCCGGCGGGATCCAGGGGCGGGTCGACGAGATGATCACGGTGCGCGGCGTGAACGTGTTCCCGAGCGCGCTCGAGGGCATCGTCCGGCGCTTCGCCGAGGTCGACGAGTTCCGCATCGAGCTGTACCAGGAGCGGGGGATGGATGCGCTGCGCTGCGCGGTCGAAGCCGCCGACGGGACGGGCACCGGGTCCACCGGGCCGGAGCTGTCGTCACGCATCGCCGAGGCGATCCACCGCGATCTCGGCATCCGCTGCGACGTGACGGTGACGGCACCGGGCACGCTGCCTCGCTTCGACGCGAAGGCACGGCGGTTCGTCCGGAAGGCATGAAGAAGGGGCGGCTTGCGCCGCCCCTTCGTTGACGCGCGTTGACGCGCGGGAGCCGGCCGCTACGCGCGGACCTCCTCGCGCTCCTGCGGTCGCCCGTTCGCGGGCTGCGGGGTGCGACGCGCACCCTCGACCGCGGATCCGGCCTTCGCCTGCGCCTCACCGGCGCCGCCGTACCAGCTGGCCACGATCTGGCCCGCCGTCTCGCGGCCGCCGAGCCCGAACGCAAGGCCGAGCGCGAGCGCGAAGGCTCCGACGAGGCCCATGAACAGCGTGTTCACGAGCGTGGTCGCGATGCCGAGCTGGTTGATCGCGACGACGATGCCGAACGCCCACACGGCACCGGAGGCGATCTTCGAGAGGAGCTCGGCGTTCTGCAGCTCGGCGCTCTCGGCCGCGCCGCGCACGACACGCGAGAGCGCGGTCGCCGCGAGCCCCGCGATGACGAGGATCACGAGCGCGACGATGACGTTCGGCAGGAAGAGGAGCATCGACTTCAGGACGTCCGAGACCGCCGGAAGTCCGAGCGCGTCGAATGCCGCGACGAGGACGATGAGCCGGATGAACCACTTGGTGATGCCCGCGAGGACGCCCGACGCGTCGGTGCGGACGCCCATCTTGCTGACGAAGGTGGAGACCCCGGCACGCTGCGCGATGTCGTTGAACCGGATCGTTCGCAGGAGCGTGGCGACGACCTTCGCGACGAGGCTCGCGATGAACCAGCCGATGATGACGATCCCGAGGAACGCGATGATCTTCGGGATCCCGCCGAGCAGCAGGGCGAGCGCTGCGGCGAGCGAGGTGGTGAGCGCGACGCCGATGTCGGTGATCGGTGCGGTGGCAGGCATGGTCGACCCCCAGAGCAGAGTGGGATGTTGCGCTCCGGCGCGAACGCATTTCGCCTGCCAGATAACGAAGGAGGCGGCTTGCGCCGCCTCCTGTTACCGCTTTGTGTGCGTGGAGCGGGCTAGTGGGCGCACGCTTTCGCGGTGCCGCTCTCGCCGGCCGTCTTGAAGCTCTGGCCGCAGCCGCAGCTCGAGACGGCGTTCGGGTTGCGCAGCGCGAACCCGCCGCCCATGAGCGCGTCGACGAAGTCGATCTCGGAGCCCTTCAGGTACATCGCGCTCATCGGGTCGACGACGACGCGCACGCCCTCCTGCTCGGCGATGACGTCGCCCTCCTCGGCACCCTCGGAGAAGGTCATCCCGTACGAGAAGCCGGAGCATCCGCCCGGCGTGACGTAGACGCGAAGCGCGAGGTCGGAACGGCCCTGCTTCGCGATGATCTCTTTCAGCTTGGTGCTGGCGAGCGCGGTCATCGTGACGATGGGCGTCGCCTGCTCGGTCGCTTCACGCTGTTCGATCGCCACCTGGGTCACCTCCGGTATGTGACACCAGTCTAGCCTCCCGGCATCGCAGCGAATAGCCCGAA
>DASUCM010000109.1:0-8720 GCA_036276035.1 Candidatus Limnocylindria bacterium | reverse complement strand
GCCTCGTACCCCGAGGGCCACCTCGAGTCGCCGAGCAGGGAGGAGGACCTTGCGCACACGAAGGAGAAGGTCGACGCGGGCATCGAGTTCCTGAACACGCAGCTCTTCTTCGAGCCCGCCGACTACTTCGACCACGTCCGCCGCGCGAAGGCGCTCGGCATCACCGCGCCGATCGTCCCGGGGCTCCTCCCGATCACGAGCGCGAAGCAGCTCTCGCCGACCGGGTTCATCACGCGCTGCGGCGCGACGGTCCCGGCCGCGCTGCGCGACCTCGTCGAGCGCGCCGGCGACGACGAGGACGCCGTCACCGCGATCGGCATCGAGTGGACGACGACGCAGGCCGTGACGCTGCTGCGCGGCGGCGCGCCAGGCATCCACTTCTACACCCTGAACCGCTCGCACTCGGCGCAGCAGATCTTCGCGCGGCTGCAGGCCGAGTTCCCGGAGTTCGGGCGCTTCGCGGCGGCCGGGGATCGGGGTCGACCCGCGTGACCGTCGACCTCGACGGCGTCCTCGCGGAGGTCCGCGAGCGCATCCAGCAGAAGCGCGCCTCCGGCACGTACGGTCCCGACGTCGACGCTGCGCTGCACGCGCCGCTTCCGGGCGGGCCGGCGCTCCTCGTCGACGACCTCCAGGACCCGCTCGGATCGCTCGCGGGCGTCCTCGCGACACCGGTCGAGTACGACCACCGGAGCCGCAAGCGCTACGTCGGGCGCGCCATCACCGCGGCGCGCGGGGTCGTCATCGGGCTCGTGCGCTGGTGGATCAACGCGATCACGGACCGTCAGGAGCGCATCAACCGGCTCGTCGCCGCGGGGCTGCAGGAGCTCGCGGCGCGCCCCGCGCCCGAGTTCGGCGCGCGCCTCGACCGCATCGAGCGGCTGCTGGAGACGCGCGCGCGCGACGAGGTCGCGCAGAACCTGCACTCCGTCTACTTCCAGGCGCGCTTCTCCGGCGACGAGCCGGTCATCCGCGCGCAGTCCGAGCGCTTCCTCCCGCTCTTCCGCGGCCGCCGCCGCGTGCTGGACCTCGGGAGCGGCCGCGGCACCTTCCTCGAGCTCGCGCGCGAGAACGGGATCGGCGCGTACGGCGTCGACCTCGACGAGCGCATGGTCGCGGAGGCGCGCTCGCGCGGCCTCGAAGCGGTCCAGTCCGACGCGCTCGCGCCCCTGCGCTCGCTCGACGACAACACGATCGACGGCCTCTACGCGCGCCACGTCGCGGAGCACGTGCTCCCCGGCGAGCTCGTGGAGATCCTGCGCGAGCTGCGGCGCGTGCTGGCGCCGGGCTCGCCGCTCGTCATGATCACGCCGAACGTCGCGACGCTCACCGTCGGCGCGCACTCCTTCTGGCTCGACCCCTCGCACCGCCGGCCGCTGCCGCCCGAGCTCTTCCGCTTCTACCTCGAGGTCGAGGGCTTCTCGATGGTGGCGATCGAGACCTTCGAGCGGAGCGAGCTGCGCCTCTCCGAGGACGTGCCCGAGGGCGGCCAGCTCGACAACGTGAGGCTCCTCAACGAGACCCTCTTCGGCCACCGCGACTACGCGGTCATCGGCAGGCAGCCGGGACAGCCCGAGTACTGATGAGGGGCATCATCCTCGCCGGCGGCACCGGATCGCGGCTCGAGCCGCTCACCCAGATCACGAACAAGCACCTGCTCCCGGTGTACGACCGGCCGATGATCTACTTCGCGATCGAGCAGCTCGCCGGTGCGGGGATCGACCGGATCATGGTCGTCACCGGGGGCAATCACGCCGGCGAGTTCCTCCGCCTCCTCAGGAACGGCTCGAAGTTCGGTCTCCGTCACCTCGACTACGCGTATCAGGAGCGGCCCGGCGGCGTCGCCGAGGCGCTCGGCCTGTGCCGCTGGTTCGCGTCCGCGGAGCCGGTCGCGGTGCTCCTCGCCGACAACATCTTCGAGTACTCCATCGCGCCGATGGTCCGGCGCTTCGAGGAGCGCCCGCAGGGTGCGCTCGTCGGCGTGATCGAGGTCGACAACCCCGAGGCGTACGGGGTCGCGATCCTCGAGGGCGACCGTCTCGTGCGCATCGTCGAGAAGCCTCATCCCGCACCGTCGCGCCTCGTCGTCCCCGGCCTCTACCTCTACGACCGCAACGTCTTCGACGTCGTGAGCGAGCTCCGCCCTTCGGCGCGCGGAGAGCTCGAGATCACGGACGTGAACAACCACTACATCGACCGCGGCCTGCTGCGGCACGAGCGGCTGCGCGGGTACTGGGCCGACTGCGGCGAGTCGATCGAGATGCTCTTCCGCGCCGGCCGCCTCGTCGCCGAGCACGGCGCGAACAAGGCCGCGCCCGGCTAGCTCGTCGAGCGGCTCCAGCGCGTCTCGTCGATCTCGGCCTGCGAGCGCGCGCGCTTCGGACCCCACCACGCGCGGTTGTCGCGGTACCAGGCGACCGTCGCGCGGAGCCCCTCGTCGAAGTTCACGCGCGGCTCCCACCCGAGCTCGCGTGTGAGCTTCGAGTGATCGAGGAGGTACCGCCGGTCGTGGCCCGGCCGATCCGGGACGTATGTCTTCAGGCTCGCCGGCTTGCCGGTCGCCGCCAGCACCGCGTCGGCGATCTGCTCGACCGACCGCTCGTCGCCGCTCCCGACGTTGTACAGCTCTCCCTCGCGCCCGCGCGCGAGGATCAGCTCGATGGCGCGGCAGTGGTCGTCGACGTGCAGCCACTCCCGGCGGTTCTCGCTGTGCGCGTACACGGGCAGCGGCTGGTCGTCGAGCGCGTTGGCCGTGAAGAGGGGGATGACCTTCTCAGGGTGCTGGAACGGTCCGTAGTTGTTCGAGGAGATCGAGACCGTGACCGGCAGGCCGTAGGTCTCGTGGAACGCCCGCGCGACGAGATCCGCCGCGGCCTTCGAGGCGTTGTACGGCGTCCGCGGCCGGTACGGCGACTCCTCGCCGAACCGCTCGGGGCTGTCCAGCGCCAGGTCGCCGTACACCTCGCAGGTGGAGATGTGGTGGAAGCGCGCGAGGCCGGTCTCGCGCGCGGCATCCAGGAGCACCTGCGTCCCGAGGACGTTCGTCCGCACGAACAGCGCGGGGTCGAGCACGCCGCGGCTGTTGTGCGACTCCGCCGCGAAGTTCACGAGAACGTCGGGGCGCGCGTCGCGGAGCGTCTCACGCACGGCGATCGGATCGGAGATGTCGCCACGCACGAACGTGTACCGGTCCCCGGCCGACGACTCGACATCCGCAAGCGACGTTCGGTCGCCGGCGTACGTCAGCAGGTCGTAGTTCACGACGGCGTCCGACGGATGATCGCGGAGCCAGTAGCGGATGAAGTTCGAGCCGATGAACCCGGCGCCGCCGGTCACGAGGAGCTTCATGCTCGCCGGCGCTCGTGCCTCGCCATGGCCGTCAGCGTAGCGACGACGGCCGATCTCCGTCGTTACTCTCGCCCTGGTGACGACCGTCCACCAGTTCCATCCGGTGCTCGCGCCGGGCGACGCGATGAGCAACCACGTCTTCGCGCTGCAGGCGCGCCTGCGCGAGTGGGGTCACGACGCGCACGCCTACGCGGTCGAGGCGAAGCCGGGCGTCGACGCGTGGTCCTACCGGCGGCTCTTCCGGGTCGCGAAGCCGGACGACCTCGTCCTGCTGCACTTCTCGATGGGCCACGAGCTCTTCGACCAGCTCGTGAAGCTGCCCTCGCGGAAGGTGCTCGTCTACCACAACGTCACGCCGCCGGAGTTCTTCTCCGGCGTGAACGCGCACAGCGCCGCGTTCGCCGAGCTCGGCCGCCGGCAGCTCGCGTCGCTCGCGGACCGGGTCGAGCTCGCGATCGGCGTGTCCGAGTACAACCGGAAAGAGCTCGAGGCCGCGGGGTTCGAGCGGACCGCGACCGTGCCGATCCTCATCGACTGGCAGGCGCTCGAGGTGCAGCCGGACCAGGGCGTCCTCGCGGGCGCGGCCACCCCGGGCGCGAAGCTCCTGTTCGTCGGCCGGCTCTCGCCGAACAAGCGGCAGGACGACCTCATCCGGATGCTCGCCTACTACCGGCGCTGCATCGAGCCGCACGCCCGCCTGCTCCTCGTCGGCTCGTACCGCGACCAGCGCCAGTACCAGGCCCGCCTCGGCGCTCTCGCGCGCGGGCTCGAGCTCACCGACGCCGTCACCTTCACCGGGCCGGTGACGCTCCCGCAGCTCGTCGCGTACTACCGCTCGGCCACCGTCTTCGTCTCGCTCTCGGAGCACGAGGGCTTCGGCGTGCCGCTCCTCGAGTCCATGTACTTCGACCTGCCCGTCGTCGCGCACGCCGCCGCGGCGGTCCCCGAAACGGTCGGCGACGCGGCGCTGCTCCTTCGACGGAAGGACCTCGCGGAGGCCGCCGAGGCGACGGCGCTCGTCGTCGAGCGGCCCGCGATCCGCGAGGAGCTCGTCCGGCGCGGCAGGCGGCGGGTCGCGGAGTTCAGCGCCGACAGGGTCGCGCAGCGCACGCGCGAGGTCCTGCACCTGTGAGGCTCCGGACGCTCCACCAGTTCCACCCGACGATCGCCTTCGGCGACGCGGTGGGGAACGACTGCTTCCAGCTGCAGCACCTCATCTGGCAGCACGGCGCGCGCTCGGACCTCTTCGCGCAGGAGGCGCGCGACGAGGTGCGTCCGTTCGTCCGCGACTGGCGCGGCCTCGTGCACGAGCGCCGCGAAGATGCCGCGCTCCTCGTCCACGTGTCGATGGGGAACGACGTCCTCGACGACATCGCGACGATCGACCACGCGAAGGCCGTCGTGTACCACAACATCACGCCCGCGCGGTTCTTCGAGGGAGTGAACGAGCAGAACCGCCACTACGCGGAGCTCGGCCGCGAGCAGCTCCGGCGGCTCGCCGGCGCGTGCCAGCTCGGCATCGCGGACAGCGAGTACAACCGCAAGGAGCTCGAGGAGGCGGGCTTCGCGCTCACCGCCGTGGTCCCGCTGCTCCTCGACTGGCGCGGCTACGACGCCGAGCCCGACGCTCGCGTCCTCGCGGAGCTCGCGGACGAGCGGACCGACATCGTCGTCGTCGGCCAGATCCTCCCGCAGAAGGCGATCCACGACGTCATCGCCGCGTTCGCGCGCTACCGCGAGCGCGATCACACCGCGCGCCTGCACCTCGTCGGCACGCACAGCATGAGCGGCGACTACCTCGAGCGGGTGCGCTCGCTCGTGCGGACGCACGACCTCTCGAGCGCCGTCCGCTTCACGGGCTCCGTCTCCCTCGAGGAGCTCGTCGCCTACTACCAGGGCGGCACCGCGCTCCTGACCCTCTCCGACCACGAGGGCTTCTGCGCGCCGCTCGTCGAGGCGATGCGCTTCGAGCTCCCGATCATCGCGCATGCTGCGGGCGCGATCCCCGAGACGCTCGGCGACGCCGGCATCCTGCTCGAGGACAAGTCGCCGCAGGCGGTCGCCGATGCGCTCGAGCGCGTCGTCTCGGACGCGACCCTCCGCGCCGACCTCGTGCGGCGCGGCCGTGACCGGCTCCCGGAGTTCTCGCGCGAGCGCGTCGGCCGTCGCCTGCGCGAGGCGCTGGCGGTCGCGGGCTGGACGCTCGATCCGCCGAAGCGCTACCGGCTCGCGGTCGTCTCGAGCGACCGGCGCTGCGGGATCCACGACTACAGCGAGGCGCTCTGCGACGGCCTCCGCGCGAACGGGCATCAGGCGACCTTCGTCGGCGTGCGGCACCTCGACACGAAGGACCTGCGCAAGCGGATCGGCGATCTCCCCGCCGGGATCGATGCCGTCATCGTCGAGCACGAGGCCGGCATCTTCCGCGACGTGCCGTTCGTGCGGGCGCTGCTCTCGCTCTGGCGGCGGAAGATCCCGGTGGTGCTCTCGCTGCACGAGCTCGAGCCGGAGAAGTTCCACCACTACCGCATGCTCTCGGCGGCGCTCCACTACCGGCCGCGCTTCCGCTTCGTCGTCGAGATCGGCCGCGCGCTGTGGGTGACGCTCCGCATCGCGAACTGGTTCCTGCGCTACCGCGCCGTCCTCGCGCTGATGGGGTCGCTGCCCAGGTGGATCGTCACGCACTCCGACCGCACGCACTACTGGATCGGCCTCCTCACGCACGAGAGCCGCAAGCTCGACCAGCTCCCGCTCGGCCTCATGCCGCTCGAGGACTGCGAGCCGCCCGCGGACGCCGACGCGAAGCGCGCGCTCCGCGAGCGGCTCGGGCTCCCGCCGGACGCGTTCATCTTCGTCTCGCCCGGCTTCTTCTTCCCGCGCAAGCGGTTCATCGAGGTCATGTCGGCGCTGCCCGCGGACGCGTTCCTCGTCCTCTCCGGCACGAAGTCGGAGCGCGAGCCCGAGTACTTCGACGCGGTCATGCGCCACATCGATGAGAAGGGCCTCACGAACGTGCGGGTGAACACCGACTTCGCGACGATGGGCGAGCACGTCGTCGCGTCCGACGCCGTCGTCCTCTTCTACGAGGACGTCTTCCAGAGCGCGATCGCCACGCAGGCCGTCTGGGCGGGCCTCCCCGCGATCTACTCGGACGTGCCGGGCTTCCGCCTGTACCAGGGCGCCGGGCTCGTCGCGGGCGACGTCGCCTCGCTGCGCGACGCGATGAAGGAGATGCGCGATCCCGAGACCTACGCGCGGCTGCGCCGGCGCGTCGCCGTGCTGCGGCGGATGCTCTCGCCCGAGCGCCTCGCGGCGCGCTACCTGACCGGGCTCGGATGAAGCTTCTTGCCGTGGTCCAGCGCTACGGCGAGGAGGTCGTCGGCGGGTCCGAGGGCCACGCGCGCGCGATGGTCGAGCGGCTCGCGCGCCGCCACGAGATCGAGGTCGCGACGACGACGGCCCTCGACTACTGGACCTGGGCGGAGCACTACCGGGCGGGCGACGACGCCATCGGCGGCGTGCCGGTGCGGCGCTTCCCGATCGCGAGCGGCCGCGACCCGCAGTTCAAGGCGGTGGAGCGCCACGTCCTCTTCGAGGAGCACACGCTCGCCGACGAGCTCGACTGGCCGCGGCGCCAGGGCCCTCACTCGCCCGCGCTGCTCGAGTTCCTCCACGCGAAGGGCCAGTCGTATGACGCGGTCCTCTTCTGGACCTACATCTACGAGCCGACGGCGCTCGGCCTGCCGATCGTCCCAGAGCGCAGCGTGCTCATCTCGACCGCGCACGACGAGCTCCCGCTCCGGCTCGCACCGTACCGCCGTCTCTTCGCGCTCCCGCGCGCCTTCGGGTTCCTCACGCCGGAGGAGCGCGACCTCGTGCAGGGGCGCTTCCGGAACGCGCACATCCCCCACGTCGTCCTCGGCATCGGCCTCGATCCCGTCCCGCAGGCGGACCGCGACCGGCTCCGCGACCGCGTCCGCGCGCGCGGCCCGCTCGTCCTGTACCTCGGGCAGGTCACCGAGGCGAAGGGCTGCGACGAGCTGCTCCGCGCCTGGACCTCACGCACCTCCCTGCCCGACGCGACGCTCGTGCTCGCGGGCACCGTCCGCATGCCGCTCCCCGTTCGCGACGACGTCGTGGCGCTCGGCCGGGTGAGCGACGAGGAGAAGTGGCAGGCGCTCGCGGCCGCCGACGCCCTCGTGCTCCCCTCGCACCTCGAGAGCCTCGGCATCGTCCTGCTCGAGGCCTGGCAGCAGGGGACGCCGGTCCTCGTCCCGGGGTGGAACGCCGTCACGGCCGGCCAGGTCGCGCGCTCGGGCGGCGGCGCGACCTACGAGAGCGTCGACGCGCTCGTCCCCGCGCTCGAGTCGCTGCTCGCGCGCGGCCGCGCGCCGGGCGAGGCCGGCCGCGCGCACGTCGAGCGCGACTGCGATTGGCGCGCCGTCGACGCACGGCTCGAGTCGCTCGTGGGGCTCGCGACTGTCTAAGCCGACGCTCATGGTCGTCGTCCAGCGCTACGGCGACGGGGTCGCCGGCGGCGCGGAGGCGCACGCGCGCTCGGTCGTGCAGCGGCTCGCGCCGCACTTCGCGATCGAGGTCGTCACCACGACCGCGCAGGACTACTGGACCTGGGACCACGTGCTCGCGCCGGGGCTCGACAAGGTGGACGGCGTGCCGGTGCGGCGGTTCCGCGTCGAGGAGGGGCGCGCGCGCGACTTCCGCCGCTACGAGCGCGCGGCGTTCGGCCCGGCGGCGACGCTGCGGGATGGGGAGGCCTTCGTCCGCAAGCAGGGCCCGTACGTGCCCGAGCTCCTGGAGCACGTCCACGCGCGCGGCCGCGAGGTCGACCACGCCCTCTTCTTCACCTACATCTACCTGCCGACCGCGCTCGGCCTGCCGCTCGTCCCCGACCGCGCGGTGCTCGTGCCGACCGCGCACGAGGAGCCCGCGATCCGCCTCTCGGTCTACCGGCCGCTCTTCCACGCGCCGCGCGCGATCGCCTTCAACACGGAGGAGGAGCGCGCGATGGTCCACCGCATCTTCCGCAACGCGCGGATCCCGAACGACGTCGTCGGTGTCGGCGTCGAGGTCCCGGAGGACCGCCGCCCGGAGCGCTTCCGCGAGCGCCACGCCATCGAGGGTCCGTTCTTCCTGTACGTCGGCCGCATCGTCGAGAGCAAGGGGATGCACGAGCTCTTCGACCACTGGGCGCGCTGGCGCTCGCGCAGCGCGGGGCGCGCGACGCTCGTCCTCATCGGCGACGCGGAGATGGACGTCCCGCGGCGCGACGACGTCCGGCACCTCGGGCGCCTGCCCGACGAGGACAAGTACGACGCCTACGCGGCGTGCGAGGCGTTCCTCATGCCGAGCCG
>DASUCM010000108.1:0-49448 GCA_036276035.1 Candidatus Limnocylindria bacterium | reverse complement strand
CTGCCCGCGTTCGAGGCGGCGGCTGCGCAGCTGCGCGCGCTCATCGAGCACGGCGGCGCGGATCTCGATCACGCCGCGATGGTCACCGAGCTCGAGCGGAGCGCGGGAGTGGAGCTCAGCGCGGCCTGGTGAGGTGCCGCGCGAAGCCGTCTGCATCGGGGGTGTGACGCGCGCTGCGCTCGCGCCCGTGACGCAGGGAACGTTCGGCGGGGCGCACCGCGACCTGGGGCCCGGCGTTACTCATGCGAGATGACGATGCGCTCACCGGCCGTCCGGGTCCTCTGCGTCAGCAGGCGCTCGACGCTCCTCGTGAACGAGGACGGCGCGTGGACGCTGCCGCGCACCGAGGTCGTCCCGGGCGAGAGCAACGAGCAGGCCGCGGCGCGCGTGCTGCTCGAGCGCTGCGGGATCCGCGCCCGCCTCCTGCGCCGTGTCCCGTCGCCGGCGATGACCGCCGGTCTCGCGGGCGACTGGCTCATCGTCGCCGAGACCGATGGCGACGTGCCCGAGACGCACGCGGCGGACGCGGCCTTCCACGTCGTGAGCGCGGACCGCCCGATCGGCCCGCTCGACCAGCGTCTCTGGAGCGGCCTCTCCTCGGTCATCGCGAGCTTCGCCTACCAGAGCGCGTGGATCGGGGCGCACGCCCGCAAGACCGCCGCCTAAGCGCGCGCCGCCATCGCCGCGGGGCGCGGCGTCGCGACATCCGGCCCCTCTAGCGCACCCTCTCGGCCCGCTCGTACGAGATGAGCTCCAGGAGCGTGCCATCGGGATCCCGGAAGTACACGCTCATTCCGCGGCCGCGGGCGCCGTTGCGCTCCACCGGTCCGAGCTCGGGCTCGACGCCGCTGGAGCGCAGGTGCTCGAGCGCCTCGTCCGGCGTGCCATCCCAGACGAAGCAAAGGTCGCTGTTCCCCGGACGCACCGGCTCGCGCGCGACGGGATCGCCGCGCAGCCCCGGGCCGTGGACGTTCAGCTGCTGCGCGCCGAAGCGGTAGCGGGACCCGGCGCCGTGGGGGACGAGCTCCGCGCCGAGGACGTCGCGGTAGAACGCGTTCGAGCGCTCCCAGTCGGTGACCGCGATGACGACGTGGTCGAGGCGGACGCGCGCCGCCGGCCGTGCGCCGCGGCTCTCCGCTAGATCGTCCACTCGTCGTGGATGACGCCGACGAGGTACCAGGTGCCGCCCTGCTCCTCGAAGACGAGGCGCAGCGCGCCCCAGTCGAGCGTCGTGTTCGGGTCGGTCGAGGGGATGTAGTAGTCGACGCTCCGGCCCTGCGGGTACGCCGTCGCGCTGTTGTCGATCGAGTTCCCGCGCTGCGGGTGGCGCTCGTAGCCGACGTCCTTCGAGGCCGCGTAGTCCTTGTTGTAGAGCTGGCGCGTGTAGAACTGCTCGAAGGTCCACTCCATCGGATCGCCCTTGCCGCTGGTGTGTCCCCAGAGGTAGGTCTTCGTGTTCGCGAAGCCGAGGCGGATGGTCGCGGGGTCGAGCACGACGTGACGCGCCGTGTCGACGAACGCGTACGGGCTGAAGCGCACGCCCTTCGCCGGGTGGGCGAGCGAGGCGACGGTCGCGAAGTCCTTCGCCTTCAACGCGTTCACCGCCGCCGTCGCCCGCGCGCGGACGCTGGCCTCGACCTCGGCGCTCGTTTGGGGACGTGGCGTCGCGGTGGCCG
The DNA here is from genome assembly GCA_036276035.1 of Candidatus Limnocylindria bacterium. GTDB lineage: Bacteria > Chloroflexota > Limnocylindria > P2-11E > P2-11E > JACDAF01. Next base: position 47,772 of record DASUCM010000108.1, on the reverse strand, counting down.
TCGCTGCCGCCGTGGGCGTCGCGGTCACGGTCGGGCCGGCGCCGACGGGTGCACGCGCACCGCAGCCGATGAGCACGGAGCCAAGCGCCAGCACCGTGGCGAAGAAGAGCGCTCGACGGACGGGCGACGCCATCGCAGGCCTAACGCGGCCCGGCATGGAATGGCTCGCGGTCAGCGCATCGCCTCGAGGAGCGGCGTCACGTCCCGCTTGAACGTGTCGAGCTCGACGAGCGGCTTCTCCGCCAGCGCCGGGATGCGCTGGTTCACGGCGTCCTCGTAGGTCGGGAGCTCGATCTCGTAGTACACGCCGATCGGGATCGGCTCGGCCTCGTACGACCGGGCGACCGCGGCGGCCTTCTTCGCGATGATCTCCTGCTTGTCGGTCGGGTCCTTCACCTTGCCGTCGAAGCCCTGCTCCTCGAGCTTGTAGAGGCGGCTCTTCTTCTCCGGCAGGTCCGCGCCCTCGTACCACTCCTTCGTGTAGAGGTCGTTGTACGTCGGGCAGGTCTGCAGCACGTCGACGACCGCGGAGCCCTTGTGCTGGATCGCGCGGGCGATGATGCCCGCGAGGTACTTCGGCTCGAGCGCGTACGCACGCGCGATGAACGTGTAGCCGGCCGCGACGGCCATCGCGATCGGGTTGATGCCGTCCTGGATCGCCTGCTCGGGCATCGACTTCGTCTTCTTGCCCTTCGAGAGCGTCGGCGAGGCCTGGCCCTTGGTGAGGCCGTACACGTTGTTGTTGTGGACGAGGTACGTGAAGTCGAGGTTGCGCCGGCCGGTGTTCACGAAGTAGCCGGCGCCGATGCCGTAGCCGTCGCCGTCGCCGCCGAGGGCGATGACGGTGACGCCGCTGTTCACGAGCCGCCCGCCGGTCGCGACCGGGAGAACGCGCCCGTGCAGCGTGTGGAAGCCGTAGGCCTTGATGTAGTGCGGCGTCTTGCCCGAGCAGCCGATGCCGGAGAACACCGCGACCTTGTCCGGATCGAGGCCCAGGTTCGCGAGCGCCATCTGGATCCCGGTCAGGATGCCGAAGTCGCCGCAGCCGGGGCACCAGTCGTTGTGGAGATCGCTCTTGTAGTCCTTCAGCGTGAACTTCACGGGTGCGCTAACCGACATTCGTCACCACTTCCTGTACGCCGGTCCCCGTGAGGGCCTTCTCGAACGCGGCGATGAGCTCGTCCTGGCTGAACGGACGGCCGTCGAACTTCAGGATCCGCGTCTCGATGAGCACGCCGGTCTGCTCGCGGATGAGCGCGCCGAGCTGCCCGGAGTAGTTCTCCTCGACGAGCGCGAGCTTCTTCGCCTTCTTGAGGATCGTCTCGACCTTCTCCGCGGGGAACGGCCGCATGAGGCGGCATTGCAGGAAGTTGATCTTCTTGCCCTGCTCCTCGAGCTCCTTGATCGCGTCGAGGATCGTGCCCTTCGTCGAGCCCCAGCCGACGATCGTGAGGTCCGCGTCGGCGGGCCCGTGCAGGAAGAACTGCTGATCCTCGGGGATCGCCTTCGCGATGAGCGGGAGCTTGTCCATGCGCTTGTGCATCATCGCGACGCGCATGCCGACGCCCTCGGTGATGTGGCCGTCGGGGTCGTGCTCGTCGCTCGTGCTCCAGTAGCGGCCGCCAGGCGTGCCGGGGCGGCTGCGCGGCGAGATGCCGTCCTCGGAGAAGGCGTAGCGCAGGTACTCCTTCACACCGCCGCCCGCCTCACCCGCCTTGTGTCCGTTGCCGCCCGCGTGACCGTTGCCCGCGGCGAAACCGGCGCCGCTCGCCTCGACGGGCGTCCACTCGGAGCCGGTGAAGGTCTTGCCGCGCTCGATCTTGTCGTACTTCAGCTCGAGCTTGTCGATCGTCGTGTACGCCGCCGCGAGCTTCTTGTCCGGCATGACGATGACCGGGAGCTGGAACTGCTCGGCCCAGTTGAAGGCGGAGAAGACGTCCTGGTAGCACTCGCGCAGGTCGCCGGGCGCGATGACGACATGCGGGAAGTCGCCCTGCGCGGGATGCAGCACGAACTGCAGGTCGCCCTGCTCCTGACGCGTCGGGAGGCCCGTCGAGGGGCCGCCGCGCTGGTACATGACGATGACCGGGCCGGGCGCCTCGGTGATCGCGGCGAAGCCGATGCCCTCGACCATGAGCGCGAAGCCGGGGCCGCTCGTCGCGGTCGCCGAGCGGACGCCCATGTGCGCCGCGCCGACGGCCATGTTGATCGAGGAGATCTCGTCCTCGCACTGGACGACGAGCAGGTCGTAATCCCGCTGCTGCCGCTCGAGGTACACGCTCTCGTCGGTCGCGGGCGAGATCGGGTAGTACGTCTGGAAGTGGCAGCCGGCCTTCAGCTTCGCGATCGCCATGATCTCGTAGCCCTTCGCGAGCAGGCGCGCCTTCGGCTCGCGGTGCGGCTGCAGCCGGTAGGGGAACGACTTCGCGTCGAAGCTCTCGCGGACATGATCGAACGCGAGGCGCGCGGCGCGGACGTTCAGCTGCCCGACCTCGGAGCGCTTCCCCTTGAACTGGCCGAGGATGACCTCCTCGACGAGCTCCAGCGGGAACTCGCAGAGCGCGAGCGAGGAGCCGAGGGCCACGACGTTCTTCATGACCTCGTAGCGGCGCGCCTGCTCGCCCTTGCCGACCTCCTCGAGGGCCTTCTTGATGATCTCCATGAAGGGGACCGGGAAGTACTGGATGCCCGGGCGTGCGCCGGAGTGGTCGAAGCCGATCTCCGCGTCGTAGATGACCCCGCCGCCGGCGGACACCTCGTGCAGGTGGCCCTTGTGGGTGCCCCAGCGCCGGTGGTCGCCGTCTCCGGCGAGCGTCTCGTGGTCGAGCGCGACGAGGATGTCGGTCTGCTCGCGATACGAGCGCACATCCTCCTCGTCCACCCGGACGCGATAGAAGGAGTGCTTGCCCATGATGTTCGAGTGGTACTCGATGTTCGCGTAGACACGCAGACCGGCACGGCTGCAAGCCTTCGCGAAGACCTCGGCGGAGGCGTTGATGCCGCTCCCCTGGGGTCCTCCGATCATCCAGGTGAGCCGATTCTTCTGCACTGAGAGACACCTATTCTAAGCGCATGAGCACGCGGGTCGAACGTGACACCCTTGGAGAGGTCCGCGTGCCCGCCGATGCGCTCTGGGGCGCGCAGACCCAGCGCGCCGTCGAGAACTTCCCGATCAGCGGCCTGCACGCCTTCCCGGCCTTCATCCGTGCGACCGTGCGCGTGAAGAAGGCCGCGGCGATCGCGAACTCCCAGGCCGGCAGGCTCCCGGCCGAGCTCTGCAGCGCGATCGTCGCCGCCTGTGACGCGATCATCTCCGGCCAGCACCACGATCAGTTCGTCGTCGACGTCTTCCAGGCGGGCGCCGGGACCTCTCACAACATGAACGCGAACGAGGTGATCGCGAACCTCGCCGAGGAGCAGCTCGGCGGGAAGCGCGGCGCGTACGCGAAGGTCAACCCGAACGACCACGTGAACATGGCCCAGTCGACCAACGACGTGACGCCGACGGCCATCCGGCTTGCGCTGCTGGAGCTCACCGTCCCGCTCTGCGACGAGCTGGACCGGCTCGCGGCCTCCTTCGACGCGAAAGCAAGCCAGTACGCCGGCTGCGTGAAGCCGGGGCGCACGCATCTCCAGGACGCGGTGCCGGTGACCTTCGGGCAGGAGTTCGGCGGCTGGGCGACGCGGATGCGCTCGGCCAGCGCGCGCATCCGCGCCGGGCGGGCCGAGCTGTGCGAGCTCGGCATCGGCGGCACGGCCGCTGGGACGGGACTGAACGCGGACCCCGAGTTCCGGGGACGCGTCTGCCGGCTGCTCGCGGAGTGGACCGGCGACCCGATCGTCCCGGCGAACGACCTCTTCGCGTCCATGCAGTCGACCGCGGCCTTCGTGCGGATCTCGAGCGGGATGCGCACGGCGGCGATCGAGCTGTCCAGCATCGCGAACGACATCCGCCTGATGGTCTCGGGTCCCCGGACCGGGTTCGGCGAGCTCATCATCCCGGCGGTGCAGCCGGGGTCGTCGATCATGCCGGGGAAGATCAACCCCTCGATCGCCGAGATGCTCGACCAGGTCTGCTACCAGGTGATCGGGAACGACACCGCGGTCATGCTCGGCGCGCAGGCGGGCCAGCTCGAGCTGAACGTGATGATGCCGGGGATGAACTTCGCGCTCGAGTTCTCGGCGACGATCCTCACGAGCGCCACGACGGTGTTCCGCGAGAAGTGCGTCGACGGCATGCGCGTCGACGAGGCGCGGGCGAAGGAGCTGCTCGACGCGAGCCCCTCGCTCGTCGTCACCGCGCTCGCTCCGCACATCGGCTACGCGCGCGCGGCCGCGCTGGTAAAGCGCGCGCTCGCCGAGAAGCGTCCGCTCTTCGATGTCGCGCTCGAGGAGAAGGCCATGCCCGAAGCGGACCTGCGGCGCGTGCTCGACCCGCTGCCCATGACGAAGGGCGGGGTGCAGTCCTAGCCCGCGACCTCCGTCAGCGCCTCCCTCGGCTCATCCGCGAAGGATGTCGCTAACGCGGGAGGCGCGCGATCATGACGCGGCCCTCCGCGCCTTCACCGCGCCCTCCGCGCACGCGACGGCGCCGTCCACGTCGTAGAACAGGCCGATGTTCTCCATCCGGCGGCCGTCGCCGAGGTACGCGCCGACGAGGTAGCAGCCGCCTGTCTGCCACCAGTAGAGCTGGAACAGGGACGCGTCCGGCGCCTTGAACGTCACCCACTCGCGGCGCGTGGAGGAGCGGACATCCGCGGCGCCGACCTCCTCGAGACGCTGCACGAGCCGCTGTGTCCGCTCGCGGTCCGCGGCAGGGCTCGGGTCGAAGCGCGGCGCGCTGCCCGTCGCCTTCGCCACCGCGTCGACGAGCTGGTCGATATCGAAGGGCTTCGGGATGACCGCGGCGAAGCTCGCTGCCCGCGCGCGCTCGGTCTCGCCGGCCAAGGCCTCCTGCGCGGCCGGAGCGTGCGCCGTGAACATGATCGTGGGGATCGGGCGGGCACGGGCCTGCAGGCTGGCCGCCTCCGCCCACGAGGCGCCGTAGTCGCCGCCATGGCCGGATTCGCCGTCCAGGATCACGCAGTCGGGCTCGAGGCGGCCGGCGCTCGCGATCACGTCGTCGCCGAAGTGCTCGTAGAGGCACGCGACCTCGTAGCCCTCATCCGTGAGGAGAGCGCGCGCGAGGTCGCTGATGTCCCGGTCGTTGTCAACGATCAAGACCTTCGGCGCGGCGTCCACCTCGATCCTTTCGCAGGCCCCGGCAGACCGGTGGCCGGCTGGTTCCACGGTGTGCGTCGGGATGCGGGGTCGCGCGGTGGCTAGGCTGCGGCTGGCTCGTCGGACGCGGGCTCGAGAGACCCGGCGCGGCGCGCGCGGAGGGGTCGCTTCGCAATCACTGTGCCAAGGATCCGCCGGCTGAGCGCGTCCATGGCGGCGTAGCCGGCGCCGATGCCGGTCGGCGGGTTGCCGGCTGGCAGCCAGAGGCCCGGGAGGAGCGGCGCCCAGGTCCAGATCCCGAGGCGCGTGCCGTAGACCTCGAGCGCCATGGTCATGACGAAGCTCACCGAGTAGAGGAGCGGGTAGCGGCCGCGCGCGAGGAAGCGGATGAAGATCGCCCAGGTGACGAAGCCGAGCATGTCCGGCACAGGCGGGCGGAGCAGGCCCCACGCCATCCATACGGTCGAGAGCAGTCCGACCGCCGTGACGACCCGGTGCGCGTTGCGGGCGAGCAGCGGCAGCGACGACGCGTGCAGGGCCGCGAGGTAGAAGAGCCCGTGACCGGCGGGCACGTACAGCGGCAGGTTCTCGAGCCGGTACACGTACGCGCGCCAGACCACCGAGCCGACGATCTCGAGCGCCGTGGCGACGCAGACGAGCACGATGACCTGCGCGCGGACGCCGGGGGGCTGGCGGACCAGCGCCGCGATGAGGAAGGCCCAGGCGGCGAGACCGAGAAGCTGCTGCTGTGGCTCGGTCGTCGCGCGGTCCAGCGGGAGGGCGATGACCCAGAACGCGGTGAACGCGACCACGAGCGCGAGCGAGCCGCGCGCGGTCATTCGATGCGGATCGTCCTCATCCGGTCGCCGACCTGGACCGCGTTCGCGACCTCCTGGCCGGCGGTCACCTGCGCGAAGTTCGTGTACTGCCCGTCGAGATGCCGGCAGCTGCCGATGCAGACGAAGAACTGCATCAGGTTGCTCACCTTCGGATCCGGCCCACGGGCGATGCCGACCGCGCCGAGCGTGAACGGCAGGTCGTTGAACTCCGACGCCTGGTTCCCGCCGCCCGTCCCGTTGCCGAGCGGGTCACCGCCCTGGATGACGAACGGCGGCGTCCGCTCGACGCGGTGGAAGGTGAGGTTGTCGTACTTCCCCTCGCGCGCGTTCTTCGCGAAGTTCGCGACCGTGCAGCGCGCCTTGTCGGGGCGCAACTGCATCACGATCGCGCCGCCCTTCACGAGCTCGATCGTCGCCTTCGTCGCCGGTGGCCCGTCCGGACACGGGAAGGCGACCGTCGGAGCGGCGGTCCGCGCGAGGGTCGCTGCGGCGGTCGGCGCCGCGGTGCGGACCGGGAGCGTCGTGGCCGGCTGCGCGGCGCCGCCGCAGGAGGCGACGAGGAGCGCGCTCAGGAGGAGCGCCCTCACGTGATCCGGATGCTCTTGATCTTCGCGCCCACCGCGATGCGGTCGACGACATCCTGGCCGCTCGTGATCTGGCCGAAGTTCGTGTACTTCCCGTTCAGGTGCGGCGCGTCGCCGGTACACACGTAGAACTGGGAATCGTTGCTGATCTCGATGTTCCCGCCGCGCGCGACGCCGACCGCGCCCTTCTTGAACGGGAGGTCGCTCAGCTCGGTCGGCTGATCGCCGCCGCCGGTCCCGGTGCCGAGCGGGTCCCCGCCCTGGGCGACGAAGCCCGGGACGACGCGATGGAAGGTGAGCCCGTCGTAGTGGCCGGCCGTCGCCTTCTTCACGAAGTTCGCCACGGTCTTCGGGGCCTTGTCCGGCCGCAGCTCGAACGCGAATGTGCTCCCGTCCTCGAGCTCGACGGTCGCGGTCTGTCTGGTGTCCATCGGCACCTCCTTGTTCAGCCTAGGTCAGAATCCACACTCCATGCGCACGTATCAGGCGCCGCGCGGCATGCGCGATCTGCTTCCCGCGGAGGCCGCGGCCTTCGACGCGCTGCAGCGCGTGGTGCAGTCGCGCGCAGAGCGCTACGGGTACCCGCGGCTCTCGACCCCCATCGCCGAGGACCGGCAGGTGTTCCTCCGTACCGCGGGCGAGACGAGCGACGCGGCGAGCAAGGAGATGTACGAGGTCTCGCTCCACGGCTCGGGTGACCTCGCGCTCCGGCCGGAGGGCACCGCGCCCGTCGCGCGCGCGCTGCTCGAGCACGGGCTGCACAAGGCGCCGATGCCGCAGCGCTTCTTCTACTGGGAGCCGATGTTCCGCGGCCAGCGGCCGCAGCTCCTGCGCTACCGCCAGTTCTGGCAGTGGGGCCTCGAGTGCTACGGCGCCGAGGGTCCGGCCGCGGACATCGAGATCGTCGAGTTCACCGCCGGGCTCCTCGCGGAGGTCGGGCTGACCGACGTCGAGCTCGTCATCAACAGCATCGGCGACGGGCCATGCCGCGCGAAGGTCCGCGACGGTCTCCACGCCTACTTCGCGGGCCGCGTGGCGGAGCTCTCCACGGAATCGCAGGGGCGCCTTGCGACGAACGTGCTGCGGATCCTCGACTCGAAGGACCCCAAGGACCGCGCGGTGAGCGCGGGCGCGCCGAAGGTCCGTGACCTCATCTGCGACGCGGACCGCGCGCACTTCGACGCGGTGACGTCGGGGCTCGAGCGTCTCGGTATCCGCTTCACGGTCGACGACTCGCTCGTCCGCGGGCTCGACTACTACACGCGCACCGTCTTCGAGTTCTGGCTCACCGATCCGGAGTACACGAAGAGCGGCCGCATCGCGGTCGGCGCGGGCGGCCGGTACGACGGGCTCGTCGAGACGATGGGCGGGCCCGCGCTCCCGGGCGTGGGGATCGCGGGCGGGGTCGACGTGCTCCTCGCGGCGCTCGCGAAGCAGGGCGTGGCGCTGCCCGAGGTGCCGCGCGCGGACGTCTACGTCCTCTCGGCGGAGGCGGACGATCACGCCGACCGCGTGCAGCTCGCGATCCCGCTGCGCGAGGCGGGCTTCCGTGTCGCGATCGACTACAGCCCGCGCGCGCTCGAGAAGCAGCTCGAGACCGCGGTGAAGCACGGCGCGAAGGTCGCGGTCATCCGCGGGACGCCGGAGGCGCGCGGGGGGAACGTCATCGTGCGCGACCTCGCCAAGAAGGAGCAGCGCGTGACGCGGCTTGCCGCCGTCGTCACCGAGGTGGGCCGCCATGCGCCGAAGCGCGAGCGGCCGGCGCTGGGCGGCGCCGGCGGCGGGGAGGGCGCGTAGTGCTCCGCACGCACACCTGCGGCGACGTCCGGATCGGCGACGCGGGCCGGGAGGTCACGCTCGCGGGCTGGGTGCACCGCCGCCGGGATCACGGAGACCTCACCTTCATCGACCTTCGCGACCGCTACGGCCTCACGCAGGTCGTCGCGAGCGCGAAGGAAGGGACGGCCGCGCACGACGCGCTGTCGAAGGCGCGCAGCGAGTGGGTGCTCCGCGTCCGGGGGACGGTGCGCGAGCGTCCAGGTGCGACGAAGAACCCGAAGCTCGCGACCGGCGACGTGGAGGTCGTCGCGACCGAGGTCGAGGTCCTGAACGAGTCGAAGACGCCGCCCTTCTACGTGAACGAGGAGTCTCCGGTCGACGAGACGCTGCGCTGGAAGTACCGCTACGTCGACCTGCGGCGCGAGCGGTCGCGCGAGCTCATGCACCTGCGCAGCGACGTCACGAACTTCATCCGCACGTTCTTCGTCGAGCGCGGGTTCTGGGAGATCGAGACGACGATGATGATCCGCTCCGACCCGACGGGCGCCCGCGACTTCGTCGTGCCCTCGCGCTACTACCCGGGCAAGTTCTGGGCACTGCCGCAGTCACCGCAGCAGCTGAAGCAGATCCTCATGGTGGGCGGCATCGACCGATACGTGCAGATCGCGCGGTGCTTCCGGGACGAGGACCCGCGCGCCGACCGCGTCTACGAGCTGACGCAGCTCGACGTCGAGATGTCCTTCGTCGAGCCGAACGACATCATGTCCATCGCCGAGGAGTGCTACACGCAGGTGTTCGAGCGGTTCGGGCGCAAGCCGCTCGCGCGCACGCCGTGGCCGCGCATGACCTACGAGGAGGCGATGCGTCGCTTCGGCATCGACCGGCCCGACACGCGCTTCGGCATGGAGCTCGTCGATCTCGGCGACGTGTTCCGCGGCACGGGCTTCAAGGCCTTCGGCGACGCGATCGCGCAGGGTGGCGCGGTCCGCGGCATGGTCGTCCCCGGCAAGGCCGACGCGAGCCGCAAGGACATCGACGGCTGGCAGGACGTCGCGAAGACGAAGGGCGCGAAGGGCCTCGCGACGTTCGCGCTCGCCGGCTCCGAGATCCGCTCGCCTGTCGCGAAGTTCCTCCGGCCGGAGGAGCTGAGCGGGATCCGCAGCGCGTCCGGCGCGAGGGACGGCGATCTCGTCGTCGCCGTGGCCGGCGAGTACGAGGTCGCGAGCGAGTCCCTCGGCGCGCTCCGGAACCACCTCGGTGCGTCCCTCGGCCTCATCGACGCGTCGAAGCATCACGCGATGTGGGTCGTCGAGTTCCCGCTCGTGAAGCGCACGCCCGAGGGCGGGTGGACCTTCTCGCACAACCCGTTCTGCGGGCCGCTCACGGACGCCGACCTCGCGCTCCTCGACACCGAGCCGGAGAAGGCCCGTAGCAAGCAGTACGACCTCGTGGTCGACGGCCGCGAGCTCGGCGGCGGCAGCGTCCGCATCCACCAGCGCGCGGTGCAGGAGCGGATCTTCGAGCTGATGGGGACCTCGAAGGAGCAGGCGGCCGAGCGGTTCGGCGCGCTCCTCGACGCGCTCGATCTCGGCGCTCCGCCGCATGGCGGCATCGCGACGGGGATGGACCGGACCGTCATGACCCTCGCGGGAACGGAGAACATCCGCGAGGTGATCGCCTTCCCCAAGACGCAGACGGGCGTCGATCCGATGCAGGACACGCCGGCGCCGCTCGACGAGGGACTCCTGAAGGAGCTCGGCCTCCGGGTCATCCCACCGGCCTAGACTTTCCGCATGAAGCGGGTCTATCTCGACCACGCCGCGACGACGCCCGTCGACCCCGAGGTCGCCGAGGCGATGACGCGGGTGCTCACGGAGACGCACGGGAATCCCTCGAGCGTCTACGCCGAGGGCCGGACGGCGCGCGCGCTCGTCGACCGGGCCCGCGACGAGGTCGCGGCCGCGCTCGGCGCCGACCCGTCGGAGATCGTGTTCACGAGCGGCGGCACCGAGGCGGACAACCTCGCGCTGCGCGGGACGTTCCTCGCGCGAAAGGCCGACGGCGACGGCATCGTGACGACCGCGATCGAGCACCACGCGGTCCTCGACACGGCGCACGACCTCGCGGACCGGCACCGCGCCCGGCTCGCCGTGCTGCCGGTGGACCGGCACGGCCGGGTGAGCGCAGCGGACGTCGAGCGCGCGCTCGACGCGCGGACGGTCCTTGTCTCCGTGATGCACGGGAACAACGAGATCGGGACGCTGCAGCCGATCGCCGAGATCGGCCGCGTCTGCGCGGCGCGCGGGGTCACGTTCCACACGGACGCCGTGCAGACGGTCGGCGCGCTGCCCTTCGACGTCGGCGCGATCCCGGTCGACCTCGTCTCGGTGAACGCGCACAAGTTCTACGGGCCGAAGGGCGTCGGCGCCCTCTACATCCGGAAGGGCACGCGCCTCGCGACGGTGCAGACCGGCGGTGGCCAGGAGCGGGGCCGGCGCACCGGGACCGAGAACGTCGCGGGGATCGTCGGGCTCGGCGTCGCGATGCGCCTCGCGCAGGCGCACCGCGAGGCGGAGTCCGCGCGCCAGGCGAGGCTGCGCGACCGGCTCATCGAGGGCGTCCGCGCGCACATCCCTGACGCGATCCTCACCGGGCACCCGACCGAGCGCCTCCCGAACAGCGCGTCGTTCTGCTTCCCCGGCACGCAGGGCGAGGCGCTCGTGGTGTCGCTCGACCTCGCGGGGTTCGCCGTGTCGAGCGGATCCGCGTGCACGTCCGGCAGCACCGAGCCGTCGCACGTCATCACCGCGCTCGGCCTCGACCGCGCGACGGCGCAGGGCTCGCTGCGCCTCACGGTCGGGCGGGGGACCACGGAGGCGGACGTCGACGCGCTGCTCGCCGCGCTCCCGCCGATCGTCGCGCGACTGCGGTCCATCTCCGCCGTCCCGGCATGACCGGCGAGGGCGGACCTCGCGCGGCCGAGGAGTACTCCGCCGCCTGCATCGATCACTTCACGCAGCCGCGGAACGTGGGGGCGGTCGAGGCAGCGGACGGCAAGGGCTCCGACGCGAACCCGTCATGCGGTGACCGGACGACGATCACGCTGCGCGTGTCGGAGGGCCGCGTCGCGGAGGTGCGCTTCCGGACGTTCGGCTGCACCGCCGCGATCGCCTCCGCCTCCGCGCTCACCGAGCTCGCGAGCGGTCAGCGCATCGGGGACGCGCAGCGCCTCGGGCCGGCGGACGTCCTTCGCGCGCTCGGCGGCCTGCCGCAGCGCAAGGAGGCCTGCGCCCTCATGGCGGTCGGCGCGCTGCGCGCCGCGCTCCTCGACGCGCAGGTGAAGGCGTGAGCCGCACGTTCGTCGCGATGAGCGGCGGTGTCGACTCCTCGCTCGCCGCCGCGCTGCTGCAGCAGCAGGGCGAGGACGTCGTCGGCGTCTGGATGCGACTGACGCCCGCGGGCTTCGGGTCGGAGGCGCCGCGGTGCTGCGGCACGAGCGAGGCGGGCGAGCAGGCGCGGCGCGCGGCAGCGCACCTGGGGATCCCGTTCTACGCGCTCGACTACGCCGAGCTCTTCGGCCGGGAGGTCGTCGAGCGCTTCGTCCGCTCCTACGCGAATGCGGAGACGCCGAACCCCTGCGTCGCGTGCAACCAGCACGTGAAGTTCGACGCCCTGCTGCGCGACGTCATCGGCAAGTTCGGCGCGGACCGCCTCGCGACGGGGCACTACGCGCGTATCACGGTCGAGGCGGATGGCACGCGCCGGCTCCGCCGCGCCCGCGACGCGGAGAAGGACCAGTCCTATGCGCTCTACGCGCTCGGGCAGCCGGAGCTCGCCCGGCTCGTGCTGCCGATCGGCGAGCTGCGCGACAAGAGCGAGACCCGCGAGCTCGCGCGGTCCTTCGGGCTGCCGAACGCGACGACGCCCGAGAGCATGGACATCTGCTTCATCGGCGGCGACTACCGCTCGTTCGTGCGGGCGCGCGCCCCCGAGGCGTTCGTGCCCGGTGCGGTCGAGCGCACCGACGGCGCGCCGGTCGGGCAGCACGGCGGGATCGGCACGCTCACCGTCGGGCAGCGCGCGGGCGTTGGTGTCGCGACCGGCGAGCGGCTGTACGTCCTCCGGCTCGAGCCGGAGCGCAATGCGGCGGTCGTCGGCACGCGCGACGAGATCGCGCAGCGGCTGTACCGACTTCGCGACCTCCGCTGGAGCGCGGGCGCGCCTCTGAACGGGCGCCCAACGACGGTCGCGCTGCGCTACCGCGGCAGCCCGCTCGGCTGCGTCGTCCGCGACGGCATGCTCGAGCTCGACGAGCCGGCTCTCGTCGCGCCCGGGCAGGCCGCGGTCTTCTACGAAGGCGACGTGGTCCTCGGCGGCGGCGTCATCGACCGCGCGGCCTAGTGGCCCGCGCCGCAAGACGCCGCGACGGGGGCACGCCGGCGTGCTGACGCTCGCGCGCATCGCGGCGGCCTCGATCGCGGGTGGCGTCCTCTATTACGCCGGCATCGTGAACTCCATCGTCATCTACGAGCCTTCACGCGTCGGCGCGGTCATCGTGGTCGTGGCGATCGCGGTGGCGCTCGCGCTCCTCGTCCTCTCCCTGCGCGGCACCGGGACACGCGAGCCCGAGCCTCCGGCGACGCGCGGTATGCGCTGGTCCATGCGCGTCGCCTGGCTCTTCGTCTGCGTCATGGCCCTCGTGAGCCTGGCCTGGATCTGGAGCGCGCCGCGCCAGCGAGGGTTCGACTGGACGCCGTACCACAACGACGCGATCGTCCTGAACGAGTGCGCCGCACAGGTCCTGCTCGCCGGCGGCCAGCCGTACCGCGAGGTCGACCTGTTCGAGTGCTACGGCGAGCGCCGCCTGGGCCCGGACCGCACGACGCCGCTGCGGCGCGGCCTGTTCGCCGACGTCGCCGTCTATCCGGACGACGACCAGCTGGAGAGCGCGTGGGCGCTCCGCTCGCGGGGCGAGGGCGAGAACGCCGAGTTCGTGTGGCGTCCGTCCTACCCGTCCATGTCGTTCCTCGCGATCGCCCCCTGGGTCGCGGCGGGGTGGGACACGAATGTCCTGTACCTGCTCTTCCTCCTCGCGGCCATGGCGCTCGTGCTCGTCCGCGGCGCTCCGCCTCTCCGCCCGTGGCTGCTCACGGCGCTCCTCGGCGCGACGTCGGCGGTCGCGTTCACCATCGGCGGGAGCTCCGACCTCGTGTACGCGCTGCCGCTCGTCGCCGCGTGGCTCTGGCGGGAGCGGCGCTGGAGCGCGGTCGCCTACGGCGTGGCCGCGGCGGCGAAACAGATCGCCTGGTTCTTCGCGCCCTTCCTGTTCCTCCAGTGGCTGCACACCCTCGGGCCGCGCGAGGCGGTGCGGCGCGCCGCGATCGCGGGCGCCACCTTCCTCGTCCTGAACGCGCCATGGCTCCTCGGCGACGCGGGTGCCTGGATCGCGGGCATCCTCACGCCGGTCGCGGAGCCGATGTTCCCGCGCGGCGCAGGCCTCGTCTTCCTCGGCGCGAACGGCGTCGGGCCGCTCATGCCGAACGTCGCGTACCTCGTGCTCGAGGCAGCCGCGTACGCGGTCGCGCTCCTTGTCGCGTGGCGCGAGCGTGCCCGCAGTCCCGAGCTCGGGATCGTCGTCGCCGTCATCCCGCTCTACTTCGCCCACCGCAGCCTCTTCTCCTATTTCTTCCTGCTCCCGCTGTTCGCGCTCGCGGGCCTCGCGCGTCAGCCGGCGCGCGCGCTCTCGCCGGAGCGGGCCCTGCGGAGCGCGGCGCTCACCCTGTTCGCGGCGCCGGCGCGGCAGGAGCGCTGATGCCACCGGCGGTCATCGCGGTGGCGCTCGTCGCGATCGGCGTGCCCGCCGCGCTGAAAGCGGTCCTCGGGCGGCCGCGGGGCCTCCCAGCGGCCTGGGTCGCGGCGCTCGCCGCGGTCGCCGTCGCCCAGTCGGCGGGCGAGCTTGCCGGATCGCGCGTCGGTGTCCTTGGCGATGCCCAGCTGCTCCTCGCCGGCCTCGGCGCAACACTTGCATCACTGGCGGTGGCGGCTGTCGAGACACGACGCCGATGACACAAGGGGGTACGACATGGGATTCCTGATGGGACTGCTGCTGGGCGCGGTCGCCGCGCTCCTGTACTCGCCGAAGGCGGGCGATGAGATGCGCGAGGAGATGCGCATGCGCACAGACGAGCTGAAGAAGCGAGCGGACGACCTGCAGCGCATCGCGCAGAAGCTCGCGGGCGAGGCGCAGACGAAGGGCAGGGAGCTGATCGACGACGCGAAGCAGGAGTGGAGCGGGGCGACCGCCGGGACGTCAGGCTCCACGACGGGCTCGACCACCGGGTCGACGCCTCGCTCGGGGCGCCCCACCGGCACGGCCTAGCGGTATCGCTCCGGTATCCTCGGACACGGGACGCGGGGACTTGGTCCCCGCGTTTCTGTTGGAGGGTGATGGACAGCGCGACGATCCGCGAGCGGTTCTTCAAGCACTTCGAGGAGAAGGGGCATCACCGCATGCCCTCGGCGCCGCTCGTCCTGCGCGACGACCCGAGCGTGTTCTTCACGAGCGCCGGCATGCAGCCGCTCGTGCCGTACTTCCTCGGCACGAAGCAGGCGCCGGCGAAGCGGATCGTGAACGTGCAGAAGGTCTTCCGCACGAGCGACATCGACGAGGTCGGCTACGACACCTGGCACAACACCTTCTTCGAGATGCTCGGCAACTTCGCGATCGGCGACTACTGGAAGAAGGAAGCGATCCAATGGGGCTGGGAGCTGCTCGTCGACAAGTTCGGTCTTGACGCCGGCTCGCTCGTCGCGACGATCTACAAGGACGACGACGAGGCCTTCGGCATCTGGACGAAGGAGCTCGGATACCTTCCGCCCGAGAAGGTCTTCCGGCTCGGCGATCTCGAGAAGGGCGACGACACGAACTTCTGGTCGCCGGGGCCGACGGGCCTCTGCGGTCCGTGCAGCGAGGTCTTCGTCGACCGCGGCCCGCAGCCCGGGGTCGCGCCACATCGCTGCGACCCGAGCGAGAACTGCGGGCGCTGGATCGAGATCTGGAACTTCGTCTTCCAGCAGTACGACCGCAAGGAGGATGGGACGCTCGTCCCGCTCGCGAAGCGGAACATCGACACGGGCGCCGGCCTCGAGCGCCTCTCGCAGGTCCTGCAGGGCGTCGTCGGCGAGACCTTCAAGACGGACCTCTTCCAGCCCCTCGTGAAGAAGGTGGAGTCGCTCGCGGGCACGACGTACGGCGCCGACGCGACCGCCGACATCTCGATCCGCGTCGTCGCGGAGCACTCGCGCGCGGCGTCGTTCCTCATCGCCGACGGGATCCAGCCGTCGAACGAGTGGCGCGGCTACGTGCTGCGCCGGCTCATCCGCCGCGGCGCGCTGCACGCGCGGAAGCTCG
This sequence comes from Candidatus Limnocylindria bacterium, assembly GCA_036276035.1. Taxonomy (GTDB): domain Bacteria; phylum Chloroflexota; class Limnocylindria; order P2-11E; family P2-11E; genus JACDAF01. The sequence goes on along the minus strand of DASUCM010000108.1, from coordinate 31,939 downwards.
GCCTGAGGCCGGGCGCGATGGCGCAGGTGGGCACCGAGGTCGTGAAGCACATGCAGGCGCACTACCACGAGCTCACCGGCGCGCGCGAGCGGATCCCGTCGATCCTCCGCGAGGAAGAGGAGAAGTTCGACCGCACGCTGTCGACCGGTCTCGAGCTGCTGAACACGGCCGTCGCGCAGTCACGGCAGCGCGGGTCGCGCGGGATCGACGGGGAGACAGCGTTCCGGCTGTACGACACCTTCGGCTTCCCGCTCGAGATGACGCGCGAGATCACGAAGGATGCGGGCCTCGAGGTGGACGAGGGCGGGTTCAAGCGGCTCCTCGAGGAGCAGCGAAGCCGCAGCCGCGCGACCGCGAAGTTCAGCCAGGACGCGATGCGCTTCGGGCAGCTCTATTCGGACCTGCGCGAGAAGAAGGGCCTGCGCAGCGAGTTCACCGGCTACGTCGAGCTGGAGACGCCGTCCCTGGTGCGCTCGCTCGTCATCGGCGGCGAGAGCGTGGACGAGGCGCCCGAGGGCTCGGACGTGGAGGTCGTCCTCGACCGCACTCCTTTCTATCCGGAGGGTGGCGGGCAGGTGGGGGACCGCGGGACCATCACGACGGACGAGGCGCAGGCGATCGTCGCAGATACGCAGACCGCGGCCCCGGGCGTCATCGTCATGAGCGCGAAGGTCGTCGACGGGGTGCTCCGCGTCGGCGCGAAGGCGACGGCCCGGGTCGACGAGGAGCTCCGCCGCCACACCATGCGGAACCACACCGCGACGCACCTGCTGCACGCGACGCTCCGGGACCTCCTCGGCGAGGGCGTGCACCAGGCGGGCTCGCTCGTGCACGCGCCGAACCTCCGCTTCGACTTCACGTTCGACCGCGCGCTCACGCCGGACGAGCTCCAGCGCGTGGAGGACCGCGTGAACGCGGCCGTGCTCGAGAACGCGTCGGTCCGGGCCGAGGCGATGCCGATCCAGGAGGCCCTCGCGTCGGGCGCGCTCCACCTCTTCGACGAGAAGTACGGCGACGAGGTGCGCGTCGTGGAGGCCGGCCCGAGCCGCGAGCTCTGCGGCGGCACCCACTGCCACTGCACCGGCGACATCGGCCTCTTCCTCATCACGAAGGAGGAGAGCATCGGCGCGGGGATCCGCCGCATCGAGGCGGTCACCGGCGAGGGCGCGCTGCGCGAGGTGCGCGATCTGCGGCAGCGGCTTGGCCGCGCCGCGAGCGCGCTCCGCGTCGCGCCGGCGCGCGTGCCCGAGGCCGTCGCGCAGCTGCGCGAGAAGGGCGAGCGGCTCGAGCGCGAGCTCCAGGACCTCCAGCGGAGCGGCGCCGAGGCGAGCGCGGCGTCGCTCGTCGCGAAGGCGGAGCAGCTCGACGGCGCGCGCGTCGTCGTCGCGAACGTCGGCGAGGCGGACACGAAGCAGCTGCAGACGCTCGCGGACCGCGTGCGCGATGGGCTCGGCACCGGCGTCGCCATCCTCGGCTCCACGCGCGAGGGGAAGCCGTACATCGCGGTCGCGGTCTCGAAGGACCTCACGCAGAAGGTGCAGGCCGGCGCGGTCGTGAAGGAGGTCGCGCCGCTCATGGGCGGCAACGGCGGCGGCCCGGCGACGAGCGCGTCCGGCGGCGGCAAGGAGGCCGCCCGTCTGGGGGACGCGCTCGACTCCGCGCAACGGATGGTGCGCCAGCGGCTTATGGGAGGCAGTGGCAGCTAGAGAGCCGCGCCGTGTGGAGCGCGGGCCGGCGGTCGCCGGCGTGGAGATCGCGGCGGGCGCGGTCCGCGCCCTCGCCGCGCGCCGCGAGGAGGGACGGCTCCGGGTCATCGGCGCGGCGTCCGCGCCGCTCGCGGCCGGCGCCGTCACCGGCGGGCTCGTCGTGGACCGCCAGGCCGTCGGCGGCGCGATCGCCGCGGCGCTCGCGATGGCGGAGGCGCGGGAGCGCGCCACCCGGGTCCTCCTCGCGCTCGACGGCGACGACATCCGCACGTACCACGTCGCGACCGCGTTCGAGCGGCGGTCCGCCGAGGATCCGATCCAGGGCGTCGAGGTGCAGCGCGCCGTGCGTGAGGCGCGCGACCAGGCGGCGACCGCGGCGCAGGCGAGCGCCCTCGACGACCCGGCGCTGCGTGGCGTCGCGACGGTCCAGCTCGAGATCGAGACGGCCGGGTTCCTTCTCGACGGGCGGCCGCTCGACCGGCTCGACGGGTTCCACGGGAAGGCCGTCATCGTCCACACCGACGTCGCCGTCGCGCCGCTGCTGCACAGCGGTGCCGCCACGGGCGCGCTCGACGTCGCGAAGCGCCGCGCCGGCACGACCTCCGGCGCCTACGCGCTCGGCCGCCTTCTCGCGGAGTCCGGCTTCACCGACGGCGGCGTGCTCCGGCTCGGCGCCGACGTGACCGCGTACGCGGTCATCCGCGACGGTCGCGTCATCGCGACCCGCGTGTTCGGGCTCGGCCGCGACGCCATGCTCGCGCGCCGCGCGACGATGGAGGCCGATGCGCGCGTGTGGGCGCGCTGCGTGCTCGCCTCGAACGAAGCGGTCGAGGGCCAGTACCCGGCGCGCTGGTACTTCGTCGGCGTGCCGGACGAGCTGATCGCGCTCCCTAAGGCCCTCGGCCAGGCCCTCGCGTCGCAGCGCGGCGGATCGGTGGACATCGCGCCGCTGCGCTCGGCCTCGGCGGGCCGCGTCGTCACCGACGGCCAGCTGCACGCCGACCACCTCGTCGCGGCCGGCGCCGCGGCGCTCGCGGCGGAGCTGTACTGACGTGGCACGCGCGGTCGTCGACCTCGACCAGTCGGCGACGATCCTCGACGTCTCCGAGCGCATCGCGGCCGTCGATCCGGAGCAGGACGTCGTCCTCGTCGCGGCAGCGGGCGCGCCCTGGCTGCGGAACCGCGTGTTCATCGAGGTCGCGCGCACGCTCGCGGAGCCGCGCCGCTTCGCGCTCGTCACGAGCGACCAGCGCGCCCGCTCGCTCGCCGCGAGCGTGCACGTCCCGGCCTATTCGAGCGTCACGGCGCTCGACCGGCACGAGCTCGACGCGACCGAGCGCCTCGTGCGGCGCCGCGCCGCCGCGGCACCCGGACGGGCGTCCCGCCTGCGGCCGCCGGCGATCACGCTCCGCGGCCTCGGCGTCGCAGCGAGCCTGCTCGCGGCGGTCCTGCTCGTCCTCGCCGTCGTCGTGCCGGAGGCCGTGGTGACCGTCGCGCCGACGACCGCCGCGCTCGCGCCCGTGCAGCTCCAGCTCCGCGCGGCGCCCGGGGAGATCGAGCGCACCGTGCTGAGCGAGACGCTCTCCGCGAAGGTGCAGGGCGCGGCGACCGGCTCGCGCGACGAGCTCATCAAGGCCAAGGGCGAGGTCGAGCTCGGCAATAAGCAAACGCGGAGCATCCGCATCCCGGCCGGCACGCAGTTCCGCACCTCGGACAACATCGTCTTCGTGTCGACCGAGGAGAAGACGCTGCCCTCGAGCTTCATCTTCCCGCCGATCACGCTCACGGTGGGGAGGGTCATGGTCCCGGTCGAGGCGGCGGTCGCGGGGAGGGGCGGCAACGTGTCCGCGGGGCGCATCACCGTGAGCCCGGTGCCGAACGACTACACCGTCACGAACCCGCAGCCGACGAGCGGCGGCGACGTGAAGAAGATCCCGATCGTCCAGCGGCAGGACTACCTGGCGGCGACATCGAACGCGAGGGTCGGGCCCGCGATCCGCGACCGCGCTGAGGCTCGGCTGGCGGAGTGGCGCTCGCGTCCGCCCGCGGGCACGTATGTGGTGCCGCGCGTGTACACGAGCGCCCCCACCTCGGTCACGCCCGAGAGCGCGGTGGTCGGGAAGGAGGTCGAGATCTTCGAGCTCACCGTGTCGTTCGTCGCCACGGCCTTCGCGGTCCCGACGAACGAGCCTCGGAAGACCGCGGTCGAGCGGCTGCGTGCGACGGAGGCGCCCGGCTACACGCTCGCCGACTCCTCCGTGCAGTACGAGGAGACGCTCCTGCCCGACGACACGAACAGCGGCGTCCTCACCTGGGCCGTGACCGTCTCGGGCTCGCAGATCGCGCGTGTCGACAGCGACCGCATCCGGAGGGCGCTCGCCGGGCGCGGCCTCGGCGAGGCAGGCGCCGTGCTGGAGGGACTTGGCGTGCAGCTGCAGGGCGACGTGCGCCGCGAGCCGGCCTGGTGGCCGCGTCTCCCGCTGCTCGATTCGCGGATCCGCGTCGAGCAGGTACCGGCGGGCCAGTGACGCGGTATCTTGCGCTCGACGTCGGGGATCGCCGGATCGGGCTCGCGGTCGCCGAGGACACCTTCGGGATCGCGAGGCCGCTCGAGACGCTCCGCCGTCACGACCTTGAAGGCGACGTGCGCGCGGTGGGCCAGATCGCGAAGCAGGAGGAGGCGACCGCTTTGGTGATCGGCCTGCCGCTGACGCTCCGCGGCGAAGAGGGCGCGCAGGCGTTGCGCGTGCGCCGCTTCGCGGAAGCGTGCGCACCGCTCGGACTCCCCGTCGAGCTTTACGACGAGCGGTACACGACGTCCGAGGCGATCCGCCTCGGCGCGCCCGACGTCGACGCGGCTGCCGCGGCCCTCCTGCTCGAGGACTTCCTGGGATCGCGGAAGCGATGAGGCCCGACGCTCCGGCCCGCGGCCCGGTGCGCACGGGCGCCTACCGGCCGCGACGGAAGCCACCGAAGAAGCGCTCGAGCATCGGCCCGCTCCTCTTCGTCATCGTCGTCGTCGGTCTGGTGGTCGGCGGCGTCCTCTTCGCGCGCCCGGTCGTGCTGAATGCGCTCATCGACCAGGCCATCGAGCGGGACACGCTCATGCGCCAGCCGATCGTCCGCGCCCTTGTCGCGCCGCGGGTCGGGGACAAGGCCGACCGGCCCCTCGACACGGAAGGCGATCTGCGGACCTTCGAGGTGAAGCGCGGGGAGACCGCGGCCGAGATCGGCAGGCGCCTCGCCGAGGAGGGGTTCGTCCGCGACGCCCTGCCCTTCATCTTCGTGCTCTACGACACCGGACGCGAGACCGCGCTCCAGTCGGGCACCTATCGGATCTCGCCGTCGATGACCCCGCGCGAGATCGCGCGGACCTTCGAGAAGGCGCCGGGCGACCAGGTCGTGCTGAAGATCATCGAGGGCTGGCGGCTCACCGAGGTCGCCACGACCGTGAACAAAGCGTTCCCCTCGATCACGCGCGAGGCGTTCGTCGCCGCCGCCGTGGTGGGGGAGCGGAAGAACGCCGTCCTCGCGGGGCTCGATCCGAAGACCTCTCTGGAAGGGTTCCTCTTCCCCGACACGTACTTCATGCGTCCCGACGCGACCGCCGTCCAGATCGTCGACCTCCTGCTCACGACCTTCGAGCAGCGCGTCGGCGCGACGCTGCGGACCGCGGCGAACGAGCGGAAGGTGCCGATCTACGACATCGTGCGGCTCGCGTCCATCGTCGAGCGCGAGGCGCGCGACCGCTCGGAGAGCGCGAAGGTCGCGGGCGTCTACCAGAACCGGCTCGACATCGAGATGAAGCTCGACGCGGACCCGACGATCCAATACGCGCTCGGCGATTGGGACGAGCTCTCGCTCGAGGACCTGAAGATCGACTCCCCCTACAACACGTACCGCGTCGCCGGACTGCCGCCGACGCCGATCTGCAACCCGGGCCAGAAGGCGATCGAGGGCGCTGCCCGGCCGGAGAAGCACGACTTCCTGTTCTTCGTCGCCAAGGGCGATGCGACGGGCCAGCACCTCTTCGCGAAGACGCTCGAGGAGCACGAGGCGAATCGCGTCAAGGTCGGGAACCGCTAACCTCAACGCATGATCAGCACCGGAGAGATCAAGCGGGGCATCACCGTCGAGATCGACGGCACGCTCTACCAGATCGTCGAGTTCCAGCACATCAAGATGGGCCGCGGCAGCGCGCAGGTCCGCATGAAGCTGCGTAACGTGCGACGCGGCGACCTCATCGAGAAGACGGTCCAGGCCGGCGACCGGTTCCAGCGCGCGCGGCTCGATCACCGCAACGTGCAGTTCATGTACAAGGACGGCACCCACTACCACTTCATGGACACCGCGACCTTCGACCAGCTCGCGCTGGACGAGGAGCTGCTTGGCGACGCGGTGAACTACCTCACGGACGGCATGGTCGTGCAGCTGAGCGAGTACGAGGGCGAGGCGATCGGGGTCGAGCTGCCCGCCTCCGTCGTGCTCACCGTCACGGAGGTCGAGTTCGGCATCAAGGGCGACACCGCGACGGGCGCGACGAAGCCGGCGACGCTGGAGACCGGCCTGCGCGTGACCGTGCCGCTCTTCGTGAGCCAGGGCGACAAGATCAAGGTCGACACACGGAGCGGTGAGTACCTCGAGCGCGCCTGAGCGCGTCCTCCGCGTCGGCCAGCTGGTCACGCGGCTCGCGGAGCGCGTGCAGACCGGCGACGAGTTCAAGGATCTCTGGGTCGAGGGCGAGGTCGTCCAGACGACGACGTCGTCGCTCGGCCACACCTACTTCACGCTGAGGGACACCGCGGGCTCGCTCCGCTGCGTGCTCTTCGCGACCCAGGCGCAGGCCGTCACCGTGATGCCGCGCGACGGCGCGAAGCTCGTCGTGCACGGCTACGTCGAGCTGTACCTGCGGGACGGCCGCTGCCAGCTGCGCGTCGACGACGTCCGCGCGGCGGGCGCGGGCGAGGCGGCGCTTCGTCTCGAGGCGCTCCGCCGCCGGCTCGAGGCCGAGGGCCTCTTCCGTCCAGAGCGGAAGCGGCCGCTCCCCGCGCACCCGCGGCGGATCGGCGTGGTGACGAGCCCGACGGGTGCGGCGTGGCACGACATCCAGACCGTCGTCGCGCGGCGCGATCCGCGCGTCGAGCTCGTGTTCGCCGGGGCGCTCGTCCAGGGCACGTCGGCCGTGGAGTCGCTCATCGCCGCGTTCGACGGTCTCGCCCGGGTCCGCGGGCTCGACGCCGTCATCCTCGCGCGCGGCGGCGGAGCGCCCGAGGACCTCTGGCCCTTCAACGACGAAGCGCTCGTGCGCGCGATCGCGCGCTTCCCGGTCCCGGTCTGCACCGGCGTCGGCCACGAGTCCGACACGACGCTCGTCGATCACGTCGCCGACGTGCGAGCCCCGACGCCGTCCGTCGCGGCGGAGCTCGTCATTCCCGACGCGACGGCGGAGGTGCGCATCGCGCAGCGGCACCGGCAGCGGATCGATGCGCGGATGCACGCGGCGATCGAGTCGCGCCGCCGCCGGCTCCTCGCGGCGGGGCGGCTCCTCGAACGCCGCGCCCCCGCGGCGCGCGTCGCGGCCTTCCGCCAGCGCCTCGACGAGGACCGCCGCACGCTCGACCGGGCGGTCGCGCGGCTCGTCCCGCACCGGCGCCAGCGCGCCGCGTCGGCGCGCCGCCGTCTCGAGGCGCTCTCGCCGCTCGCGGTCCTCGGCCGCGGCTACGCGATCGTCGAGGGTGGGGACGGGCGCGTCCGCGCCGATGCCCGCTCGCTCCGCGCGGGAGAGGACGTGCGCCTGCGGATGCGCGACGGGCGCGCGGGGGCGCGCGTGACGGAGGCCCCGTGACCGCCCAGAAGGACGAGGAGCGCGGGCCGGGCCTCGACGCCGCGCTCGAGCGCCTCGAGGCCATCGCCGACCGCCTGGAGGATCCGGCGCTCGATCTCGACGAGGCGGTCCGGCTCTACGAGGAGGGGCTGCGGCTGCACGCCGAGTGCGCGAAGCGCCTCGATGCCGCCGACCTGCGGATCACCCAGCTCGCGGACGCGCTCGCGAAGCAGGGCCGACCGGCCGGATAGGCTCCGCGCGCCGGCCGGGCCCCGGGCCCGGTGTGTGATGAGGGTCACGCGCCTGTTCGCTGCATGTATCCACGATGTATCACCACGCGTGCCGCAGGTAACGACGAGGTAACGCGCGGTCGGCTATGACCGTTCGACGTGTAGCGCTCCCGACCACGTGTGCGAAGAGCATACAAGCAGGGCCAAGCTTGGTCGGTAGCGCAAGACACGCGGGAGGTCAGCAATGCGGACGATCATCGCAAGGGTCCTCGCGATCGCAGCCCTCGGGAGTGCCCTCGCGCTCCCTGCCCACCAGGCGGACGCGGCCTCGCTCGACTCGCTCGAGGCGGGCCTCGTGAGCGAGGTGAACGCGTTCCGCGCCTCGCGCGGCCTGCCGACCCTCGTCGTCTCCGACACGCTCACCTACGCGGCGAAGTGGATGTCGACGGACATGGCGGTGAACAACTACTTCTCGCACCAGTCGCTCGACGGCCGCGACCCGACGTCGCGGATGGCGGACTTCGGCTACCCGGCGCGCGCGACGTGGTCGGGCGAGAACCTCGCCGCGGGCTACACGAGCGCGCGCGAGGTCGTGCAGGGCTGGCTCAACAGCCCCGGTCACTACGCGGTGCTCACGAACCCGAACTACCGCGCGATCGGCGTCGGGCGCGCGTACGGCGCCGCCTCGTCCTACAAGTGGTACTGGACCGCGGACTTCGGCGGCATCGTCGACGCCGCGACGACCGCGAGCCTCTTCGATCAGGGGTTCCACGCGGCGTGGGAAGGGCAGAGCCCGAACGTGACGCTCTCGCCCGGCCAGACCGCGACGCTCGTGCTCGCGCTCCGGAACACCGGCTATCGCGGCTGGTACCAGGGCAGCCCCGGCCAGCAGGCGTACATCGGCACCGCCGCACCGCTCGATCAGCCCCGCCCCGAGTTCGCCTTCAACTGGATCAACCCGTCGCGTCCCGCGACGACGACGACCCCGTACGTCGGGCCGGGCCAGACGGGCTGGTTCCAGTTCACCGTCCGCGCGCCCAGCGCGCCTGGCGTCTACCGCCTCGGCGTGCGCGGGGTGATCGAGGGCACGACGTGGCTCGAGGACTCCGGCGTGTTCTGGACGATCACCGTCCGCTAGCTCGTTCGTCCGACCTCTCGCTTCAGCAGGCCGCCACCTCTGGCCCGGGTGTGGCGGCCTTGCTGTATCCGGCTCAGAACGCGCGGTGCTTCCGGAGGAACGGCTCGACCGCCTCGAGGAACACCTCGGGCTTGAGCCCGTGCATCCGGTGCGGCACGCCCGGGAAGCGCATGACCTGCGCGCCCTCCGCCGCGAGCGCGTCCGCCTCGCCCTCCGCGAGAGCGCTGTCGACCCGCGCGTCGGCCGCGAGCAGCAGCATCGGCTGTGTCACGGCGCCGCGCGCGTCGGCGATGGCCTTCGTCCCGACCGGCTCGGGCCGCGTGAGCTCCTTCACGAACGCCGGGTCGACCGCCGCGTAGTACGTCGCGAGGCGCTCGGCGCTGTAGAACCCGCGGACCTCGGCGATGGTGCGCTCCCCGCGCGGGCCGGGGACCGGCAGCGGCATGCGGCCGACCGCTGCGCGCAGCGCGGCCGGGTCGTCGGCCGTCCCGACAACGACGCGCTCGAGCGCCCTGAAGAGCTCGGCCCGCCAGATGCCGTCGTGGTACCGCGCGAGCCAGGGATCCTCGAGGACGAGGGCCTTCACGAGCGCAGGCTCCCGCGCGGCGAGGACGTACGCGGTCGCGCCGCCGATCGAGTGGCCGATGACGATGGCGGGTGCCTTCGCGATCTCGCGCAGCACGCGCGCCGCGTCGTCGGCGAGGTCGGCCAGCGTGTAGCTCTGCGCGCGCGCGCTCTTGCCATGACCGCGCGCGTCGTACGTGATGACGCGGTAGCGGGTCGCGAGGCGGGGGAAGATGTTCTCCCAGTCCTCGGAGCGGAGCGACGCGCCGTGCAGCAGGAGGATCGGCGGCTCGTTCGGCTGACCGCCGCCGGAGTCGTAGTACACGAGCTTCGGGTCGCCCTTCAGCGTGCGCGAGCGCGGGAGTCGCTTCGGCATCCGCGCGAGTCTAGTCACGTGCGCCCGCATACTCGCGGCGTGATGGCCACCCGCACCCGGCTCGATCAGCTCCTCGTCGCCCGCGGGCTCGCGCCGAGCCGCGAGCGCGCGCAGGCCCTCATCCTCGCCGGCGCGGTCCGCGTCGGCGGAGAGGTCGCGCGCCGCGCGGCGCTCCCGGTCGAGGACGACGCGCAGATCGCGCTCGAGAGCGGTCCGCGCTTCGTCTCGCGCGGCGGGGAGAAGCTGGATGCCGCGCTCGACGAGCTGGGTCTCGACGTGCGTGGCCAGGTCGCGCTGGACGTCGGCTCGTCGACCGGCGGCTTCACCGACGCGCTCCTCCAGCGCGGCGCCGTCCGGGTGTACTGCGTCGACGTGGGGAAGGGCCAGCTCGACTGGAAGCTCCGCACCGACCCCCGCGTCGTCGTGCGCGAGGGCGTGAACGCCCGCGAGGGCTTCGACCTGCCGGAGCAGGTCGACCTCATCGTCGCCGACCTTGCGTTCATCTCGCTCCGCGTCGCGCTGCCGCCGTCCTTCATGCACCTGCGCGAGGGCGGGCACGTGCTCGCGCTCGTGAAGCCGCAGTTCGAGGCGGGCCGGGACGCCGTCGGCCGGGGCGGGATCGTCCGCGACCCGGAGGCGCGGGCGGCCGCGGCGGCCGCGGTGGCCGAGCGCTTCGTGGCGGACGGGCTCGGCGTGCTCGCGGTCGTCGCCTCGCGAGTGCCCGGCCGCGAGGGGAACCGCGAGCTCTTCGTCCTCGCGCGCAAGGGTGAGGCCGGGCTCGCGCCCGGGCGCATCGGCGTGCTCGCGCGCGAGGCCGCCGAGTGAGGATCGCCATCGCGTCGCGTCCCGACCGCGCGGCCGCGCTCGCGGCCGCGAAGAGCGCGGCGGGCCGCCTGCGCGCTGCCGGTCACGACGTCGCGGAGGTCTCGCTGGATTCCGCGACTCTTGCGAGCGAGGCCAGGGGCGCGGCAGTCGCGTGCGTCTTCGGCGGCGACGGGACGATGCTCCGGGCCGCGCGCGCGCTCGCGCCCCTCGGTGTCCCGCTCCTCGGCGTCAACCTCGGGCGTCTCGGGTTCCTCACCGCGACCTCGGTCGAGCAGTTCGACGCGACCCTCGCCGAGGTGACATCCGGACGGTACGAGTGTGAGCGCCGCACGCTCCTGCACGCGCGCCTCGTCCGAGGCGGCCGGGAGCTCCTGCAGGTCAACGCGCTGAATGACGTCGTCGTCGCGCGCGGCTCGCTCGTGCGCTCGATCCACGTCGACGTCCGCATCGACGGCGAGCCGTTCACCGTCTACTGGGCGGACGGGCTCATCGTCGCGACGGCGACCGGCAGCACAGCGTACGGGTTCTCGGTCGGCGGGCCCATCGTCCTGCCGGTGTCCGACGCGCTCATGATCGTCCCGATCGCGCCGCACCTCTCCTTCCGGAACGCGGTCGTGCTCGACGGCGATCAGCGACTCGAGCTCGTCGTGCAGGACGAGCCGGCGCGGCTCTCACTGGACGGCCAGGAGGAGCACGACCTCAAGGCCGGGGACCGCGTCGAGGTGCGGCGCAGCGAGACGGTCGTGGAGCTCGTGCGCACGGCGTCGATGCCGCCGTTCCTCTCGCTGCTGAAGCGGAAGATCCTGAAGGAGGGCGGAGGCATCTGATGAGCACCGAGAGCGCGGTCGCCGCGCTGCGCCAGCGCGTGAAGGACGTCCCGGAGGTCGCGATCGTCCTCGGCTCGGGCCTCGGCCGCCTCGCCGACGACGTGCGGTCGGCGACGCGCGTGCCGTACGGCGAGATCCCGGGCTGGAAGCGGAGCACCGTCGCCGGGCACGCGGGTGAGCTCGTCGTCGGCGAGCTCGGCGGGAAACGCGTCGCCGTGATGAAGGGCCGCCTCCACTGGTACGAGGGCTACGACATGGAGGCGGTCACGTACCCGATGCGCGTGTTCAAGGCGTGGGGCATCGGGACCGTCATCCTCACGAACGCCTGCGGCGGCCTGAATCCGTCGTTCAAGGCGGGCGACCTCATGGTCATCTCCGACCACATCAACTTCATGCCCGCCAACCCGCTCCGCGGCCCGAACGACGACGCCCTCGGCCCGCGGTTCCCGGACATGGTCGGCACGTACACGGAGGAGCTGCGGGCGCTCGCGCACTCCGTCGACGGCGACCTGCGCGAGGGCATCTACGTGGCCGTGCCCGGTCCGAACTTCGAGACCCCCGCGGAGCTGCGCATGCTGCGCGGCTGGGGCGCGGACGCCGTCGGCATGAGCACGGTGCCCGAGGTCCTCGTCGCGCGCCACGCGGGGATGCGGATCCTCGCGATCTCGACGGTGACCGACATGGCGACCGGCATCCCCGGCCAGATCGAGCACGTGCACCACGAGGACGTGCTCGCGGTCGCGAACGCGGCCGGCCAGCGCCTCGCGCGCGTCATCACCGAGGTGGTCGCCCGCCTGTGACGCTCCGCGCCGTCGAGCTCATCGAGCGGAAGCGCGACGGCGGCCGGCTCGAGGACGGCGAGCTCGACGCCCTCATCCAGGGCTACGTGCGCGGCGAGGTGCCCGACTACCAGATGAGCGCGTTCTGCATGGCCGTCCTGTTCGCAGGCATGGACGCGCGCGAGACCGCCGCGCTCACGATGGCGATGGTCCGGTCCGGCAAGCAGCTCGACCTCACGCGGTTCGGGCGGGTCGTCGACAAGCACTCCACTGGTGGCGTCGGGGACAAGACGACGCTCGCCGTCGCGCCGCTCGTCGCGGCGTGCGGCGCCCCGGTGGCGAAGATGAGCGGCCGCGGGCTCGGGTTCTCCGGCGGGACGCTCGACAAGCTCGAGTCCTTCGCCGGGTATCGGGTCGACCTCACATCGGCGGAGTTCCTCGCCCAGCTGGAGCGCATCGGCGTCGTCGTGTCGGGTCAGACAGCGGACCTCGCACCCGCGGACGGGCTCATCTACGCCCTTCGCGACACGACCGGCACCGTGCCCGCGATCCCGCTCATCGCCTCGAGCATCATGTCGAAGAAGATCGCGTCCGGCGCGCACGCGGTCGTGCTCGACGTGAAGGTCGGGCGCGGCGCGTTCATGAAGGACCTCGCGGGCGCCCGCGCGCTCGCGCGCGCGATGGTCGCGGTCGGCACCGCGAACGGGCTCGCGGTCACCTGCGAGCTCACGGACATGGACCAGCCGCTCGGTCACGCCGTCGGGAACGCGCTGGAGGTCCGCGAGGCGATCCTTGCCCTGCGCGGCACGGGGCCGCCGGACCTCGCGCGGCTCGTGACGCTCGTCGGCGCCGAGATGCTCGTCCGCGCGCGGAGGGCGCGTGACCGGCGGACCGCGGAGGCGAAGCTCTCGCGCGCGATCGAGGACGGCAGCGGCCTCGCGAAGCTGCGCGAGCTCGTCGCCGCGCAGGGCGGGGATGCGCGCGCCGTCGACGAGCCGGACCGTCTCCCGCGGGCGACGCACGTCGAGACGCTGCGCGCGCCGCGGACGGCGTGGGTGAAGGACCTCGCCGCGGACCAGATCGGCCTCGCGTCGGTCCGGCTCGGCGCGGGGCGCGAGAAGAAGGGGGACGCGATCGACCTCTCGACCGGGATCCTGCTCCGCGCGAAGGTCGGCACGCGCGTCGAGCGCGGCGAGCCCTACGCGGAGGTGCATCGCGCGGGGCGGCCGGGCGACGCCGACGCGATCGAGCTCGTGCGGGGTGCGTTCCGCTGGAGCGCGTCCCGGGTGCCGCCAAGGCGGCTCGTCCTGGGACGCGTCGCGAGCCGCTGATCGTTCGTCCCTAGACTCGGCCAGGTGATCGCACGAGGGTTCGGTGGGCCCGGGAGCAACCCGATCCTCCTCATCGCGCTCGCGCTGCTCGTCATCTCGTTCTTCAGCGGCACGATGTTCGGCCCGCTGCGCAGCCTGCAGACCGATCCGAACGCCTTCTTCGGCTTCATCTTCGCGATCGTCGTCGGCATCACCGTCCACGAGTTCATGCACGCGTACACCGCGCACCGGCTCGGCGACGACACCGCGCGGCTGCTCGGACGGATGAGCCTCAACCCCGTCGTCCACTTCGACATCTTCGGGACGCTGCTCCTCGTCCTCGCCGGCTTCGGCTACGGCAAGCCGGTGCCGGTGAACGAGTCGCGGCTCCGCGGCGCCTTCGCCTCGAGCATGGTCTCGTTCGCGGGTCCGCTCGCGAACTTCGCCATCGCGGCGGTGTGCGCCATCCCGCTCCGCCTCGGCACGACCGACGTGCTCGGCCCGAACTACACCGAGATCCTCGAGTACATGGTGCTGTTCAACTGCGTCCTCGGGATCTTCAACCTCATCCCGATCCCGCCGCTCGACGGGGCGGGCGTCGTGCTCGGGCTGCTCCCGCCGAAGCAGCAGTACGACCTCCGGCCATACATGCAGTACGGGCCGATCCTGCTGCTGCTCCTGCTGTGGTTCGGCGGCCGCATCCTGCAGACGGTCGTGTTCGCGCCGGCGCAGACCATCGCGCGCCTCCTCATCGGCGTGTAGCCGTGATGCGGGTGCGGCAGTTCCTCCGCTTCAGCCGCTCGTCGGACGGTGACCTCCGGCACGCCGAACGCACCGCGGCCCTCCTGCGCGCGCGCGGCGCCGACGAGGACCTCGTCCTCGCGGGGTTCCTGCACGACGTCGCGAAGCCGGCGGAGACGCGGATCTGGCACCGCATCGCCGCCGCGCTCCTCCCCGCGGGGGCGCGCCGGCGGCTCGCGCGCGGCGACGGGGTCTTCGCGCGCTACCTCGACCACGCGCGGCTCGGCGCGGAAGAAGCCCGCCGCCGGGGCGCCTCCGAGCGGGTCGTGTCGCTCATCGCCCGCCACCACGAGACCCCGGTCACCGGCGAGGAGCGGATGCTGCACGAGGCCGACCGCGAGGCGCTCCCCTGATCGGGCCCGAGCCGCCGCGCGTCTCGATCGACGGCTTCGAAGGGCCGCTCGAGCTGCTCCTCGAGCTCGTCGAGGAGCGCAAGCTCGACATCCTCACCGTGCGCCTCGGCGACCTCGCCGACGGGTATCTCGCACGCGTCCGCGCGCTCGAGGAGCTGCCCGCGGAGGAGGTCGCCGCCTTCCTCACGGTCGCCTCGCGCCTCGTGCTCCTGAAGGCGCGCAGCCTCCTGCCGTCGCTCGAGCCCGTGCCCGAGGAGGACGAGGGCGCCTCGGAGGAGGAGCTGCGCGCGCGCCTGCTCGAGTACGCGACCGTGAAGGGCCGCGCGACGGCGCTCGGCGACCGCCTCCGGGCGGGGGAGCGCGCCTTCCACCGCGAGGGCGGCACGGTCGAGCTCCCGCCTCGCGGCGGCGATACGAGCGCGCTCGCGGCCGCCTGGGCGAAGATCCTCGCCCTCGCGGCGCGGCCCAAGGAAGAGGACGTCGTCGCGCCCGGCGAGCGCTACTCCGTCGAGCAGCGGACGGCGGAGATCGAGGCGCTCGTTGCCGAACACGAGACGCTTTCCTTCGCTACGCTGCTCGGCGACCGGCCGACGCTCGGCTACGCGATCGTGACGTTCATCGCGCTGCTCGACCTGTACCGCCGCATCGTCATCGACATCGAGCAGGACGAGCTGTTCGGCGACATCACCATCCGGAGGAAGGCGGGGTCATGACGCCGCTCGCGCGCGCGATCCAGGCCGTGCTCTTCGTCGCGGAGAAGCCCGTCTCGCGCGGCGAGCTCGCGAAGATCACGGGCTCCACGCCCCGCGCGGTCGAGGCCGCGCTCGCCGAGCTCGGCGCGTTCGCGGAGGACACGGGCCTGCGCCTCGCGCACGAGGGCGACGACTGGCAGCTCATCACCGCGCCCGAGGCGGCCTCGTACGTCGCGGCGTACCTCGGCGCGGACCGGCTGCGCCTTTCGCCCGCCGCGCTCGAGACGCTCGCGGTCGTCGCGTACCGGCAGCCCGCGACGCGTGCCGAGGTCGAGGCGATCCGCGGCGTGAACTGCGACCAGACCTTCTACACGCTCATGCAGCGCCGCCTCATCGAGGAGCGCGGGCGGCGCGAGGCGCCGGGGCGGCCGATCCTCTACGGCACGACCTGGGAGTTCCTCGAGTGCTTCGGCCTCACGAGCCTCGACGACCTGCCGACGGTGCTCACACTGCCGGAGACAGGCGAGGCCGGGGCCTTCGGCCCACGGGGGCCCCTGCCCCCGCACCCGGCCGAAGCCGCAGGGCCCCCGCGGCCGGAGCAGCGATGAGCAGCGAAGGCCGCGGGGTTTGAAGGAGCTCACGCGGCTCCAGAAGGTGATGGCGGAGCGCGGCGTCGCCTCGCGCCGCGCCGCGGAGGAGCTGATCGCGGCCGGGCGCGTGCGCGTCGACGGCCAGGTCGTGCGCGTCCTCGGGACGAAGGTCGCGCCGGACGCGCGGATCGAGGTCGACGGCGAGCCGACGCGGCGCAAGGTCGGCCACCGCTACATCGCGCTGCACAAGCCCTTTGGGGTCGTGTCGACCGCGAGCGACGAGCGCGGGCGCGAGACGGTCGTCCAGCTCGTCGGCGCGCGCGAGCGGATCTATCCGGTCGGGCGGCTCGACCGCGACAGCGAGGGGCTGCTCCTGCTCACGAACGACGGTGACTGGGCGCAGCGTGTCATCCACCCGAGCAACGGGCACGAGCGCGAGTACGAGGCGGATGTCGAGGGCGAGCTCACCGCTGCCGCGCTCTCGCAGCTCACGAAGGGCGTGCGCCTCGAGGAGGGTCTCGCGCGCGTCGCGTCGGTCCGCGTCATCGAGCGCACCCGCGCCGGCGGCCGCCTCCGGATCGTCCTGCGCACGGGCTGGAAGCGGCAGGTCCGCCGCATGTGCGCGGAGGTCGGGCTCACCGTCGTGCGCCTGCGCCGCGTGCGGATCGGGCCGCTCCGCCTCGGCTCCCTCGCCGCCGGCGCGTTCCGCGACCTGACGCGCCGCGAGGTCGACGCGTTGGCGCGGGGTTAGCGCCGTGGCCCGGCCGCGGACCATCGCGATCGACGGCCCGGCGGGCGCCGGGAAGAGCACGATCGGCGCGCTCGTCGCCGAACGCCTCGGGTACCTCTTCCTCGACACCGGCGCGATGTACCGCGCGGTCGCGCTCGCGGCCCTCGAGAAGGGGATCGACCCGGACGACGGGGCAGCCCTCACCGCGCTCTCGCGCGACCTGCGCATCAACATCGGCCCGCCGACCGTGCGCGACGGTCGCGCGTACACCGTCCTGCTCGACGGGCGCGACGTCACCTGGGACATCCGCGACGGGCGCATCGACCGGGTCGTCTCCCAGGTCGCGCGCGTCCCCGGCGTCCGCGACGCGATGCTCGAGCAACAGCGCGCGCTCGCGGCCCGCGGCCGCGTCGTGATGGTCGGCCGCGACATCGGCACCGTCGTGCTCCCGAACGCCGACCGGAAGATCTTCCTCACGGCGTCGGCGGCGGAGCGCGCGCGCCGGCGCGAGGAGGAGCTCCAGTCGCGCGGCGAGCAGCGGCCGCGCCAGGAGCTGCTCCACGAGATCCTCCGTCGCGACCAGCTCGACAGCGAGCGGGCGGTCGCGCCGCTGAAGGCCGCGGAGGACGCGATCGTCGTGGAGACCGACGGCGAGAGCGTCGGCCAGGCCCTCGACCGCGTCCTCTCGGTGATCTCGGCCGCCCCGCGGCGCTAGGTCCGCCGATGAGGTGGTTCCCGCTCCCGGAGACGCCGCAGCAGCACCTCTACCTCTGGCGGCTGCTCTATCCGGTCGTCCGCGCGGTCGCGCTCTTCTTCGCGCCGATGCGCACCATCGGCCTCGAGAACGTGCCGCGCGAGGGCCCCTACATCCTCGTCGCGAACCACATCTCCTGGCTCGATCCGGAGTGGATCGCCTGGGCCGTCCGCAAGCCCGTGAAGTACATGGCCAAGGAGGAGATCTTCGAGTGGTTCTTCGTCGGCGGGATGGTCCGGTTCATCGGCTGCTTCCCGGTGAAGCGGGGCACGAGCGACCGCCGCGCGTTCGTGACCGCGCTGAAGGTGCTCGCGGCCGGTGGGGTCCTCGGCTTCTTCCCGGAGGGCCACCGCAGCGAGAGCGGCGCGATGATCAAGGCGCACCCGGGCATCGCCGGCATCGCGCTCCGCTCCGGCGCGCCCATCGTCCCCGTGGGCGTCACCGGATCCCGCGCCGCGTTCGGCAAGTTCTGGGAGCGGAGCGTGACGTTGCGCTTCGGGAAGCCTTTCTACGCGAAGGATCTCGGCGAGACCGAGCCGCAGGCGGTCGCTGACGCGATGATGCGCAAGGTCGCGGAGCTGCTGCCCGAGCCGATGCACGGCGTGTATGCCCTGACGCCCGGTGCTGGCCGGCGACCCTGACCGCGACGGCCGCGTCATCGCGCGCGTGAGACGCCCTATTCAGGGTCTCTGCGGCGTAGAATCGATCTGTCATGGAAGTGCTTCTCGCGCGTGAGAATGGGTTCTGCTTCGGGGTCAAGAAGGCCGTCGAGCTGACCGAGGCCGCCGCCGAGACGGGCCGGACGGTCCACAACCTCGGTCAGGTCGTCCACAACCCGAAGATCAGCGAGCGGCTCGCGGCGCGCGGCGTGAAGGTCATCAAGGACCCCTCCGAGGCGAAGGAGGGCATCGTCGTCATCCGCGCGCACGGCGTTCCGCCGGAGATGCGGGCGAAGATCGAGGAGCAGGGCCTCGAGTGCATCGACGCGACGTGCTCGCTCGTGCTGCGCGCGCAGCGCTTCACGAAGCAGCTCGCGGACGAGGGCTACCGCGTCATCATCCTCGGCACCCCTGAGCACCCCGAGGTCGTCGGCCTGCGCGCCTACGCGGGCACCGACTACGTCATCGTCGAGACGAAGGACGAGTGGGAGCGCCTGCCGAAGATGAAGAAGGCGGGCGTCGTCTCGCAGTCGACGCAGCCGCCGTGGGCCTTCAAGGAGCTCGTCGCGCACGTCGCGGAGATCGCGCAGGAGACGAAGATCTTCAACACCGTCTGCCCGGTCACGATCAAGCGGCAGCACGCGGCCACCGAGCTCGCCGGCGTCACGGACACGATCATCGTCGTCGGCGGGAAGAACTCGGCGAACACGCGCGAGCTCGTGAACCTCGCACGGATGCAGGGGCGCGACGCGCACCACATCGAGCACGCCTCCGAGCTCGAGCCCGAGTGGCTCGCCGGCAAGGAGCGTGTCGGCCTCATCGGCGGCTGCTCCACGCCGATGGAGACGCTCATCGAAGTGAAGGAGCGCGCCGAAGCGCTCGCGGCGTAGTGCCTCGCGCCGTCGTCGCCGTCGTCGGCCGACCGAACGTCGGCAAGTCCACCCTCTTCAACCGGCTCGTCGGCGAGCGCCTCGCGATCGTCGAGGACCTCCCGGGCACGACGCGCGACCGTCTCTACGGCACCGTCGAGTGGCGCGGGCGAGAGTTCTCGCTCGTCGACACCGGAGGCCTCGACGAGGTGCCCGGCCCGCGCGCGAAGGACGCTGCGACCGGCGTCGCCGGCCTCGAGGACGCCGTGCGGCGTCAGGCCGATGTCGCGATCGACGAGGCCGACCTCGTCCTCTTCATCGTCGACGCGAAGGACGGCATCGTGCCCATCGAGCAGGAGCTCGCCGACCGCCTGCGCCGCAGCGGCAAGCCGACGATCCTCGTCGCGAACAAGGCCGACGGCTGGCGCGGCGAGGCGCAGTCCGCGGAGTTCTACCAGCTCGGCCTCGGCGACGTGCAGACCGTGTCGGCGATCCAGGGCCACGGCACCGGCGACCTGCTCGACGCCATCGTGGAGCGCCTCCCGCCGGACGAGCCGGTCGCAGACACGAAGGACGCGCGCATCGCGATCGTCGGGCGGCCGAACGTCGGCAAGTCGAGCTTCCTGAACGCGCTCGTCGGCTCCGAGCGTGCCGTCGTGAGCGACATCCCAGGCACGACGCGCGACACCATCGATACGACGATCGTCCGCGACGGCCGGCCCATCGTCCTGGTCGACACCGCCGGCATCCGCCGGCGCGGCCGGATCGAGGAGGGCATCGAGAAGTACGCGCTCCTCCGGACCGCGCGCGCGCTGGAGCACGCGGACGTCGCGATCCTCCTCGTCGACGCGACCGAGGGGATCACCGCGCAGGATGTCCACGTCGCCGGCTACGCGATCGAGGCGGGTGTCGGCATCGTCCTGGGCCTGAACAAGTGGGACAAGGTCGAGCGCGGCGAGGAGAACACCGAGCGCGTCCAGGCGGAGATCGCGCGCGAGTTCCACTTCGCGCCGTGGATCAAGAGCCGCTTCGTGTCAGCGAAGACGGGCCGGAACGTCGAGACCGCGCTGCAGGACGCGGTCGCCATCGTCGACCGGCGGAAGACGCACGTCCCGACGGGCGAGCTGCACGGGATCCTCACCGAGGCGCTCGCCTCGCATCCCCCGCCGACGAACCGCGGCAAGCCGGTACGCTTCCACCACGTGACCCAGGCGGACACGCGGACGCCGACGTTCGTCTTCTTCGTGGACAGGCCCGACCTCGTCCACTTCTCGTACCAGCGCTACCTCGAGAACCGCCTGCGCGAGAAGTTCGACCTCACGGGCACCCCGATCCGGATCCAGCTGCGGGGCGCCCGGGAGTGACCGCCGTCCTCCTCGCGCTCCTTTTCGTCGTTCCCGGCTACGTCATCGGCTCCATCTCGAGCGGCTATCTCGTCGGCAAGGTCTACCGGAACGTCGATCTGCGCCGCGTGGGCTCCGGCTCGACCGGCGCGACGAACACGCTCCGCACCCTCGGCCCCGGCGCGGCGCTGCTCGTCGCGCTCCTCGACATCCTGAAGGGCGTCGCGGCGGTCCTCATCGCGCGCGCGATCTACGCGGGGCCGCCGGACCTCGACATGCTCGCCCAGGGCGCTGCCGCGATCGGCGCGGTCGCCGGGCACTGCTGGCCGCTGCTCCTCGAGGGACGTGGCGGCCGCGGCGTCGCGGTCGGCTTCGGCGCGATCATGGTCATCGCCACGCAGGCCTGGGTCATCTCGGTCGTCGGCTTCGCGGCAGGCCTCGTCCTGACGCGGATCGTGTCCGTCGCCTCGCTCTCCGCCGTCGTCGGCGCGCTCGCGGGCTATGCCGCGCTCACGGCCTGCGGCGTCATCACCTTCCAGTGGGGAGCGGTCGCGTTCCTCGTCGTCGGCGCGGCGATCATCGTCTACCGCCATCGCGCGAACATCGAGCGGCTGCTGCGCGGGGCCGAGCCCCGGATCGGCCGGGCGTGACGGCCCGCGTCGCGGTGCTCCAGGCCGGCGCCTGGGGGACGACCCTCGCGACGATCCTCGCCCGCGACGGCGGCAAGCAGGTCACCCTCTGGACGCGCGACCCCGAGCAGGCCGCGGAGATCGCGGCGCGCCGCGAGAACCGGCGCTACCTCGCCGGCATCCGCATCCCCGACAGCGTCGACGTCACGGCCGACCTCGCGCGGGCGCTCGAGGCGGACGACCTCATCGTCGCGGTCCCGACCCAGGGCGTGCGCGCGTTCCGCGACCGCGTCGCCCCGCTCGTGCGCCCGGGGCACCGGATCCTCTCCGCCTCGAAGGGCCTCGATCCCGACACAGGGCAGCGGATGAGCGAGCTCTGGGCAGAAGCGCTGTCGCCCGCGCGGGTCGCGGTGCTGTCCGGCCCGAACATCAGCCGCGAGATCGCGAACGGCCAGCCCGCGCCGACCGTCATCGCCTCCGACGACGGGCAGACCGCGCGCCACTTCCAGTCGCTCGTCGGCACGCCCTTCTTCCGTGCGTACACGAACGACGACGTCATCGGCGTCGAGCTGTGCGGCGCGCTGAAGAACATCGTCGCGCTCGGTGCCGGCGCGATCGACGGGATCGGCTACGGCGAGAACGCGAAGGCCGGCTTCGTCACGCGAGGGCTCGCCGAGATCGCGCGCTTCGCGTTCGCCCACGGCGGCGACCCCCTGACGGCCGCCGGACTCGCGGGCTTCGGCGACCTCATCGCGACCTGCTCGAGCAAGCACTCACGCAACCGGCGGGTCGGCGAGCTCCTCGCGAAGGGCCTCGCTCTCTCGCAGATCAGCGAGGAGCTCCACGGCCAGGTCGCGGAGGGCATCGGCACGACCGAGGCGACGCACGCGGCGGCGCAGCGGGTCGGCGTCGAGATGCCCATCACGGCGGAGACGCACGCCGTCCTCTTCGAGGGCAAGCCGGTGCGCGCCGCGATGCGCGACCTGATGGGCCGCGAGCAGCGCGAGGAGATCTCCGGCCCGCTTGCCGAGGTCTCGCGGCTCCTGCGCGGCGCGCGCTCACGCTAGACCGACACCCGCCGGACGCTTGCGCCGTGCTTTCCTAGTCGGATGCGACGTGCGCTCGCGGGCCTGATGATCGCGCTGGCCGCCGCCGCGTGCGACTCGCCGCCGGCGATCACGCTCCCGGAGCTCTTCCGGCCGCCCGCGGAGTCGACGCTCAGCGTGCGCGCGCTCGGCCCGCAGGGCCCGGTCGCGCGCGCCCGCGTCTGCGCCTCCGCGCCGTCGGGCGCCGGCGAGCGCTGTGCGACGACCGACGCGAAGGGAGAGGCGGCGTTCCGGCTCCGGCATGGGACCTACCTCGTCCGCGGCGAGCCGCCCGAGGGCGCGCGGATGCGGCAGGTCGCGGCGATCCACCTCGAGGTCGCGGGCGCGTCGGACGCGGTCGTGCTCTTCGAGACGCTCGCGCGGATCAGCGGACGCATCGCGAGCGTCGAGGGCCGCCCGGCCGTGAACGCGCAGGTCTGCGCGCACCCGACGACTCACGACGCGCCGGTCTGCGAGCGGACGAAGGCCGACGGGGTCTTCGTCATCGAGGCCGTGCCAGGCACCTACAAGGTGCACGCCGACGGGCCCCCGGACGGGTCGCGCCTCATCCCGCAGTGGGCGCGCGGGCGGGTCGCGTCCTACGAGGCGGACATCATCGACACGCGCGGGGGCGAGGCGGTCGGCGTCGACCTGGTGCTTCTGCGCGGCCACGTCGTCTCGGGCGCCGTGACCGCGGCACGGGACGGGACGCCGGTGAAGGAGGCGCAGGTCTGCACCCAGACGCTCGCAGCGCCGCTGCCCTGGGACTGCGAGCGCACGGACAAGGACGGCCGGTACGCGGCGCTGCGCGAGCCAGGCTCGTACTGGGTCTGGGTCATCCCCCCGGACGACGGCGGCCGTCTCCTGCCCCAGCGCTACGACCGCGCCGACATCGGCATCAACGCGACGCCGCTCCGCATCGACCGTGACGTCGCGCTGGACGTCGGGCTGCGCGACGGCCCCCTGCTCAGCGGACGCGTCGTCATGCCGGACGGCGCGCCGGTCGCCTTCGCCCACGTCTGCGTCGACACGCCCTTCCCGACCGGCCGGATCTGCCGTCCGACGGACGCGGAGGGCCGCTACAGCGTCGCGACGCGGCCGGAGCTCTACGCGGTGCAGGTCGTACCGGCCGGGGACAGCGAGGCGGTGAGCGTGTACTACGACGGGAAGCGCGACTGGTCCGAGGCCGACGGCGTCCGCGTCTCCGGCGATGTCCGCCTCGACATCGTCGTCCCGCGAGGCGTCCGGCTCACCGGCACGGTGCGCACCGAGACCGGCGTCCCGGTCGAGAGCGCGCCGGTGAACGTGAACGACGCGCGCGGCTTCCTCCTCGGTACGTACACCGACATCAGCGGCCACTATGCGCTCGCCCTCCCGCCGGGGTCGTACACGATCGACGTCTTCGCGCCGCGCGTGAGCCGGCTCGTCAGCCGCACCGGTCTGCCGCTCCGGATCGACGCGGAGATGGGCCTCGACGTCGTTCTGCCGTTCGCCGCGCCCTAGTCCGTTCGGTCGGGAGGCGTACGCGTCGCGCGCACTAGCATGGGTGGGACACCACAGGGGAGGACCACCGTGCAGCTCATCTCCAGGCTCCTCGCGCCGCGTGCGACCGCGCACGCGCACTGCGACATCCCGTGCGGCATCTACGACCCGGCCGCCGCGGTGACCGCTGCCAATACGGTCGCCAAGATGGTCGAGAAGCTCGCGACCTTCCAGGGCGGCGACGATGCGAACCGGAACAACTACATCCGCTCCGTCCACGTGAAGGAGGAGCACGCACAGCTCTGCAAGAAGGAGCTGCTCATCCTCTGGACCGACTACTTCAAGCCCGAGCACCTCGAGAAGTACCCGAACCTGCACGACACCTTCTGGAAGGCGGCGAAGCTCTGCAGCAAGAACAAGCAGACCGTCGACGCGAAGGCGGCGGCCGACCTGCAGGCCGCGGTCAAGGAGATCAGCGACATCTTCTGGGCGACCAAGAAATAGCGTTCCGCGTGGCCGTCGCGGGCGCGAGCATGGAGCCCGCGCTCCGCGACGGCGACTGGCTGCTCCTGGTGCCCGCGCGCTCGGCGCGGCCGGGCCAGCTCGTCGTCGTCCGCGACCCGGCGGACCGGGCCCGGCTGCTGGTGAAGCGCGTCCTCCGTGCCTCGCCCGACGGCGTCGAGGTCGAGAGCGACGCGCGCCACCGCGACCACCTGGCGCCCCGGGGCACGATCCGCTCGGCGGACGTGGTCGGCCGGCCGGTGTTCCGCTACGCGCCCCTCCGGCGCGCCGGCCCGGTGCGCTGATGGCCGCGACGGTCACCTGCGCCCGCTGCGCGCAGACCCGCGAGGGGGCCGGCAAGGTGGGGCTGCCCGGGACGCTCGGCGCAGAGGTAGAGGAGCGCATCTGTGCCGAGTGCTGGAAGGAGTGGCTCGCGACGCAGATCCGCGTCATCAACCACTACGGATTGCGCCCGGCCGTAAAAGAGGACCGCGACAAGCTCTACGGCTTCACGAGGGAGTTCCTCAACCTCGCGACCTGACGCCGGCATGCGGCGGTAGCATCACCGCCAGCGACGGAGGGGGAACGTGGCAGTGGATGAGCGCAGCCCGAACGCGGATACGCAGCCCGCGGCGGAGGGCGTCTACGTCTATTGCATCATCGAGTCGACCGAGCCGCAGCGCTTCGGGAGCATCGGCATCGGCGGGCGCGGCGACGAGGTGTACACGGTCCACTACCGCGATCTCGCGGCGGTGGTGAGCAAGGCGCCCCTCATGGTCTACGACCCGACCCGCGAGAACGCGCTCACGCACGAGCACGTGAACGAGGTGGTCATGATCGACAACGGCTTCACGCCGGTGCCGATGAGCTTCGGGACGCTGTTCAAGACCGAGAGCGACGCCGTCGAATTCCTGAAGGACACCTACGACGCGCTCCGCGACGTGCTGCTGAAGATGAAGGACAAGCTCGAGTTCGGCCTGAAGGTGAACTGGGACCGGGACGAGGTGCTCGCGGAGATCGAGCGCGAGAACGAGGAGATCCGCCGCCTGAAGGACGAGATCGTGAACAACCAGCATGCATCGACGTACTTCGCACGGATGCAGCTGGGCCGGCTCGTCGAGCAGGCGCTCGCGGACCGGTCCGACGAATACGTCCGCGACATCTACGCCTCCCTGCAGGAGGCGGCGATCGCCTCGCGCTCGAACAAGGTGATCGGCGACAAGATGATCATGAACGCCGCCTTCCTCGTCGGCCGCGAGCAGTCCGAGGCGTTCGACGCGAAGGTGCACGAGATCGGCAAGAAGTACGAGGGCAAGCTGTCCTTCCGGTACACCGGACCCTGGCCGCCGTACAACTTCGTCACGATCCGCCTTCAGCTCGAGCGCTCCGCAGGGGTGTAGCGGCCGCGATGCTCGGCCTGCTGGGGAAGCTGCTCGCGATGCCGTACACGCTCCCGAAGGCCGGGATCGGCTACTGCTTCGACAAGATCATCGAGATGGCGGAGACCGAGTACTACGACGACGCCACGGTGAAGGAGGAGCTCCTCCTCCTGCAGCTCCAGCTCGAAGAGGGCGAGATCGACGAGATGGAGTACCGCCGCCGGGAGGCGCCGATCCTCGTACGCCTGCGCGAGATCAAGGAGCACCGGAAGCAGCAGATCGACGAGATGATCGCGGCGCGCAAGGCCGAGGGCGCGGGCGGCGCCGTGCAGATCGACCTGCCCGACGAGCTGCGATGAGCCTCGTCTACCTCTACGCGGTCACGCCCCCTGCGGCAGCCGGGTGGCTCCAGGCGAACGACGTGCGCGGCATCGGCGGTCAGCGTGTCCGCGCCATCGGCGTGGCGAAGGTCGTCGGGGCGGTGAGCGACGTGCCCGAGAGCGAGTTCGACCAGGAGCCGCTCGATCGCAACGTCGCGGACTCGGCCTGGCTCGCGCCGCACGCGGCCGCGCACCAGGACGTGAATGCGTCGCTCCTCGACGGCATCGGCGCCGTCCTCCCGCTGGCCTTCGGCACGATCTTCCGCGGCGAAGAAGGGGTCAGGCGGGTGCTGGGCGAACGCGAGGACGAGCTCGCCGTGGCCCTGTCGGCCGTCACCGGCCGCGTCGAATGGGTGTGCACGCTCGATCGCGATCTCAAGATCGCCGCGGCGTACCGCGCGCGGTCGCGCGCGTCGGCCGCGGTCGCCGGCACGGGCGAGGGCCGCTCGTACCTGCTGCGGCGGAAGGCCGAGGTCGAGAGCATCGAGGAGCAGCGCGCGCTCGACCGCGAGGCGCGCGAGGAGCTGCGCGACGCGCTCGCTGCCGTCGCCGACGAGGTGACCGACGAGCCCCTCATCGAGGGCGGCCCCGCGGCGCGGTTCACGGTGCTGCTGCGCCGCGATGCGGAGGACGGGCTGCGGCGCGCGGCGATGCGGTACGCGGCCCGCTGGTCGGAGCGCGGGTACGAGCCGCGGCTCGGCGGCCCCTGGCCGCCGTACCGGTACGGCGCCCGCGTGAGCGCGCTCCGTGAATGAGCTCGAGGCAGAAGGCCTCACGCTCCTCGAGCTGACGGACCGGCTGCTCCACCGGGGGGTCGTCCTCACCGGCGAGGCGACGATCTCGGTGGCCGGCGTCGACCTCATCTACCTCGGCCTGAACCTCGTGCTCAGCGCCGTCGAGACGATGGAGCAGCACAAGCGGAAGTCGGCATGAGCGTGCTCCTGCACGCCATCGCGGACCGTGCGCTCGCCGATCCGCCCCGCGGCCTGCGCGGCGCCGCGCTCGAGTTCGTGGCGGCCGGGCCGCTCGGCGTGTGGGCGAGCCCGGTGGAGGGCGACGCCGCGACGCGCGATGACGCCTTCGACCACCACCGCGTGGTGGAGGCGCTCTGCGCGAGGCAGCCGTGCCTGCCGGTCCGCTTCGGGACGCGCGCGGCGGACGCGGAGGGCGCGCGATCGCTCGTTTCGGCGCGCGCGGAGGAGCTCGCGCGCGCGCTCGAGCGCGTCGGCAGGCGGCGCGAGCTCGCCGTCACGCTGCTCTGGCTCGACGCGGCCGCGCGGCCCGGACGCGGTCATGCGGTCGAGGGCGGGCCGCCCGGCCGCGCCTTCCTCGAGCGCAAGCGCGCCGCCTATGAGGCGGACGAGCGGCAGCGCAGCCGGGCCGAGGCGCTCGCGCGGGCGCTCGAGGCCGGGCTGTCGGCCGACCAAGCGGATGTTCGGCACGCTTTTTGCCCCTCGCCTCTAGTCGCGCTGTCGACCGCCATCCTCGCGCCGGCGGGCGAAGCGGACGCGATGAAGGAGCGGGTCGTGAGGGTGGCTTCCGGGCTCGGCGGGGTGCGGGCCGTCGTGAGCGGTCCCTGGCCTCCGTATACCTTTGCGGGCGCGACATGACGATCGAGGCCGTTCCGGACGAGCTCGCGGCCCTGCGGCGCGACGTGGAGCGCCTTCGTGCCCTGCTGCCCGAGCGGGTCGACGTCGACCCGGACGGCGCGGGCGCGGGCCTCGCGAAGCTCGTCCTCACGCTCGTCGAGTTCCTGCGGCAGCTGCTCGAGCGACAGGCGATCCGGCGGATGGAGGGGGGAACGTTGACCGACGAAGAGATCGAGCGGATGGGCGTCGCGCTCATGCGCCTCGAAGAGAAGGTGCACGAGCTCGCGGCGCAGTTCGGCTTGAAGAAAGAGGACCTGAACCTGGGGCTCGGTCCGGTAGGTGAGCTCCTGTGAGCATGGAAGGGCGCGGCATCCGATCGCAGAGCGCGACGCTCGTCGACATCCTCGACCGCATCCTCGACAAGGGGCTCGTCGTCGCGGGAGACGTGCGGATCACGCTCGCGAACGTCGAGCTCATCACGATCAAGATCCGGCTGCTCATCTGCTCGATCGACAAGGCCGAGCAGATCGGGCTGAACTGGTGGCGGTACGACAGCGAGCTGTCAGCGGCGGGTAGGGGTCAGCTCGACGCCGGCGAGGTCGAGCGGCTCGAGAAGCGCATCGCGCTGCTCGAGCGGGAGCTCGCCGACAAAAAGGGCAAGGGGTAAGTCATGCCAGTCGAACGCGCAGCAGGTGGCACCAGTCTCATCGACGTCCTGGACCGTGTGCTCGACAAGGGCATCGTCATCGATGCCTGGGTCCGAGTGTCACTCGTCGGGATCGACCTCATCACGATCGAAGCGCGCGTCGTCGTGGCCTCGATCGACACGTACCTCCGATACGCCGAGGCCGTCGGCGCGATGCCGACCGTGTCCCGCGCCTCCGGTGTCGGCGGTGGTGGCGGCGGCGGCGAGATCGGCTCTGGCGGGTCGGCCGCACCGCCGATGTCCGCGCCGCCACAGGCGACCCGGAACCGTCAGGTCCCGGGGCAGTCATAGCGGGTAGCCGTTGAGCTCGCTCCTCGAGCTCCTCGAGCAGTCCCCGGCGCGCCGCGGCTCTGCCGCGGTGCCGGCGACGCTCGTCCCCGTCCTCGAGGACATGGCGCGCTCGTTCGGCTCGGACCGCGCGCTCGTGGCGCTCGTCGAGCCCGAGCGGCGGCTGCTCCGCGGCGCGTTCGGGCTGAACCTGCCCGCGACGCTCGTCCAGACGCTCGAGGTGCCGCTCGCGGAGCGCGGCGACCCGCTCGTCACGGCACTTCGCACCGGTCTGCCGCAGCACATCGTGTCCGCCGCGGCCGACGCGCGCATCGGCCCACATACCCGCGAGATCCTCATCGAGCTCGGGTTCGAGCAGTTCGTCGTGACGCCGATCCACAACGAATCGGATGGCATCGGCGTGATCCTGCTCGCGCGGACCTCGCCGTTCACCGAGGCGGACGTGAACGCGCTCATCCCGCTCGCCGGCCGCGCCGGAGCCGAGCTGCAGCGCGCTCGTGACGTCGAGCTCCGCGGCACGAGCGAGACGGCGGCGGTCGAGAAGGAGTGGCTCTGGTGGATGATCAACGCCGTCGCCGACCCCGTCGTCGTGTCGGACGAGCAGAACGAGATCGTCCTCCAGAACCGCGTCGCCGAGAAGCTGTTCCGCGCCGGGCATGACGACAGCCCGGGCCGCAAGCGCGCCGTGACGATGAACAACTTCCTCTTCACGGCGTCCCTCTCGACCTGGAACCTCCAGCAGGGTGGCGGCGGCTCGCGGCCGCGGGAGCTCACGCTCGTCGACCCGGTCGAGGGCAGCGACCTCATGTTCGAGGTCATCGCCGTCCCCGCCACGAACTACCGGGTCGGGCAGCGCGGCATGGTCGCGGTGCTGAAGAACGTGACGGACCTGCGTCAGGTCACCGAGGAGCTCACCCGCAACGTCCAGCGCCTCCACTCCGCGGACCAGGAGATCCGGCTCGAGCGCGACCGCCTCGACCTCATCCTCCGGAGCGTGCCGAACCCCATCATCGTCATCGACAACGAGGACCAGATCGTCTCGATGAACGCCGCGGCCCAGCGCGTCTTCGGCGCGCCGACGGCGCCCGGCGTGGGCGTCGCGACCGGGCGGCGTCCGGAGCTCGCGCTGCGCAACAGCGCGAAGTTCACGTCCTTCATCGCCCAGCTGCGGCTCGAGCCCGGCATGCGCAAGTCCGGGGAGCTCGCCCTCGTCGACCCGGAGACCGAAGAGGACCTCGAGATGGCCGTCACGTCGACGGAGATCCGCGATGACGCCGGCGTCCCCGTGGCCACCGTGTCGGTCATGCAGGACGTCGGGCGCCTGCGCGAGCTCGAGCGCCGCCGCCTCGAGCAGGCTCTCTTCGACTCGGAGAAGCTCGCCGCGACGGGCCGGCTCGCGGCGTCGATCGCGCACGAGATCAACAACCCGCTCGAGGCGATCCAGAACTCGCTCTACCTGCTCGTGAACAAGGTCCCCCAGGACGACCCGAACTTCAAGTTCCTCGACATCGCCCGCAAGGAGACCGAGCGGATGTCGCGGATCCTGCGCCAGATGCTCGGCTTCTACCGCCCGGCGGCGGCGATGCAGCCGACCGATGTCAACGCGCTCATCGACGAGGCGGAGGCGCTCGTGGCGAAGCGGCTGCGCGACCGCAAGGTGCGGCTCGCGAAGGAGCTGGATCGCGAGCTGCCGCAGATCATCGCGTCGGCCGACCAGCTGAAGCAGGTGATCCTGAACCTCATCCTGAACGGCGCCGAGTCCATGGCGGAGGGCGGGACGATCACCGTCTCGACGGCCGTCTACCGCGACGCCGGCGCGCGCTTCCTGCGCTCGGACGCGATCCAGATCCAGATCCGTGACACCGGGAGCGGCATCGCCGAGGAGCACATGCCGCACATCTTCGAGCCCTTCTTCTCCACGAAGGGCGAGAAGGGGACCGGCCTCGGGCTCTGGGTCTCGAACGGGATCATCCAAAGCCACGGCGGGAGCCTGCAGGTCCGCAGCCGGGTCGGCCAGGGCACCACCTTCAGCATCACGCTCCCGATCGGAGGACCACCCGCCGATGCCGCGTGACCGGATCCTCATCGTGGACGATGAGGAGAGCGTCGCGATCACGATGCAGGCCATCCTCGAGATGGACGGCCACGAGGTGGCGACGGCCGCGAGCGTCAGCGAGGCGACGGCCGCCGTCCAGGCCACCGAGTACGACCTCGTGCTGTCGGACCTGCGGCTCGACGATGGCGACGGGCTGCAGATCGTCGCGGAGACCCGCCGCCGCTGGCCGGAGAGCGTGTGCATCATCCTCACCGGGTACGCGTCGCTCGACTCCGCGGTGAAAGCGCTGCGCGAGGGCGCCTACGACTACCTCGTGAAACCCTGCGACGTGGAGGAGCTGCGCCTCACGGTGCAGCGCGGCCTGGAGCGGCGCCGGCTCGGCCGGCAGCTGCGCGAGCGTGTCGCGGAGCTCGAGGCGGCGAACAAGAAGATCGAGCGCCTGAACGCCGACCTCCAGCGGCGCGTCGACGAGGCCACCGCGGAGCTGCGCGGGCAGTACGAGCGCCTCCAGGAGCTCGACCGCCTGAAGACGCAGTTCATGTCGGTGGCGTCGCACGAGCTGAAGACGCCCGTCACCGCGATGTCCGGGTTCCTCCAGGTGGCGCTCCGCCGGATCAAGAAGCGTCTCGAGGCAGGGCACCCCGACCCGAAGGACTGGGCGCTCGAGCAGAAGGCGCTCAGCGAGCAGCTCGTCATCGTGCAGCGGCAGACCACGAAGCTCGCGAGGCTCATCGACGAGCTGCTCGACGTCTCGCGGATCCAGAGCGGCCGCGTCGAGTTCCACGCCGACGCGATGGATCTGCGGCAGCTCGCGATCGAGGTCGCCGAGCGGATGCAGACGACGACGACGACCCACACGATCGCGGTGGAGGTCGGCCCGCCGGTGCGCATCGCGGCGGACCGCGACCATCTGGAGCAGGTCCTGAACAACCTCATCGCGAACGCGGTGAAGTACTCGCCGGACGGCGGGGACATCACCGTCCGCGTCGGCCAGGACGGCGACGCCGCGACGATCTCGGTCCAGGACGCCGGCATCGGGATCCCGGCGGAGGAGCTCGACGCCGTGTTCGGGCTGTTCTACCGCTCGCCGGACCGCCGCGCGCGCGACGTCGGCGGGATGGGCCTCGGCCTGTACATCTCGAAGGAGATCGTCGACCGCCACGGCGGGCGGATCTGGGCGGAGAGCGAGATAGGGCGGGGTACGACGTTCCAGGTCCGCCTGCCGCGGACGGCCTCCTTCGCGTCCGGCGGGCCGGCGCCGGCACCACCGGTCGCGTCGCGCGCCTGATCCGCATCCGGCGGATGCGCCGGGGAACCCTCGCGGCGCGCCGGCGGTATCGGCTTCAGTGAGCCTCGTCGATCTCGATCCGGATCCCTCGGCCTCCGAGCCGCGCGTCCGGCACGTGGGGCCGCTCCAGCTCGGGACGGCGGTCCTCGTCGCGCTCGGCCTCGTGCTCGCGGCGGCGCTCGGCTC
>DASUCM010000107.1:0-9139 GCA_036276035.1 Candidatus Limnocylindria bacterium | reverse complement strand
CGAACCACGCCTCGTCGACGCCCTGCTGCGCGAGGTACGCCTTGCCGATGTCGAGCGGGTCCTTGCCGCGCCAGTACGCGAGCTCGTCCTTCGAGCGGTAGCGGCTGTCGTCGTCGTCGGAGGTATGCGGGAGGTAGCGGTAGCACTTCAGCTCGACGAGGCTCGGGCCGTTTCCCGCGCGCGCGTGATCGGCCGCGGCCTTCACCTTCTCGTACGAGTCGAGCACGTCCATCCCGTCGGCGATGAAGCCCGGGATCCCGTACGCCGCCGCGCGGTCCGCGACGTTCGGCACGGCCATCTGCTGCTCGAAGCGCGTCGAGATCGCGAGGAGGTTGTTCTCGATGACGAACACGACGGGCAGCTTCTGCACCGACGCGAAGTTCACCGCCTCGTGGAAGTCGCCGGGGCTCGTCGCCGCGTCGCCGCCGAAGGCGAAGACGATGTGGTCCTCCTTGCGCACGCGCGCGGCGAGCGCGAGCCCGACCGCGTGCGGGAACTGCGTCGCGATGCAGACGGAGCCGGTGAGGATCCGGTCCTTCGGGGACGAGAACTGGTGGATCATCTGCCGCCCGCCCGAGTTCGGGTCGGTGGACTTCGCGAACACGCCGCGGAACTCGTCGAGCGCCGTGAAGCCGAGCGCGATCGCGACGCCGATGTCGCGGTAGTAGGGGACGCACCAGTCGGAGCCGCGCTTGATCGCCCAGCCCGCACCGACCTCGGCCGCCTCGTGCCCGTCGGACGCGGCCGTGAACGGCGCCCGGCCCATGCGGTTGAGCTGCATCATCCGCTCGCCGATCACGCGCATGAGCAGCATCTGGCGGTACATGAGCTTCACGTCGTCGAGCGAGAGCCCGAGGGCCTCGTGGCGCGCCTTCCCGCCGTCCTTCGACCCCTGCTTCGCCGGTGTCCGCACCGCCATCAGGGCGTCATGCTACGTCCGCGGCAGCTGCAGGAGAGCGCGACAGCCATGCAGCACCTTCCCGCGACTAGCATCGCGGTCGTGCACCTGCTGCTGATCGGCGTGGGCGGCTTCCTCGGCGCCATAGCCCGCTACACGATCGACGGCTGGGTGACCGACGCGACCCGCTCGTCGTTCCCCTGGGGGACCCTCGTGGTCAACATGAGCGGATCGTTCGCGCTCGGGCTGCTGTTCGCGCTCACTGTGGAGCGCGCCGCGCTCCCGGCCGACCTGCGGGCGCCGGTCGGCATCGGCTTCATCGGCGCGTACACGACGTTCTCGACGTTCACGCTCGAGTCGCTCCGACTCATGCAGGACGGCTCATGGGCGCTCGCGGCGGCCAATCTCGTCGGGTCCGTCCTGCTGGGGATGGCCGCGGTGTTCGCCGGCGTCGCCCTCGGACGGGCGATCTGAGATGGAGGCCGGGCCGGCGCTGCTCGCGCGTCTCGAGCGCGTCGAGGGGATCGTCTACCGGGGAGGCGGTGCGGGCGGTCCGCCATAGAGCGCGACCCCGAGCGCGAGCGACCAGGCCGCGAGCCCCACGCGCGAGGCATCCCAGAGCGCGAGATCGGGCACGCCGGGGACGAGCGCCGTGAGCGGCGCGAGGCCCGACGCGACGAACGACGCGAGGAGCACGAGCGCGGCACTGCCGGCGGTCGCGAGGCCGAGGGTGCGCCGGACCACGCCCGTCTCCGCCCAGAGCTTGCCGACGGTCCACCACCACATCCCCTGCGCGAACATGGCCGCGGGCTGCGCGTCGACGTTCAGGGCGCCGGCGATCCCGGTGAGGACGGTGGCGGTGCCGGTGAGGAGCGCGAGCGTCGCGCCGCTGATGCGCACGCCGGAATGGCGGATGTGGAGGTGCGCGATGGCGGGCAGGAGGAGGAGGTACGCCGGGCCGAGCAGCAGGTCGCGCACGTACGGGTACGCGAGGTGGCCGAAGAACACGATCGCGAGCTGCGCGAGCCCTGCGAGCGCCGCCCAGATCGCCGCTTTGCGCCGGTCCGTGTGCTCT
The DNA here is from genome assembly GCA_036276035.1 of Candidatus Limnocylindria bacterium. Taxonomy (GTDB): domain Bacteria; phylum Chloroflexota; class Limnocylindria; order P2-11E; family P2-11E; genus JACDAF01. The sequence goes on along the minus strand of DASUCM010000107.1, from coordinate 7,166 downwards.
CGCGCGGCGGCCACGGCATCGGGGTGGACGCCGGGCGCACCCAGGAACGTGCCGGGCCCGCCGCTCACTTCGACGGCTTGCGCTGGCCCTTCTCGTCGTACTCGTAGAAGCCGCGCCCGGTCTTCGCCCCGAGGCGGCCGGCGAGCACCATCCGCTTCAGGAGCGCTGGGGGCGCCATGTTCGGGTCCTTGAACTCGTCGAAGAAGATCTCCGCGACGTGCAGGTTGATGTCGAGGCCGGTGTAGTCCAGCAGCTCGAACGGCCCCATCGGGTGGCGGAGCCCGAGCTTCACGGCCTGGTCGATCTCCTCCGCGCTCGCGACGCCCTGCTCGAGCGCGCGGATCGCGCCGAGGAGGTAGGGGACCATCAGCCGGTTCACGATGAAGCCCGGCGTGTCCTTGCAGACGACGCCGGTCTTCCCGAGCGAGGTGACGAACGCGCGCAGGCTCTCGACCGTCTCGTCGCTCGTCGTGATCGCGCGCACGATCTCGACGAGGGGCATCACCGGCGCGGGATTGAAGAAGTGCAGGCCGGCGAACTTGTCGGGCCGCTTCGTCTTCGCGGCCATCTCGACGATGGTCAGGCTCGAGGTGTTCGAGGCGAAGATCGTCCCGGGGCCGCACACCCTGTCGAGCTCGTCCCAGACCGCCTTCTTCGCGTCGATGACCTCGATCACCGCCTCGATGACGAGATCCCGGTCGGTGAGGTCGGCAAGGGACGTCGTGCCGCGGATCCGCCCGCGCGCCGCCTTCGCGTCCTCCTCGCTGAGCTTGCCGCCCTTCGTCATGCGGGCGAGCGACGAGTCGATGCGCTCGAAGCCCTTGTCGAGGAAGCGCTGCTCGACGTCGCGGGCGAGCACGTCGTACCCCGCCTGCGCGCAGACCTGCGCGATGCCGGAGCCCATGAGACCGAAGCCGACGACGCCGACGCGCTGGATGCTCACGCGCGGAAGGGTACCCGTCAGTCGCCGGGCGTGGTCTCTGCGTCGTCCCCGCCGAGGGCGAGCCGGAGGATCGCCGGCGCGAACTGGCGGGAGTACTTGTCGGATCGCTCGCGGATCTCCCGCGCGATCTCCGGCGCGTCCGGGTAGCCGAGGTCCGCGACCATCGCGAGCGTGAACTCCTCCATCGCGGTCCGATAGCAGTAGTGCGCGAAGAACGGCGAGTTCGGTCCGCCGTTCCGGAGCGACGCGATCGCCTCGGGGTGGTCGAGGTTCATGACGATGCCGCGCTCCTCGGGGCGGTAGAACGCGCGCGGGCTCGCCTCGCCGGCGTGCCGGAAGAGGACCTGGAACGTCCCGTACGTGCCGCCGCCGCCGAGCCCCGGCGCTGCCGCCTCGACGGCCGGGGCCGGCTCGACGGGCGCAGGTGCCGGTCGCGGCCCGCGAGGCACTCCCTTGTCGCGTCTCGCGGCGCGCGGCCCCCGCTGCGGCGGCGGCGCGGGCGGCGGCTCGACCGGCGCGGGGAGGACGGCCTGCGGCGCGTCCTTCACGAGGCGCACGCGCTCGCCCCGGTAGATCGCGTTCAGCAGCGTGCTGATGTCGCTCCCCAGCTGCTCGAGCTCCTGCTGCTCCGCGGCGCGGCGGCGATCGCCCGCGCGCCGGACGAGCTCCTTCCGCACCGTCTCGATGGAGGCGCGCAGCCACGGCAGCAGCTCCGCGACGGTCGGATGCCACGGGTTCAGCGTGAGGTCGCGCGTCGCGAGGAACGCCGGCACGGGAGAGGTGTCGTCGTCGAGGACCGCGGCCTCGAGCTCACCGAAGAGGTACTGCGCTTCCGGCTTGCCCTCGCAGCCCGCGAGCGTCATCGCGTTCAGGAAGCCGTTGCACAGCACCGCGATGCCGTTCTCCTCGGGCGTGAGCGGGCGGGCGGCGATGCGCACGACGAGCTCGAGCGGCCCGCCCGCGAGCGCCGTGAGGGGCGGGGGCGAGACGAAGCGTTGCTCCTCCTCCGCGTCGGGCGGCGCGTAGGCGACACGCTCGCCCTCGACGTAGACGCGATGCTGCACGAGGTGGCGCCCGAGCTGGCGCTGCAGGTAGCGGACGATCTCCGCGCGGTCGACGCGCGTCCCGCGGTGCAGGCCCTCGATCGAGACGCGCGTGCCGTCCGGATCGTCCGTCGGCTCGTCGACGGAGAGCTCGCGGACGCGGATCGGCCGTCCCGGGCGGGCCGTCTCGAGGTCGGCCTTCGTGAGCTCGACGACGTTGCGCAGTCCGCGCTGCACCGTGTCGACGCGCAGCCGGTCGGCGCGCCCGAACGCCGCGATCTTGCCGGTGCCGAAGCGGCCGCGGACCTTGCGGCCGGCGCGTCGCTGCACGTTCTCCCCGTGCATCGTGAAGAACGCACGGAGGAGGTCCCGTGACATCCCCGACGCGTCGTCGACGATCGTGATGCGCCGCTGCGGCCCGCTCGCCGCGATGTCGACGTGCACCGTGCAGGCGCGGCCGGGCGGCGTCGCGTCGATGGAATTCGAGACGTACTCGTGGACGGCCTTCGGCACCGTCGCGAAGTGGGCGGCGTTCGCGAGCACGTCGCGGCCGACGTGCGTGACCACCTCGAGCGGCTCGCCGGCGTCGGCGAGGAGCCGCGGTGCCTCTTCTCTCGTGTCGAGCGCCATCGCCACCTCCGGCGCTCCCCCGTCGGCGACCATACCATCCTGGTCATGCCCGACCGCCCTTCCGGCCCTACCGGCGCGTTCGCCGGGCCCGGGCCCGCCGACGTCGCGCTCGAGGTGAACGGGCGCCCCGTCGCGCTCCGCGTGCCGCCGCACCGGACGCTCCTGGACGCCCTGCGGGAGGACCTCGGGCTCACCGGCACGAAGAAGGTCTGCGACGAGGGGACCTGCGGGGCGTGCACGGTGCTCGTCGACGGCCGCGCGATCTACTCGTGCATGACGCTCGCGCACTCCTGCGCGGGCCGGCAGGTGGAGACCGTCGAGGGCCTCGGGCGCGACGGCACGCTCCACCCCGTGCAGCAGGCCTTCATCGACCACGACGCCTTCCAGTGCGGGTTCTGCACGCCCGGGCAGGTGATGTCGATCGTCGGGCTCCTGCGCGAGAACGACGCGCCGACCGCCGAGGAGGTCACGCGCGCGGTCACCGGCAACCTCTGCCGCTGCGGCGCCTACCCGAACATCGTGGCGGCGGGCGTCGCGGCCGCGAAGAAGCAGCGCTGATGAGCCGCATCGTCCGCACGACCGTCGAGATCGAGGGGCGCATGAGCGACGAGCTCGCGCTCGTCGACGGCAAGGACCTGCCCGGCTGGACCGGCGAGACGACGATCGTCGGCGCGCGCACCCCGCGCGTCGACGGCGCCCAGCGCGTCACCGGCCGCGCCCGCTACACGCACGACCTCCAGCTCCCCGGGATGCTGCACGCGCGCTTCCTGCGCAGCCCGCACGCCCGCGCGCGGGTCGACCGCGTCGACGCGAGCCGTGCGCTCACCGCGCCGGGCGTCCGCGCGGTGCTCCACCGCTTCAACGCGCCGAAGGCCGCGTTCCGCGGCGAGGAGACGATCTTCCGCGCGGAGGTGCGCTTCGTCGGGGACGAGGTCGCGGCGGTGTGCGCCGATACCGCTGAGGCCGCGGACGCCGCCCTCCGCCTCATCGAGGTGGACTACGAGGTGCTCCCGCACGTCGTCGATCTCGAGGACGCCATCGCCGAGGGCGCGCCCCGCCTCGAGGAGAAGGGGAACGTGAGCGTCTCCGGCTCGCACTCGCGCGGCGACGCGAAGCGCGCGCTCGAGCAGGCGGCCATCGTCGTCGACCGGACCTACCGCACCTCGACGCAGCTGCACAACAGCCTCGAGACCCACGGCGCGGTCGCGCACTGGGACGGCGAGCGCCTCACCGTGTGGGAGTCGACGCAGCACGTCTTCGGGGTGCGCCAGGGCCTGCAGGCCGCGCTCGCGCTGCCGTACTCGAAGCTCCGCGTCATCTGCGACTACATGGGCGGCGGCTTCGGCTCGAAGGGCGGGATCGGCAAGTACACGATCGTCGCCGCGCTCTTCGCGCGGATGACCGGCGCGCCGGTCCGCTGCGTCCTCACGCGGGAGGAGGAGAACCTCGCGGCCGGGAACCGCTCCGCGACGCTGCAGCGCGTCCGCGTCGGCTGGAAGCGCGGCCGCATCAGCGGCCTCGAGCACCTCTCGTGGTCGAACTCCGGCCAGGGACGCTGGGTCGCCGACCCCACCGGCCCGACGAACACGCTCTACGACGTCAAGGACCTCAGCACCAAGTCGTACCGCGTCGTCACGAACGCGGGCGCGCTCTCGGCGTTCCGCGCGCCCGGGTACCTCGAGGGGACCTTCGCGCTCGAGTGCGCGCTCGACGAGCTTGCCGACCGGGCGGGCGTCGACCCGCTCGAGCTGCGCCGCAAGCACCACGCCCGGACCGACGGCGTCATGAAGGTGCGCTACACGCAGAAGCGGCTCCTCGAGTGCTACGACATCGGCGCCGAGGCGATCGGCTGGTCGAAGCGCAAGCCGGGCGGCACGCGCGGATCCACCCCGCAGCGCCGGCGCGGGATGGGCATGGCGTCGCAGATCTGGTTCGGCGGCGGCGGCCCGCCCGCGTACGCGACCGTGCACCTGAACCCCGACGGCACCGCGGTCGTCCGCTCGGGGACGCAGGAGATCGGCACCGGGACGCGCACGATCCTCGCGCAGATCTGCGCGGAGGAGCTCGGCGTCCGCGTCGGCGACGTGCGCGTCGAGATCGGCGACACCGACGCGCCGTACGGCCCGATCTCCGCTGGCTCGCTCACCGCGGCCTCGGTCGGTCCCGCGGTGCGCCTCGCCGCCGCCGACGCGCGCGAGCAGCTGCTCGGCGCCGCCTCCGGCCTCATGGAGGTGCGCAAGACGGAGCTGCGGGTCGAGGGCGGGAAGATCGTGAGCAAGGGCGCGCGCAAGCCGATCAAGGAGATCTTCGACGAGCTGCAGAACTACACGGTCATCGGGAAGGGGAGCCGGCACCCGAACCCGGCGAAGGTCTCGCTGAACACGTTCGGCGCGCACTTCGTGCTGCTCGAGGTGGACACGGGCACCGGCGAGATCTTCATCGAGAAGATCGTCGCCGTGCACGACATCGGGCGGATCGTGAACCCGATGACGGCGGCATCGCAGGTCGAGGGCGGCGTCATCCAGGCGCTCGGCTTCGCGCTCACCGAGGAGCGCGTCCTCGACCGGCGCAGCGGGCGCGTCCTGAACGCCGATCTCGAGGAGTACAAGGTGCCGACGGTGCGCGACGTGCCGCCGATCGTCGTGCGCTTCACCGACGTTCCGGACACGAAGGCGAACAACCTCGGCGTGAAGGGGCTCGGCGAGCCGCCGATCATCCCGACCGCCGCGGCGATCGCGAACGCCATCGCGAACGCGACCGGGGCCCGCGTGCGCACCACGCCCATGACGCCGCGCCGGGTGCTCGCGGCGCTCGCCGAGCGCGAGCGTTGAGGCCGTTCTCGCTCGCGCGGCCGCGCTCGCTCGGCGACGCGCTGCGGCTCCTCGGCCCGGACACGACGGCCATGGCCGGCGGCACGGACCTCCTCGGGCTGATGAAGGCGGGCGTCGCGGAGCCGGAGCGGATCGTCGACCTCACGCAGGTCGAGGACCTTCAGGGCTGGCAGCGCGAGCGCGGCAAGGGCGTGCGGATCGGCGCGCTGACGCCCCTCGCGGAGCTGGAGTCGTCCGAGGAGCTGCGGCGCGTCCTCCCGATCCTCCCGGCATCGCTCGCCGACGCGGCGACCCCGCAGCTGCGCGCGATGGGCACCGTCGGCGGGAACCTCCTGCAGCGCAACCGCTGCTGGTACTACCGCGACGACGCGTTCGAGTGCTGGCTGAAGGGTGGCAGCCGCTGTTTCGCACGCGAGGGCGAGCACCAGTACCACGCGGTCGTCGGTGCACGCGAGTGCATCATCGCGTCGCCGAGCGACCTCGCGCCCGCCCTCATCGCGCTCGACGCGACCGTCGAGCTGCGCAGCGCGCGCGCGGCGCGCGAGCTCGGCGTGCAGGAGCTCTTCGTCGTCCCGCACGGCTCGCAGCGGCGCGAGCACTCGATCCGGCCGGGCGAGGTCATCGTGAGCGTGCGCGTCCCCGAGGCCGCGCTCGCGCGGGCGGGGGCGTTCGCCAAGCAGATGGACCGCAAGGCCTGGAGCTTCGCGCTCGTCTCCGTCGCGGCGAGCGCGCGCCTGAAGGGCGGCGTGGCGCGCGACCTGCGCATCGTCCTCGGCGGCGTCGCCCCGGTCCCGTGGCGCGCGGGCGCGGCCGAAGCCTTCCTCGAGGGCCGCGCGCTCGACGAGGCCGCCTGCGCGCGGGCCGGCGCGCTCGCGCTCGAGGGGGCGGAGCCGCTCCCGCAGAACGCGTACAAGGTCCCGCTCGCCGGCGAGCTCGTGCGCCGCACCCTGCTGTCCCTGGCGCAGTGACGGCGCGCGCAGACCTCGCCCGCGCCCTCCAGCGCAACGAGACCTCGATGATGCGGACGCTGTTCCCGGCTGACACGCGGATGGCGCGCCGTTTCGGCATCGAGGTGCGCACCGTCGACGGCACCTTCTGCATGAGCGACCGCGCCTTCCCGATCCCGCTCCTGCACCGCGCGGTCGGCTTCGGCACGCTCGGCGAAGCGTCGCGGCGCGCGCTCGATCGCATCGTCCGCTTCTTCGCGCTCCGCGGCCTCCCCGCGCGCGTGGAGGTCGCCGAGGGCGTCGCGCCCGCGAGCGCCGTCCGTCTCCTCGAGCGCGCGGGCTTCCGGCGCGAGACCGAGCGTCACCTCATCCACGTGCTCGAGACCTCGGTCGCCCCGCGGGCGCCGGAGATCACCGGCGTGCGCGTGCGGCGCGCGGCGCCGGCCACGTTCGGCAAGGCGGTGCGTGTGGGGTTCGACGTCGGCGGGGACCTCGGCATGCTCTTCGAGCGCGCGTCGGCGGCTCACGTCCGCGCCGAGCGGGACCGCGCGACGGCGCTCGTGCCCTTCGCCGGCGGCAGGCCCGCGGGAAGCGCGCTGCTCTGGCTCTCGCCCGGCGTCGCTGGCCTGTACTCGGGCAGCGTCTTCGAGGCCTACCGCGGCCGCGGCATCCAGCTCGCCCTCATCGCCGAACGCATCCGGCTCGGGCTCGCGCGCCGCCGGCGCATCTTCACCTCGCAGACCGAGGGCGATAACGCCTCCGCGCACAACCT
>DASUCM010000106.1:0-3381 GCA_036276035.1 Candidatus Limnocylindria bacterium | reverse complement strand
GCCCGATCCGGCGGACGACATCGCCGAGGTGCTCGTCGACGCCGACGCCATCGCCGCGACGGTCGCGCGGCTCGGCGCCCGCATCGCCGCCGACTACGCGGGGAAGGACCCGGTGCTCGTGAGCATCCTGAAGGGCGCGCTGCCGTTCCTCGCGGACCTCATGCGCGCGATCCCGATCCGTCTCTCGCTCGACTTCCTGGAGGTGTCCTCGTACGGCGCGGGCACGACCTCGAGCGGCGTCGTCCGGATCCTGAAGGACCTGGCGCACCCGATCGAGGGCCGCCACGTCATCGTCGTGGAGGACATCCTCGACACGGGGCACACGCTCTCGTTCGTGCTCGAGCACCTGCGCAGCCAGCGGCCGGCGAGCGTCGCGCTCTGCACGCTCCTCGACAAGCCCGCGCGCCGTGTCGTCGGCGTGACCCCCGAGTACCGGGGGCTCGAGATCCCCGACAAGTTCGTCGTGGGCTACGGGCTCGACTACGCGGAGCGGTACCGCAACCTCCCCTTCATCGGCGTGCTCAAGCCGGAGGTGTACCGGGCGGCGGGCTCGTGAGGGTCGTCCTCGTCGCGCTCGCGCTCGTCGTCGGACAGGTCCCGCTCCCCGCCGGGGCCGCGACCCTCCCGGCGCTCCCGGCGACCGTCCGCGTGAACGTGGCTGGGCTCGGCACGACGTACGCGGTGATCGGCTCGACCGGGACGCTCACGGCCACGCGGCCGGACGGCAGCCTCGTGTACCGCGGGATCGCGCGCACGGTCGCGCGCCGCAACGTCCGACGCGTCGAGGGCACGCCGACCGTCCCGCAGCCCGCGACCGATCCCGACGAGCGCCTCGGGCGGTCGCGCATCCTGCGCGAGGCGCGGGACGCGCTGCGCTCGGGCGACGCGACGCTCACGACCATCCCGTTCGAGTACGCGATCCTGCGGGGTGCGACCGACGACATGGGGACGCCCGCGATCTCGTCCGACCAGATCCTCCCGCTGCGCTTCCGCACGGACGACGGCTTCCTCACCTTCAACGGCAGGGCGTACAAGGGGACGCTCGAGATCGCGCTCGACGACGAGGGCGACATGATCGTCGTCAACGAGGTGCCGACCGGCGACTACCTGGCGTCGGTGGTCGGCGCGGAGATCCCGCCGACCTGGGAGCCGGAGGCGCTCGCCGCGCAGGCGATCGCCGCGCGCACGTACCTCCTCACCCACCTCCGGCGGCACCGCGCGTACGACCTCGAGGGCGACGTCCGCGACCAGGAGTACGGCGGCACTGGATCCGAGGCTGACTCGACCGTCCGCGCTGTCCGCCGGACCGCGGGCATCGTCGCCACGTACCGCGGCGTGCCGATCGAGGCGCTGTACTCGGCGAACGCCGGCGGTGTGACCGAGGACTCCGAGAACGTGTACGCGAACGCGCTGCCCTACCTCCGGAGCGTCCCCTCGCCCGCCGACGAGGTCGCGAAGAGCTCGTCCTGGGGTCACACGAGCTGGGAGTGGACGCGCGAGCTCACGCTGCCGCAGCTGCGCGACCATCTCGTCGTGCGCGGGCTCGACGTCGGCATGCCGGAGCGCGTCGAGCTCGTCAGCGTCTCGCCGACGGGCCGCGTCCTGCGCGCGAGGGTCCACGGGTCGCAGGGGTCGCGCGAGATCGGGAAGGACCAGACGCGCTACTACTTCGGCCTGCGCAGCTCGCTCTTCACGGTCGAGCGCCTCCCCGGCGGCGGGCTCGAGGCCGTCGAGCTCACCGAGATCGACCGCACGCGCTCGCTCGAGCTGCTCGGCGCCGAGCGGCTCGGCGCGGTGTACCGCAGGATCGTCGGCGCGGACCGCGAGACGGACGAGCTCCGCCTGGTCGGGTCCGTCTACCGCCTGCCGGACCGCTTCGTGTTCCGGGGCCGGGGCTTCGGCCACGGCGTCGGCATGTCGCAGTGGGGCGCGCAGGGGATGGCGCTCGCAGGCGCGACCGCGGAGCGGATCCTCACCCACTACTACCGGGGGATCGCGCTCACGAACGTGGGCGGCGCCTGAGAGCTCGGGCGGGGCTCGCGGCCCTCGCGGCGGCCGCCTGGCTCGTCGCACTCCTCGTGCACCGGACGCAGCCCGCGGCGTTCGACTTCGTCGCGCTGTACGCCGGCGCGCGGCTCGTGGCCACCGGCCAGGGACACCTCGTCACCGACGGTGACGCGCTGCTCGCGATGGAGCGCGCGGCGCAGCCCGACCGCACGGTCCTGCTGAACAACCCGAACGTGCCGGCGCTGAGCGGGGTGCTCGCGCCGCTCGGCGCGCTCCCCTACGACGCCGCGTTCGTCGTCATGCTCACGATCTCGACCGCGGCGCTCGCGGCCGCCGCGGTGCTCCTCGGCCCGCTCGCGCGCGCGGACCAGCGCGGGCGCCTGCTGATCTTCGCGCTCCTCGCGCCGCCGTCACTCATCGCGCTCCTCCAGGGACAGACCACGGCGCTCGTGCTCCTCGGGGTCGCCGCGTCGCTGCGGACGACCGGGCTCGTCTCGGGCCTGCTGCTCGGAGCGGTCGCGTTCCGGCCTCAGCTCCTGCCGCTCCTCGCGCTGGCCGTGCTCCGCGACCGCTCGAAGGCGCTGGGCCTGCTCCTCGCGTGCGCGGGTGTCGCGCTCCTCTCGCTGCTCGTCGCGGGACCCGAGGGCCTCGCGCGCTACCCCGCGCGACTCGCCGACGTGGCGGCGGAGGTCGGGCGCAACGAGATCTCCGTCCCCGCCCTCGCGCGCCGCCTCGGCGTGGACGCGTGGACGGCGCTCGGCGTCGCCGCGGTCCTCACCGCGGCCGCGCTTCCGGTCGTCATGCGCGCGCGCTCGGCGGTCCCGGCCGGTGCGGTGGCCGCGCTGCTCGCCGCGCCGCACGCGCTCCTGCACGACGTCGTCTTCGCGTATCCCGCGGCCGCGCTGAGCGCGGTGAGCTCACGTCTGGCCTGGAGCTGGGGGCTCGCGGCGACCGCGGGGACCATCGCGCAGCTGCTCGGGGTGCCCGCGCTGCAGGTCGCGCTCGCGGTGCTGCTCGTGACGGTGGTCCGGCGCCGTCCCCCCGCTAGCTGATCATCGGGGCGGCCGCGCGGATCGGGATGCGCACCTGCAGCAGCGTCGTGCCGTCGCCGCGCTGCTCCTGCTGCGACTCGCCCTTCAGCAGCTCGAGCCGCTCGCTGCGGCGCAGCCCTGAGGAGAGCTCGCCGTCGGCCGGGAGCTCGCGGCCGTCGCTCTGCAGCATGATCTCGAGCGTCTCGTCGCGCCAGGTCGTCGCGAGCGCGATGTCCTTCGCCGTGCCGCGCTCGATGCGCTCGATGAGCGAGTCCTGGATGAGCCGGAAGATCGCGACCTCGTCCTCCGAGGGGAGGCGGCGGTCACGGCCGTTGCTCGCGAA
>DASUCM010000105.1:0-62054 GCA_036276035.1 Candidatus Limnocylindria bacterium | reverse complement strand
GGACGGCGTCCCCCGCCGCCCCACACCCAAGTCCCGGCCGCCCTGAGACGCAGCGGCTCAGGCGTGGTCTTCGATCCAGACCGCGCCGTCTGCGGTGTGCTCCTTCTTCCAAATGGGGACGATGCGCTTCAGCTCGTCGATGGCGGCGCGCGCGGCGGCGAAGGCCGCGTCGCGGTGCGGCGCGCCGGCGGCGATGACCACGGCCGCCTCCCCGATCTCGAGCTCGCCGACGCGGTGATGCAGCGCGAGGCGCGCGCCGTGCTCGCGCTCGAGGCGTGCGGCGATCTCGCCCATCTTCGCCTCGGCCATCTCGGGGTAGGCCTCGTAGTCGAGGCGCGTGACGGCCAGGCCCCGGCTGTGGTCGCGGACCGTGCCGACGAAGACGACGAGCCCGCCGTGGCCGGGCGCGCGCACCGCGTCGAGGCAGGCGTCCACGGAGAGCGGGGCGGCGCTCACGAGCACCCGCGGGCGGCTCGCGGTCGCGCCGCCGGAGACGGGCGGGATGAGCGCGAGCTCGTCGCCGTCGGCCAGGGCGGCGTCCGCGTCGACGTACTCGCGGTTGCGCGCCATCACGACGCGCGTGCCCGACGCGACGATGGGGTGCCGATCGACGATCTGGGCGACGGCGTCGCGCACCGTCGCGCCGGCAGGCAGCTCGAGATCGAAGCGTCCGACACCCGCCGCCTCGCGATAGGAAGCGAAGAGGCGGACATCGATGCGCACGCGTCCGAGTCTACGGAGTCCGATGCGTGCGACAATCGGGCCTTCATGGATCTCGGCGGGGCCTTGCCGGGCATCGGCCTCACCCTCTTCCTCCTGTTCCTCAACGCGTTCTTCGTCGCCGCGGAGTTCGCGATCGTGCGCGTCCGCGCGACGCAGCTCGACGAGCTCGCAGCGGGGGGGAGCGCGCGCGCGAAGCTCGGTGCGCACATCGCCGACCACATCGACTCGTATCTCTCCGCGTGCCAGGTCGGCATCACGGGCGCGTCGCTGGCGCTCGGGATCGTCGGCGAGCCTGCCGTCGCCAAGCTCATCGAGCCGCTGTTCGGCTGGCTCCTCGAGCGGTCGGAGACCGCCTTCCACTTCGTGAGCTTCGCGATCGCGTTCGCGATCATCACCTACCTCCACATCGTCGTGGGGGAGCAGGCGCCGAAGTACCTCGCGATCCAGCGGGCGCTGCCGACGACGCTCTGGTCCGCCCACCCGCTGCACTACTTCTACCGGGTGCTCTACCCGTTCATCTGGTCCGTGAACACGAGCGCGAACGCGCTCCTCCGTCGCGTCGGCATCAAGCCGGGCGAGGACCTCGAGGCGCACAGCGAGGAGGAGCTGAAGATGCTCGTCGCCGTCTCGACGCGGAAGGGGATCCTGCAGGAGTCGGAGCGGGTGCTCGTCGGGAACGCGCTCGACTTCGCCGACACCTACGTGCGACAGGTCATGATCCCGCGGACGGAGATGGTCGCGGTCCCGGACGACACGCCGATCGGCGGGCTCTTCGAGATGGCGCGGCAGCACCCGTTCACGCGGTATCCGGTGTTTCGCGGCGATCTCGATCACATCGTCGGCGTCGTGCACCTGAAGGATCTCGTCAGCCGCGAGCCGCACGGAGGGACCGCCGCGGACGTCATGCGCGGCGTGCCGATCGTCCCCGAGACGATGCGCCTCGACCAGGCGCTCGCGGAGTTCCGCCGCCAGCGTACCCAGCTCGCCATCGTCGCCGACGAATTCGGCGGCACGGCCGGGCTCATCACCGTCGAGGACATCATCGAGGAGCTCGTCGGCGACGTGCAGGACGAGTTCGACCGCGAGGTCCCGCAGTTCGTCCCCGAGTCGAACGGGACGTACCTCATCGATGGCCTCGCTCCGCTGGACGCGCTCCGCGAGCGCCTCGCCGTGGATCTGGACGACGAGCCCTACGACACCGTCGGGGGCCTCGTGTTCGGCCGACTCGGCCGCGTCGCGAAGGTCGGCGACGCGATCCAGGTCGCGGGCTGGCGCTTCGACGTGACCGCCGTCGACGGCCGCCGCGTCGCCCGCGTCCGCGTCCGCCGGCAGCCCGTCGCGTCGTGACCGGCGAGGTCGAGCTCCGCCGGGTCCTCGGGCACTTCGCGACCGGTGTGACCATCGTCACGACGACCGCCGGCGGCCAGCCGCACGGGCTGACGGTGAACGCGTTCGCCTCGCTCTCGCTGGAGCCGGCGCAGGTCCTCGTCTGCCTGAAGCGCGGGAACCGCTCGTACGGCGCCTTCGGCGCGGCCACGCACTTCGCCGTGAACGTGCTCGGTGAGGACCAGGTCGCGCTGTCGCGCCTGTTCGCGAGCGACCGCGAGCGCAAGTTCGAGGGCCTGGCCTACCGCGCGGGCCCCCTGTCCGGCTCGCCGCTGCTCGACGGAGCGCACGCGCGGCTGGAGTGCGCGGTCGCGGCGCGGCTCGACGTCGCGGGCACTCACGCGATCGTCGTCGGATCCCTGCTCGGCTACGACCTCGGCGACGGGCTCCCGCTCGTCTTCCACCGCGGCAGGTACCACCGCCTGGGGGACCCTATCTCCTAGGGTCCTCCTATCGCGGACCGCCACCCCGGCGTTGCACAACTGACATGAAGCGACGCCCCGCTCGCCCGCTTGATGGCACAGGCCGTGCGTTCGTGTGCGCCAACGGCGACTCGGGAGAGAAAGGAGAGTGGCGCGAGATGGACATCCTGCAGACCCTCGTCAGCGACAGCGCGCTGCTGCTCTTCTCGTTCGCGGGCCTGGCGGCGACGACCGTCGCGATCCTGCGTGACACGCGGGCGCAGCGGGCGGACCTCACCCAGATCCCGATCGAGAGCTAGACCCGCGAGAAGAAAAGCCCCTTACCCCTCCACCCGCGCGGACCCCGCCGTCACCACGGCGGGGTCTCGTGCTGTCTAGCGGCCGACGAGAGCCCGGAGCCAGGCGAGGAGCTCGCCGAGGCGCCCGCCCCAGTACGCCTGCGTCCGCGGGTCGATGAGGATGAGCAGGCCCATCGAGAGCGCGACCACCACCGCGCTCATCAGCACGAACGTGATCACGCTCGCCCGGAACGAGAGGCGGCGCGCGCGGACGTCGCTCAGGAGCGGCTCCGCAGGCGGGCGACGACGTTGTCGAGCCGGGCGCGCGAGATGGTCAGGAACTTCGCGAGGTTCTGGCGGTCGCCCTCGCTCACCCCGCCGCCCTCGTCGCCGACGGCGTGCGCGAGCTCCGCGAGCGCCTCGTTCAGCTTGCGCGTCGCGGTGATGAGCGTGTCGTCGCGCAGCTTCGGCAGCTCCGGCGCCGGCCGGGGCTCGACGGCCTTCGGGTCGAGCACCTTCGCGACCCGGTCGCGGAGCCGGACGAGCGTGAGCTGTCCCTCGAGCACCTGCTTCACGAGCGCCTTCCGGCGCTTCTGGTCCTCGACCTTCATGAGCTCGTACGCGTGCGTCAGCGTGTCGTAGCGCTGGCTCACCATCTCCCGCACGTCGTCGGGAGCGGACGCGAGCCGCAGCCGGTTCTCGAGGTAGCCCTTGTCCTTGCCGAGCTTCGCGGCGAGGTTACGGATCGAGTAGCCGAGCTCGCTCGTCATCTTCTTGTAGATGACGGCCTCGTCGAGCGGCGAGAGGTCCTCGCGCTGGAGGTTCTCGATGAGCGCGATCTCGAGCGCGGTCGCGTCGTCGAAGCGCTCGACGATCGCGGGGATGCTCTCCTTGCCCGCGATCTTCGAGGCGCGCCACCGCCGCTCGCCCGCGATGATCTGGAACTCGTCGCCCGCGGGACGCACGAGGATCGGCTGCAGCACGCCGTGCTCGCGGATCGACGCGGCGAGCTCGTTGAGCGTGTCCTCGTGGAAGGTCATGCGCGGCTGCTCGGGGTTCGGGACGACCTTCGCGAGCGGCAGGTCGCGCACGGCCGTCGGCGTGCGCGCGCCGAGGAGGCGGACGATGCCGGCCTGGGAGTCGGTCTCCTGGTCGAGGATGCGGCTCCCTGCGGCGCGGAACGACTTTCCCTTACCGCTACTGAGCACGGACCACCTCCTTCGCGAGATCGATGAACGCCTTCGCAGCGTCCGACTTCGGCTCGTACACGGTGATCGGCACGCCGGCCGTTGGCGCCTCGCCGACCTTCACGGATTGCCGGATGACCGTGTTGAACACCTGGTGCTCGCTCAGGTCCTTCAGCGAATCAAGCATGTCACGCCCGAGGATCGTGCGGCTGTCGTAGAAGGTCGGCAGCAGGCCGAGCACACGCAGACCCGGGTTCAGCCTCGTCTGCACCGTCTTGATGATCCGCAGCAGCGCAGCGACGCCCTTCAGCGCGTAGTACTGCGTCTGGACCGGGATGATCACGCCGTCGGACGCGACGAGCGCGTTCAGCGTGAGGAGCCCGAGCGTCGGCGGGCAGTCGATGAGGATGTAGTCGTACTGGTCGAGCAGCTCCGGCGTGAGCTTGTCGCGGAGCGCCATCTCGCGCCCGATCGCGCTGAAGAGCTCCACCTCGGCGGCGGAGAGCTCGATCGTCGTTGGCGCGACGTCGAGCCCCTTCGTGCGGCTCGGCACGACGATCGACCGCAGCGAGACCTCGGCGTCGAGGAGGACGTTCGCCATGCCCTGCTGGACCGTGTTCAGATCGATGCCGAGGCCGACGGAGAGGTTCGCCTGCGGGTCGAGGTCGATGCAGAGGACCCGCTTCTTGAGCTCGACGAGCGCGCCGCCGAGGTTGATGGTGCAGGTCGTCTTGCCGACGCCGCCCTTCTGGTTCGCGAGCGCGATGACCTTGCCCAAACACAACCTCCGCGCGCAGTACGAGGACCGTACCAGCAAGCGGCACGAGGAAGCGTTCGCGCCTTGGCGAAGTCTATGGGCTGGGTGTCGGCGAGGGGGCCGCGTGGCGGGCGGGCAGGCTTCATCACGGCCTCGATCGCCTGCCGTTGTGACGCCTTCGCCGGCTTCGCCGGCTCAGACCCGCCCGCCGCCACGCGCCCCCTCGCCGTGTCAACGGTCTGACTTCGGCCGGCGCTCACGTTGAAGTGCGCTCTCTCCTCGTACGATTGACGTTCGCGCGGAGCTCCCAGGGCCTGTATCGCTCCGCTCACAGGCCCGTCGTCGGCTCGACGCGTATGCAAGCATCCGCTCGAGCCTCCTAGGGCCTGTAGCTCAGTGGTCAAGAGCGGCGAACTCATAATTCGCTGGTCCCTGGTTCGAATCCAGGCAGGCCCACGGAAGGGGATCGACTGACCGTCACCCTCGCTGACATCGAACGGGCGCGTGAGGTCATCGCGCCGCTCGTGCTCAGGACCCCGCTGCTCAGCTCCCGCGCGCTCGGCGAGCGCGTCGGCGCGGCCGCGCACCTGAAGGCGGAGAGCCTCCAGCGCACGGGGTCCTTCAAGGCGCGCGGCGCGATCTACGCGGTGGGTGCGCTCGCGCCGGCGGAGCGCGCTGGCGGGATCGTCACGATGAGCGCGGGGAACCACGCGGCGGCGGTCGCCTACGCCGCGCGGTCGTTCGGCGCGCGGGTGATCGTCGCGATGCCCGAGACCGCACCCGCGACGAAGGTCGCCGCGACCCGCGCGTACGGGGCGGAGATCCG
Organism: Candidatus Limnocylindria bacterium; assembly: GCA_036276035.1. GTDB lineage: Bacteria > Chloroflexota > Limnocylindria > P2-11E > P2-11E > JACDAF01. Next base: position 56,475 of record DASUCM010000105.1, on the reverse strand, counting down.
CTTCGCGCCCGACACGACGAAGCTCATGCCGATCGTCGAGGAGCTCCGCGGCGAGGGTTTCCGCTTCGTCCATCCCTGGGACGACGTCATCCCGGGCACCGGGACGATCGGTCTCGAGATCGTCGAGGACGTGCCGGACGTGGACCTGGTCGTCGTCCCCGTCGGGGGCGGCGGTCTCATCTCGGGGGTCGCCACGGCGGTCACTGCGAGACGCCGGGGCGCGCGCGTGGTCGGCGTGCAGCCTCAAGGCGCGGCGGCGATGCGCCGGTCGCTCGACGCAGGGACGCCGGTACGCCTCGAGCGGACCGACACCATCGCGGACGGCTGCACCGCGCCGTCGGTCGGCGTCCTCGCGCTCGAGATCGTGCAGCGCCTGGTCGACGACGTCGTCCTGGTCAGCGAGGACGCGATCCGCGAGGGCATCCGGTTCGTCTTCGAGCGGGCCCGGCTCGTCGTCGAGCCGGCGGGCGCCGTCGCCGTTGCGGCGCTCCTGGCAGGCAGCGTGCGGCCGCGCAGCGGCGAGCGCGTCGTCGCGGTGCTGAGCGGCGCGAACATCGACGCCGCCCGCTTCGCGGGCCTCCTCACGGCATGAGGGCCACGCTCTACGCCGACGGCGGCGCGCGCGGCAACCCCGGCCCCGCCGCGGGCGCGGCGGTGCTCGTGGGGGAGGACGGCCAGGTCCTCGCGGAGCGCGCCGAGTACCTCGGCACCGCGACGAACAACGTCGCGGAGTACACCGGCCTCATCGTCGGCCTCGAGGAGGCGAAGCGGATCGGCGTGACGCGGCTCGACGTCCGGATGGACTCGATGCTCGTGGTGCAGCAGATGCGCGGGCTCTGGAGGATCAAGCATCCGGGCCTCCGCCCGCTCGCGCTGCGCGCTGGCGCGCTGCTCGCGCAGTTCCCGGACCGCACGGTCGAGCACGTGCGGCGCGAGGAGAACCTGCTCGCCGACGCCCTGGTGAACCGGGAGCTGGACCGAGCCGCGCTCCGGCGCGGACCGTGAGCGACCCGCTCGCGGAGCTCATCGGCCGCAGTCTCCGGACCGAGGTGAGCGACGTGCGCTCGGAGATCGTTCGGCGCGATCCGCACGTCGAGCTCGAGCGCGTGCGCTACGTGGCCGGCGGGCTGGAGCGGTCGCTCATCCTGAAGCGCGTGCCGCGGGAGCGGGACCTCGAGGTGCACCTGCTGCCCTTCCTCGCGCGGAAGTCCGCGCACGTGCCGCGCGTGCACTCGCGCGGGATCCCGCCGCCCGCGGTGCCCGCGAAGCGATGGCTCCTGCTCGACGACACGGTCGATGCGCCGAGCGCGTGCGATGCCGACCCGCGCGCGATCGTCGAGGCGAAGGTCGCGATCGAGCGCGCGGTCGCCGGGGACGCGCCCGCCCTTCGGGCCCTCGGCGTGCCCGAGCTGCCGCCCGCGGCGATCGCAGCGCTCGCGCCGCCCGAGCTGGCGGACGACGCGGCCGAGGCGGCGCGGCGGCTCGCGGGCTGGCCCACCTCGCTCGTGCACGGTGACCTCGTGTGCGAGAACACGTCGCTCGCCGACGGCGAGGTCCGGATCGGCGAGTGGCGCTGGGCGCACCTCGGGTGCGCGCTCCTCGACGTCGTGCGGCTCACCGGCGACCTCGTCGAGCGCGGCGAGGCGGTGCTCGGCATCGCGCTGTCGCGCGTCTACGGGGGACTGGTCGACCGGCAGATCGGCACCGACGAGCTGCGCGCGGCCGAGCTGCTCGAGAGGGTGGTCGCGGGACAGCGACGCGACTAGAATGCTCGTGCCGAGCAGGCCGGACGGTCGCGGCGAAAGCCGAGGAAAGTCCGGGCTCCGCAGGGCAGGGAAGCGGGTAACGCCCGCCCGCCGTGAGGCGAGGCCAGCGCCACAGTGACGAACCCGCGCAAGCGGGGTGAAACGGGCAAGCGCTTCCTGGAGCAAGATCACGCAGGGGCCACGGTGTCGCCCGCACCGCCCCGGGTCGATCGCTAGAGGCGGAGGGTGACCTCCGATCCCGAGATGGATGACCGTCACCGCACCTCCGAGAGGAGGGGCGGGACAGAACCCGGCTTAGAGGCCTGCTCGGCCTATCACCCCCCGCAGCGTCCGCCGCGCGCGGCTAGCCTCGCGCCTGTGGCGAACGCACCGTCAGGACCGGTCCGGCTCGGGGACCTCGCGCGCGCGTGGATCGCGGTCGGCACGCAGTCGATCGGAGGCGCGTCGAGCACCGTCTACCTCATGCGCCTGCGGCTCGTGGAGCGGACCGGATGGCTGACCCGCCGCGAGTTCATGGAGTCGTACTCGCTCTCGCAGCTGAGCCCCGGGATCCATCTCGTCGCGCTCGCCGGGCTCATCGGACACCGGCTGGCCGGGATCCGCGGCGTCGGTGTGTCGGTCGCGGGGATGATGGTGCCCGCGGCGATCATCACCGTCGCCCTCTCCGCCGCGCTCAGCGGCGCCGCCGGCCATCCGCTCACCGGGGCGGCGTTCGCCGGCATCGGCCCGGTCACCGCCGGGATGACCGCTGGGCTCGCCGTCATCTCGGCGCGCGGGACCGTGCGCCGCGGCGCGCGCGGCGCGCTCGACGTGGCCGTCATCGCGCTCGCCTTCCTCGCCTTCGTCGGGACCGCGATCTCGCCCGCGGTCGTGATCATCGCCTTCGGGCTCGCCGGCATCGTCGCCCTCCGCCACGATCGCCCCGAGACGGGCCGCGGGCCGGAGAGCGAGTGAGCGATCCGCTCGCGCTGTTCGTCATCTTCCTGAAGGCCGCCGCGCTCGGCATGGGCGGCTACGGCTCGCTGCCCGTCCTGCGGGAGGACCTGCTGCTCACCGGGCTCGCGACGGACGAGCAGCTCGTCCAGGCCCTCGCGGTGGGGCGGTTCTCGACCGGGCCGAACGGCACGTACATCGTCAGCCTCGGCTACTTCGCCGGAGGGATCGGCGGCGCCGTGGCCGCGCTCGTCGCGTCATGCCTGCCGCCGCTCGTGATGGTGCCGCTCGTCGCGTTCGCGCGCGGCCGGCTCCTCTCGCCGGGGTTCGCCGGCTTCAGCCGCGGCGTGCTTCTCGCGATCTCGGGGCTCCTGCTCGCGTTCGGCGTCGCGATCCTCGCGCCGCAGGGGCCCGGCGGGCTCGCCTGGTGGCACATCGCCCTGGCGATCGGGGCGCTGGCAGTGACGATCCAGGGCCGCATCCATCCCGCGCTGCTCATCGGTCTCGGCGCGGCGGCCGGGCTGGTCCTCGGTCGCTAGACACCCCGGGCGGCAAGGCATCCGGAACGCGGTCCCGCACGTACTCCCCTCCGACACCAAGGAGGGAACTGCATGAAGCGCATCGCAATCGGCCTCGCAGCCACGCTCGCGCTCGCCGCGTGCGGGGGCGGCGGAACGACCACCCAGGCGACCGCGACGCCCGCCCCGACCACGGCGGCGCCGACGCCGACACCGACACCCTCGACGACGGTCGTGCTCACGGCGACCCTGCTCCCGACCGAGGAGGTCCCGCCGATCACGAGCGCGGAGGCGTCGTGCAGCGGTACCGCGACGGTCACGCTGAACAAGGCGACGAACAGCGGGACGTTCGCGGTCGAAGTGAAGGGCTGCCCGGCGACGACCGAGATCAACATCATGCACATCCACCGCGGCGCCAAGGGGGCGAACGGCGGCGTCGTCGTGAACTCGGGCCTGGTCGCCGGCGAGTGGAAGCTCACCGCGGGCGCCGGGACGATCACGAAGAACATCGCGACGATCGACGCGGCCCTGCTGAACGAGATCGCGACGAGCCCGGCCGGGTTCTATTTCAACCTGCACTCGACGCTTCATGCACCTGGCGTCATCCGTGGCCAGCTTGCGCTGAAGTCGTAGCGATCTTCGCTGAGGTGCTTCCGCGAATGAGGGGCTCGTATCACGAGCCCCTCATTCCTTGTCCGTCTCGAACTGTTCGGGATTCCGATGGAGGGGACAGCCATCCTCTCCGTTGCCGAACTGGTCCGCGAGCCACTTTCGGAACTCCGCATCCGTCTTCGTCCCCTTTCGCAGATTGCAGGGCCGACAGGCCGCGAGGATGTTCTCGGGGACGTGCGTGCCGCCGCGGGCAAGCGGGATCTTGTGCTCGATCTCGAGGGGAACTTCGCATCTGCAATAGGCACATAGATGCGCCTGGGTCTCCAGGATCGCGTACCACAGAGCGGCCGTCAGGAACTCGGCCCCTACCCGTGAGCGTCTCCGATGGTTGGCGATACGACCGCGCAGGCGCGTGTTGTCGCGATGTCTTGCGCGGTAGTCGCGCTTGACACGACGGATGCCCTCCGCGTCGCTCTGGTAGCGGGCGCGGTATCGGGCTCGCTGTCTCGCGATCATCTCTTCGCGGTGGGCGCGGTAGTACGCCTTGTGGTAATCGAGCTTCCGTTGATAGCGAGCCGGATCCGATCGGAGCTCCGCCTGGTACTCGCGGTGATAGCGGTTCCACGCGTCGCGGTTCCGCTCCCGCCACAGACGCATGCGCTCACGCTCAAGCTCACGATCGCGCGGCCCATCCGTTGCCATCGGCCGCTGATAGCACAGATGTTCTAGTGGTGTAAATAGGACCGCCACGCCGAAAGCGAAGGTGGGCTAAGACTCCCCGGGCTTCGGCGCGAGCCAGTCGCGGAACGCGTCGAAGCTGAACGGCCGCCCGAGGAAGTCCTTCACCAGCGCCGCGGCCGGCTTCGTGCCGCCGGGCGCGAGGACGAGGTCGCGGTAGCGGCGCGCGAGCGCCTGGTCCATCAGCCCGTTCGTGAACGCGGTGAGCATGTCGACGGCCAGGACCTTCGAGTACATGTACGTGTAGTAGTTCGAGGTGTACCCCTCGAGGTGACCGAAGCTCGCCTGGAATCGTGACTCCGGGTCGAGCGTCGAGGGCGAGTAGCGCTCGGCGAGCTCGAAGACGAGCTTCGTCGTGTCGATCTCCTTCGGGTCGCGGTCGTGGAGCTCGAGCGCGACCGCCGAGAGGAACAGCTGGCGCTGCACGAACACGCCGCGGCCGAAGTCGCGCGCGTCGCGCAGGCGCTTCACGAGCTCCTCGGTGATGGCCTCGCCCGTCTCGACGTGCTTCGCGAATCGCCGCAGCACGCCGTAGTCGTAGATCCACTCCTCGAGGAACTGCGACGGCGCTTCGACGAAGTCCCACTCCGCGACCTGGCCGAGACGGACCCACGGCACCCCGCCTCGGACGATGGAGTGCACGAGGTGACCGAACTCGTGGAAGAAGGTGACGACCTCGCGGTGGTCCATGAGCGCGGGGCCGCTCTGCGCGTCGGGATCGGGGAAGTTGCACACGAGGACGTAGTGGGGGAGCTGCTTGCCCCCGACGCCCGGCCGGTAGCCGAAGCACGCGGCGTGCTTGAACTTCCCGTCCCTCGGGAACATATCGAGCGAGATCCGCCCCGCGTGCTTCCCGTCGACCGTCACGTCGTAGGTCTCGACGGACGGGTGCCAGAGCTCCGCCTCCACCTTCGTGAAGGTCATGCCGAAGAGCTCGCTGTTCAGCTCGAGGATCGCGTCCTTCACGCGCCGGTACTCGAAGTAGGGGCGCACGGCGCGAGCGTCGAACGCGAGCTCGCTCGCCTTCACCTGCTCGGTGAGGTAGCCGACCTCGTAGTCGTAGAGCTCGTCGCCCGGCAGGCCCTGGCGCTTCTTCAGCGCGAGCAGACGCTTCGTCTCGGCTGCGCCCGCCTCGCGCGTGGCGTCGAACGCGCGCTCGATGAAGTCGCGCGCCGCCTGCGACGTCTCGATCATCTTGTCCTCGGTCGCGTAGTCCGCGTAGGTCCGGTAGCCGAGGATCCCCGCGAGCTCGTGACGCCGCTCGAGCATGCGGTCGAGCACCTCGAGATTGACGGGCGTCGCGCGCAGGTTCTGCGCGCGCATGAGCGCCTTGCGGGCCTCGCCGCTCCTCGCGTAGGACATGAAGGGGATGTAGTCGGGGTAGTCCGTCGTGATGCGGACCCTGCCGCCCTGGCCGGGCGGGTGGGCGGCGACGTAATCGGCCGGGAGCCCATCGAGGTCGGCCGGATCGAGGTCGACGCCGCGCACGTCGTCGCGGATGTTGCGCGCGAAGGCCTGCGTGATCGCCACGAGCTCCTCGCGCAGCTCGCGCACGCGCCCGCGCGCGGCGTCGCCGAGCTCGACGCCGGACCGCTTCATGTCCCGGCGCTGGAGGAAGACGAGCCTGCGCTCGAGATCGTCCAGGCCCGCATCGTCGAGCGCTCCGAGCGCGTCGTAGAGGCCGCGGTGCTGGCCGAGCTCCGTCGCGAACTTGCTCACCTCACGCACGATCTCCTCGGCCGCCGCGCGGGTCTTCGCGTCGGGGTGCACCTCGGAGAGCAGGCCGCACTCGGCGCCGGCCGTCGCGAGCTCGAGACCGAGATCGTTCAGGGCACCGAGCACCGCCGCCTTGCCGCCGGCCGGTCCGGCCTCCTCGATTCGCCGCAGGTGGGCACGCGCCTGTTCGAGCCGCGCGCGGTTGCGCTCGGTGAGGCCGGTCGCCGTCGCGTTCGGCGTGCTGGTCGCCATGCGTCAAGTGTGCACGGGGAATAGCGTTCGCGCATGAGCGAGATCGAGCTCGTCCTCGGGCTCATGGCGGTCGTCGCCGCGCTCGCCGCCGTCGCCCGGCGCATCGGCGTCCCGTACCCGCTGCTCATGGTCGTCGGCGGCACCGCGATCGGGCTCGTCCCGGGCCTGCCGCACGTGGAGCTCGAGCCGGACCTCGTCTTCCTCCTCTTCCTGCCGCCGCTGCTGTACATCGCGGCCGCGTCCACGTCGATCCGCGACATCCGGCGGAACACGCGGCCGATCGCGCTCCTCGCGGTCGGGCTGGTGCTCTTCACCATCGCCGCCGTCGCCGTCGCCGTCCGGCTCGCGGTGCCGTCGATGAGCTGGCCGATCGCGTTCGCGCTCGGCGCGATCGTCGCGCCGCCGGACGCGATCGCCGCGACCGCGGTCCTGCAGCGCGTCGGCGCGCCGAAGCGGATCGTGACGATCCTCGAGGGCGAGAGCCTGCTGAACGACGCGACCGCGCTCGTCGCCTACCGCATCGCGCTGCTCGCCGCGGTCACCGGAAGCTTCTCGCTCGTCGAAGCGGGCGGCCGCTTCCTGACGGTCGGGCTCGGCGGAGTGCTCCTCGGCCTGGCCGTGGGCTTCGCGGTGACCGAGCTACGGCGGCGGCTCTCGGACACGCCGGTCTCGATCACGGTCTCGCTCCTGGCGCCGTACGTCGCGTACCTCCCGGCCGAGCAGCTCGGGGTCTCCGGCGTCCTGGCCGCGGTCACCGCGGGCCTCTATGTGGGGCAGCACGCCTCGCGGACGCTCTCCAGCGAGGCGCGTGTCGCGGGCGCGGCGGTGTGGCAGATGGTCGTGTTCGTCCTGAACGGGCTCGTCTTCACGCTGGTCGGCCTGCAGCTGCCGGCCGTCGTCGCGGGCCTCGGCGACATTCCCGCGAGCAGCCTGCTCGGCCTCGGGGCCCTCGTATCGCTGACCGTCATCGTCGCGCGGTTCGTGTGGGTCTTCCCGGGGACGTACCTGCCGCGCCTCCTCAGCCCGTCGCTCCGCCGCCGTGACCCGAACCCGCCATGGCAGTGGGTCGTCGTCCTCGGCTGGGCCGGCATGCGCGGCGCGGTCTCGCTCGCCGCCGCGCTCGCGCTCCCACACGATCTCGCCGAGCGACCCCTGCTCATCTTCATCACGTACTGCGTCATCGCGACCACGCTCGTCGGTCAGGGCCTCACGCTCCCGTTCGTGATCCGTGGGCTCGGGGTCACGGTCGCCGACGACACGGGGCACGAGGAAGCGCACGCCCGTGCGGAGACGGCGGACGCGGCGCTCGCGCGGCTCGCGGAGCTTCGCGCGCCGTACTCGGACCATGGCGAGCTGCTCGATGCGCTCGAGGCCCGCTACTCCCATCAGGCCACGCACGCTCTTGAGCACCACGACGGTCCCGACGCCGCCCCCGAGGAGGAGCTCATCGTCCACCGCCGCATCCGCCGGGAGCTCATCGAGGCGGAGCGCGAAGCGGCGCTCGACCTGCACGCCCGCGGCGCCATCTCGGACGAGGTCCGCCGCCGCATCGAGCGCGACCTCGACCTCGAAGAGCTGCGCGCCGAGGGCTAGACGCGCACCCGTCTCCAGTGGCTGGATGGCACGCGGCGAGGACGGGTCGAGCCGGCGAAGCCGGCGAGGCGTCACAACGGTAGGGATCGCTCAACGTGATGAAGCCTGGCCGAGCCGCGTGGCCATCCAGCCACACAAAGCACGGTGGTGACTAGCTGGCCGCAGCCACCGGGTGAGAGTGCGGCGCGGCGGCGTAGACCGAGGCGAGCCGCTCGCGCGGTATGCGCAGGAATGCGTCGCAGACCTGCGGGTCGAACTGCGTGCCGCGCCCGCCGACGATCTCGCCGAGCGCCTCCTGCATCGGGCGGCCGAGCCGGTAGGGGCGGTCCGAGGTCATGGCGTCGAACGAGTCGGCCACCGCGAAGATCCGCGCGCCGAGCGGTATGTCGTTGCCTGCGAGACCGTCCGGGTAGCCGCGCCCGTCCCAGCGCTCGTGGTGCGCGCGGACGATGACGGCGACCTCCTCGAGGAACGGGATGTCCTCGATGATCCCCGCGCCGAGGTCGGGATGCCGGCGCATGACCGTCCACTCGGCATCCGTGAGCGGCCCGGGCTTGCGCAGGACATGGTCGGGCACCCCGATCTTGCCGATGTCGTGCAGCAGCGCGCCGCGCCGGAGCGTGGCGTACATCTCCTCGGGCAGGCCGAGCTCCTCCGCGATGAGCTCCATGTACTCGACGACGCGGCGCGCGTGGCCCTCGGTCTCCGTGTCGCGGACGTCGAGCGCGCTGGACAGCGCGTGCAGTGTCGCGTCGTAGGTCCGCTCCGTCTCGGCGAGCGCACGGCCGAGCGCGTGGCTCTGCGCGACGATCTGCTCGGACGACCGCACGTACACGCCCCGCAGCACGAGCCAGAGCAGCAGAGCGGCGAGCGCGATGATGGCCGCGGAGAGGGTCTGGATCTGACGGAGCGCGGCGTCGATCGGCTCGATGTAGCGCCACACGACGGCGGCGCCGATGGTCTTCCCTCCCTGGACCACCGGGACCCAGGTCTCCAGCGTCCCGGCGCGGCGCACGTCCGGCTGACGCGAGGACGGGCCGTGGCTGTGATCTCCCATCCACGCCGGCGCGTTCGCGGGGACCATGCCCGGCATCCCGAAGCGCATGTCGGCGACGACGTCGCGGCGGACCGGCGGCGGCGCGTTGCCGGCGAGCGTCGACTGCAGGGCCGCGGACTGCTCGATCGGCACGGACCGGCCGATCTCGCTCGTCTCGTAGGAGAAGACGATCCGGCCGTTCGGCTCGTAGAAGCGCGTCGCGAGGATCCCGTAGACGGAGAAGTGGTAGACGACCTGCGCCTCGAGCGCGTTGCGCTCCTGGGCGGTGAGCGGCCGTTCGAAGACCGCGTTCTCGAAGAGCGTGCCGAAGTGGCTGCCGACGGCGTCCTCGGTGAAGCGCGCGGTCTCGGTCTCGACGTAGCGGCCGAACAGGATGGTCGTCCCGGCCGCGAGCGTGAGGCCCGCGACGGCCAGGATCACCGCGAGCGCGATCGAGAAGCGCGCGACCGGGCTGAGCCCGTGCGCGCCCGCCACCCTCATCCCACCAGACCGTACGAGCGGCGCTGCTCCGGAGATGTGACGCGCAGCACCCGGCTGCCTCCGGCGGGCCAGTCCGATACGCGTCTGCCCCGAAGGGGCTAGCCCGACGGGAGTGAGGCGATGGTCCTCTTCGCGCGGGTGGCCCCGCGGGCGTACCCTGCCGCGTGGATGGGAACCGAGAACCGTTGCGCCCGGGTCCTCGTGGTCGATGACGACAAGGGCATCCGCGAGTTCGTCCGCACGGTCCTGGCGGACGAGGGCTACGAGGTCACGGAAGCGACGGATGGCCAGCAGGCGCTCGACCGGGTCGCCCAGGGGCGGCCGGACGTCATCCTCCTCGACATGCGCATGCCGGTCATGGATGGCTGGGAGTTCGCCCGCACCTACCGCCAGCGGCCGGGCCCGCACGCCCCGATCGTCATCGTCACGGCAGCGCTCGACGTGGCCAAGGACGCGAAGGAGATCGGCGCGGACGGCTTCCTTGCGAAACCGTTCCAGCTCGACGACCTGCTGCAGCTGGTGCAGCAGCACTCCGGGCCGGCGTCGGCCTAGCCGGAGGCACCGCTCGCCCGCCCGCCCGCCCGACTGACCGGCTGGCACGGGTCGTGCGAATACCGGCCCTCCGGAAGGAGGTGACCCGGTTGCTCTGGACGATCATCGCGGTCCTCTTGATCCTCTGGCTTCTCGGCATCGTGGCGCTGCCGAACCTCGGCGCGATTGTCCACCTGCTCCTCGTCATCGCGCTCATCGTGCTCGTCTACCAGCTCATCACCGGCCGCAGGGTCGCCTGACGGTCCGGATACGACACGAAGGAGGCCCGCCGTCGGCGGGCCTCCTTCGTGTTGGGGGTAGGGAAGGGATGCGCAGGGCTCAGCGCGCGAGGTACTCCACCTCGATGATGCCGGTGTAGCTCTCCGCCACGGTCGCGTAGCCGACCGCGTCGGCGGTCCACTGGCCCGCCGGCAGAGAGCCGCTGCAGTCGCCGTCGCTCTTCGTGGCGGTCTCCGTGGTGACGCCCGGGAAGTTGCCGGATGACGAGGCCTGCGTCCCGTCCGGGTAGAGGACGCGCAGGTCCAGATCCTGGGGCGTCGTCCAGTTGATGGTCACGGTCACGCGGATCGCCTTCGTCCCGACGGTGAACGGGTACAGGTCGTGGGCGGCCGCGCCGGCGTCGGCGACGCCTACCCCGATGGTGCCGCTGTAGCTCTCGCTCGTGATGACGGTCGCGAGCTGCTTCCCGCTCTTCGTCCTGCAGGTGCCCGTGCTGCGCGTCTTCTTTGCCATCGCGGCGGCGGCGTAGGCGTCGAGGTAGCCCGCGCCGACCTGGTACGGCTGATAGCCGGGCATGACGCTCGCGGTCGCGCCGAGCACGCGCGCGATGTCGACCGGCGTGAGCGCCGGGTTCAGCTGGAGCATGAGTGCGACGGTCGCGGACACGTGCGGCGTGGCCATGCTCGTCCCGCTGATGCAGGTGTAGTAGGGCAGCCACTCGGGCCGCACGGCCGGCGTGTCCGCGAACAGGCCCGCGTCGGCCTGGGAGCCGGTCGTGATGCCGTGAGGGTTCCGCGTCGCGCAGATGCGCGTGCCGGGCGCCGTGAGCGTCGGCGTCCGGCTGTTGTCCGGCGCGCCGGTCGACGAGAAGCTCGAGAGGGTCCGGTCCTTCGTCCCGGAGGCGACGCAGATGACGCGCCCGCCGCAGTAGGAGCTGAGCGTGTTGTTCGCGCTCGAGGTCGTGCCGGAGTTCACGCCGTCGTTCCCGGCGGCGAAGACAACGGTGATCCCGAGGTCCGCGAGCGACTCCGCCGCGACGCTGATCGACGAGGACGGGTTGTACGGCCCTCCGCCCGCCGCGCCCCAGGAGTTGGAGACGACGCGGATGTTGTACGCGCGGTGGTTGTCGGCGATCCAGTTGAACGCGGAGAGCGACCAGATGATGTTGCGGCCGTCGCCGACGCCGAGGCCGATGAGGTCCGCCCCCGGGGCGACGCCGGTGTAGTAGCCGTAGCCGCCGAGGTCGGCCGAGGTCCCCGTCTTGGAGGCGGTGCCGTCGCCCGCGACGGTACCCGCCACGTGCGTGCCGTGTCCGCTCGTCGTGTCGGAGTCGTTCGTCTCGACGACGTAGTCGGCGACGAACTTCAGGTTCTTCACGACGCGCTTCGCGAGATCAGGGTGCGTGGCGTTGATCCCGGAGTCGACGATCGCGACGCCGATGCCGGCGCCCGTCGTGCCGAGCCCGCCAGCCGACTTCGGCGCCCACGCGCGGTCCGCGCCGATGAGCTTCACGCTCTCGTGCAGGTAGAAGTCGATGTCCGGCGCGAACTGCATCTCGCGGACGTCGGCGAACCCGGCGATCGCCTGGATCGCGCCTGCCGGACCGATCACGCCGGCCCACGGCCAGCGCGTGTACGGCACGACCGTCGTCGCGCCGGCCGCCTGGAGGCGTGCCTTGTCGATCGCGGTGACCGGATGGTCGAACATCGCGATGGCGGCGACCGTGCCGCCCTGCTGGATGGCGGCCTGGAGCGTCGGATCGATCCTCGCCTGGGCGGCGGCCTGCCCGCCGAGCGGCGCGAGCGAGACCGCGAGCGCGAGAAGGAGCGAGCTGACCAGCGCGGCTGCCTTTTGTGGCTGCATTTCCATACCCCCGTTCGTGGTGGCGGGAGGATGGCGCTGCCGCGCTCAACGGCCGGTCAACGGAACGTCAACATTCGGGCAACGGGCGCATGCGCCCTGTCACCGCGGCCCGCTAGGCTCTGCCCACCGCATGACCGACCGTCTCCTGCTCGAGGCCCAGCGGGTCGAGCGAGCCATCGGTCGCGTGCGCTGGGGCGCCGCGGCGATCGCGCTGCTCCTCGGCCCCCTGTTCCCCACGCTCTCGGTGCAGGGCGTCTACGCCCTCGGTGCGGGGATCGTCCTCTATAACGTCGCGGCGCTCGCAGCCTCGCGGCGCGCCGCCTCGCGCGCGGCGCACGCGACGGTCGCGCGGGCGGCGTTCGCGGGCGACATCGCGGCGCTGGCCGCGGCGATGGTGCTCTTCTCGGCCGATCCGGGCTGGACCACCTTCATGCTCGGGCCCCTCGTCATCACGACCGGCGCGTTCCGCTTCGGCACGGGCGGCACCCTCGCCGCCTCCCTTTCGCTCGGCACGGTCTACACGGCGACCGTCATCTTTCGCGACCGGGCCTTCGGCTACGCCTTCGAGCCGGAGCGCGTCCTCTTCACGCTGTCCGTCTACGCGCTCACCGCCGTGCTCGTGGACCGCGTCATGCGCGACTCGCGCCAGCTCCGCACCGAGCGCGAGGACCTCATCGCCCGGCTCGAGCGCCGCATCGCCGAGGACGCCGCGCTCGCCGTCGCGACCAAGGTCGTCGCCACCGTCGCGGCGCCGGACGAGGTCATCCCGCGTGTCCTGCATGCGGCGCGGGCGGTCCTCCTGTTCGACCGCGCGACGGTCTTCGTCGCGGACGAGGCGCGCGATGAGTACCGGGTGCTCCACCGCCTCGCGTCGGGCGATGACGACGTTCTCCCGCCGCGGGCTCCGCTCGGGCACGGCCTCGTCGCGGCGGCGCTCGCCGAGGAGCGCCCGATCCTCGTGCCGAACGTCCTGGAGGACCCGCGCTACGAGCCGCGGCCCGGCGAGCCCGCCCGCTCGGTCATCCTCGTGCCGCTCCGCGTCGGCGGGCGCGCGATCGCGGTGTTCACCCTCTCTCGCGCGCTGCCCGACCGGTTCACCGACGACGACCTCCGCCTCTCCGGCGCCGTCGCCGCGCTCATCGCGCAGACCCTCGAGAACCAGCGGCTCTTCGCGCAGGCGAGCGAGGCCCAGGCGCTCCGCGAGATCGACCGCCTGAAGGACGAGTTCCTCGCCGCGGTCAGCCACGAGCTCCGCACGCCGCTCACGGTCGTCTCCGGCGCGCTCGAGCTCCTTGGCCGCCAGGCCGGATCGATGACGGACCAGGCGCGGACGCTCATCGCGCAGGCCGAACGTCACGCCCAGCGCCTGACCAGGAGCGTCGGCGAGCTGCTCGAGATCGCGCAGCTGCAGGAGGCGAAGGTCGAGCTCGACCGCGAGTTCATCCCGTGCGACGCGCTGCTCGCCGAGACGGCGGCGGCGCACGAGGCGCTCGCCGGCGCGCGCGGGCAGCGCATCGTGATCGCGCCATCCTCGGCGCCACCCGTCTACGTCGACCGGCGCCGCATGCTGCAGGTGCTCGCGAACCTCGTGTCGAACGCGATCCGCTACTCGCCGGACGGTGCGGCGATCGAGCTCAGCGCGGCGCGCGCCGGGGACGTGGTCGAGCTCGCCGTCGCCGACGAGGGCCCCGGGATCCCGGCTGACGAGCGCGAGCGTGTGTTCGACAAGTTCGTCCGCCTGCGGCGCGACCGCGATGTCGCCGGCGGCACGGGCCTCGGGCTCGCGATCGCGAAGGACCTCGTCGGCCTGCACGGCGGGCGCATCCGGGTCGAGGATGGCCCGCGCGGCGCGCGCTTCGTCGTGGCGCTTCCGCACGAGCCCGTCCCGGCCGCCGCCGGAGCGGTCGGATGAAGATCCTCATCGTCGACGACGAGCCCGATGTCGCCGCCCTGACGGCGATGGGCATCACGTTCCACCGGCCCGACCACGTGGTGGTGGAGTGCACGAACGCGCTCGAGGCGATCGCGCGGGTGGAGGACGAGCGGCCCGACCTGCTCCTGCTCGACCTCGCGATGCCGGGACGCGACGGCTTCAGCATCCTCGAGGAGCTGCGGTCGTCGGGGATGGAGCTGCCGATCATCGTCATCACCGCGCGCGACCTCGAGGCTGACAAGGTGCGCGGGCTGGAGCTCGGCGCGGACGACTACATCACGAAGCCGTTCAGCCACAAGGAGCTCATGGCCCGCATCGAGGCCGTGCTCCGGCGCTACCGTTCGGCGACCGCCCAGCGCCGGGCGAACGTGCTCACGCACGGCGATCTCCAGATCGACTACGCACAGCGGCGCGTGAGCGTGCGCGGCCGCCACGTCGCGCTGACGCCGATCGAGTACAACCTCCTGTACCACCTCGCCACGAACGCCGGCCGCGTGATGCCGCACGAGACGCTCCTCGCGAAGGTCTGGGGCGCCGAGTACCGGAACGAGTCGCACTACCTGAAGGTGTACGTGGGCCGGCTGCGGAACAAGCTCGAGGCCGATCCGCAGTCCCCGCGCTACATCCTCACCGTGCGGGGGGTGGGGTATCAGTTCCCGGCGCCGGAGTGACCGAATGTTGACCTTCCGTCGACGCGCCGTTGACCATCGGCGTCCTACGGTCGGGAGCGATGACGACGCAGGTCGGCGAGATGGGCGCGGCGCAGCCGCCGCTCCGCTGCGCGAACTGCCGCATCACGATCCGTGCGGAGCGCGTGATCGTGGGCGGCCGGGACTACTGCTGCGAGGGCTGCGCGCGCGGCGGACCGTGCTGCTGCTAGCGGCCCGGCCGCCGCGATCTCTTCACCATTGACGGAGCGAGCGTCCGCCTGCTAGCGTGCGCCGGTCCCGCACGCGCGCGGACGAGATCACGAAAGGAAGTGGCGCAGCTGGTGTTGACCCTCTTCGCACCGCGCACCGAGGTCGATCCTCGGATCAGCCTGCCCACTTTCCGGAGCCATTAGGGCCTAAGCCAGGCTCAGCGAGCACCTCCGGACCGTGGGCAGCAAGGGCCCACGGTCTTTTTGTTTCGCCGATGACGGCGACGTGGGCACAGGACTCGAAAGGGAACGAGCGATGGCTCTCGCGACACGCGACGCGCCACGATCCCCGGCCCGGGTGGCCGGGTCCGCCCTGCTCGCCCAGCGGGTCAGCAAGTCGTTCCGCGGCTCGCGGAACGGCAAGCAGATCCGTGCCGTCGACGACGTCTCGCTCTCGGTACGCCGGGGCGAGATCTACGGGCTGCTCGGCGCGAACGGCTCCGGCAAGTCGACGCTCATCCGGCTCTTCTCGACGCTGCTCGAGGCCGACGCGGGCGAGGTCCGCGTCTTCGGCCACGACGTCGGGCTCGAGGAGCTCACGGTGAAGCGGCTCATCAACCGCGTCTCGGTCGAGGCGTCCTTCTTCAAGAAGCTCTCGGCGATGGAGAACCTCGTCTACGCGGGACGGTTGTACGGCGTCGACGCGAGAGCGTCGCGCGCGACCGCATCGACGATCCTCCGCCGCCTCGGGATCCCCTCGGCACGCTTCGACGAGCCGCTCGAGAAGCTGTCGCGCGGCATGCAGCAGAAGGTGTCTATCGCGCGCGCGTTCCTCTCGACGCCCATGCTCCTGCTGCTCGACGAGCCGACGACCGGGCTCGACATCCGGAGCAAGCGGGAGGTGCAGACGTTCGTGCGCGACCTTCGGGACGAGCACGACGCGAGCATCCTCCTGACCACGCACGACCTCGACGAGGCGGAGCGGCTCGCGGACCGCATCGGCATCATCCACGGCGGGCGCCTGGTGGCCGAGGGCACGTCGGACGAGCTGCGCGAGCGGTTCGGCGGCGACCTCGAGTCGGTCTTCATGACGGTGACGGGCCGCAGCATCGTGGATGACGCAGAGTGATCAAGACGTCCGGACCGGCCCGGCTTCGCCGGCCCGGTCCGAGCCCCAGTCAAAGGCTCTCGACGTTCACGCAGCAGCCGAAGCTCGCGTACGCGTTCGTCGAGCGGACGGTCGCGCTGATGAAGCGCTACTGGCTCTGGGAGGTCGTCTGGATCATCTACTCGATCACGACGTCCCTCTCCGTCGCGTACATCGGTCTCGCGGCACCGGCGATCACCGGCGAGCAGGTGGATCCGGCGACGACGTCGCGCTTCGTCCTCTACCTGCTCGTCGGCACGATCGCCTGGCGCTTCCTCGGCATCGTCTTCGAGGACATCGCCGAGATCATCGCCTGGGAGAAGTGGGAGGGCACCATCGAGTACACGTTCATGGCGCCGGTGCCGCGGCTCACGCACCTCATCGGCATGTCGATCGGCACGATCCTCCGCGCAGCGGTCATCAGCATCCTCGTGCTCTTCGCGGTCGTGCTCTTCATCGACGTGGACCTCTCCCGCGCGAACGCCCTCTCGGCGGTCGCGCTGCTCGGCGTCGGCACGATGGCGTTCATCGGTCTCGGCATCGCCTCGGCCTGCTTCCCGCTCATCTGGACCGAGAAGGGGCTCCAGATGGCCTACATCGTCCAGGCCGTCGTGCTCCTCGTGTCGGGCGTCTACTACCCGACGACGGTCCTTCCCGGCTGGCTCCAGGCGCTCTCGGTCATCTCGCCGGCCACGTACGTCATCGAAGGGATGCGCCAGGCGCTCCTCGACGGGGCCGACCTCGTCACGCTGTGGCCGCTCGTCTGGCCCGCGCTGCTCATCGGCGCGCTCTCGATCCCCATCGGCCTCCGGCTGTTCATCTCGGCCGAGCGGTACGCGAAGCGGACCGGCCGCCTGAAGCGGAGCGGGTAGCCGTCTAGAGTCGGCGCGTGGACCCAGCCATCCCACCGGTGCCCGCGACGCCGCGCGAGGATGTCGCGGACACCTACTTCGGGGACACGGTCACCGACCCGTACCGCTGGCTCGAGGATGCGCAGAGCCCGCGCGTCGCGGAGTGGACGGACGCACAGAACGCGCGGACGCGCGCGGTCCTCGACGCGCTCCCCGAGCGCAAGGCGATCGCGTCGCGCCTTCGCGAGCTGCTGTCCGTCGGGCTGCTCGGGACCCCGCGGCCGGTCGCGGGACGGATCTTCCACCTGCGGCGGGAGGGCGCGCAGGCGCAGGCGGTCCTCTACGTCCGCGACGGCGTCGGAGGGGCGGACCGTCCGCTCGTCGACCCGAACGAGCTCGATCGCAGCGGCCTCCTCACGATCGACTGGTACTACCCGTCGCCGGATGGGCGCCTCGTCGCGATCGGGCTGTCGCGCGGCGGCACCGAGATGTCGACCCTGCACGTGCGCGACGTCGCGAGCGGCCGGGACCTCGGCATCGCCATCCCGCACACCCAGCGCTCGCAGGTCGCGTGGGCCGGCGAGGGGTTCTACTACGTCGCCCACCCGGAGCCGGGCACCGTCCCGCCGGGCGACGAGCACTACCACCGCCGCGTCCGGTACCACGAGCTGAGCGAGGCCCCGCCGGGCGGAAGGGCCGACCCGATCGTCTTCGGCGAGGGTCGCGCGAAGGAGGACATCGTCGGCGTCCAGACCTCGCCGGACGGGCGCTGGGTCCTGCTCAGCGCGTTCCGCGGCTGGGTGACGAACGACCTGTACCTCCTCGACCGCGAGCATCCTGAGCGCGGGCTCGCTGTCGTCGTCGAGGGCGAGGACGGGCTCTCGAGCGGCCAGCTCGATCGCGACGGCATCTGGATCCGCACGAACCTTGGCGCCCCGAACTACCGGATCGTCCACGCGCAGTTCGACCGCCCGCGCGAGTGGCGCGACGTCATCCCCGAGGGCGACCACTCCATCGAGGAGTTCGACCTCACGAGGGACCGCATCCTTGTCCACCGGCTCGAGCGCGCGACGTCGCGCCTCGCGCTGTGGCGGCGTGACGGGCAGCACGAGCGCGAGATCGAGCTGCCTGCGCTGGGGGCGGTGACCCCGAGCGTCCCGGGATCCGGGATCTCCGCCGACGCCGAGAGCGAGCTCGCGTGCTTCGCCTTCCAGTCGTTCGCGCTCTCCCCGCGCGCGTACGCGCTCGACACGGCCTCCGGCCGCACGACGCCTCTCGTGGCAACGGCGCAGCCCGCGCTCCGCGCGCCCGTCGTCGTGGATCAGACGACGTACCGCTCGAAGGACGGGACGGCGATCCCGATGTTCCTGGTGCACCGGGCGGATGTCGCGCCGACCGGCGACGTCCCGACGGTCCTCACCGGCTACGGCGGCTTCAACGTGGCGCGCGTCCCGACGTACACGGCCGGGGCGATCCTCTGGGCGGAGCGCGGCGGCGTCTACGCGCTCGCGAACCTGCGCGGCGGCAGCGAGTTCGGCGAGCGGTGGCACCGCGCGGGCATGCTCGCGAACAAGCAGAACGTGTTCGACGACCTGCACGCGGGAGCCGAGCACCTCGCCGCCGTGGGCTGGACGCGGCGCGGGCGGGTCGGCGCGTTCGGCGGCTCGAACGGCGGCCTGCTCATGGGCGCGGCCATCACGCAGCGCCCCGACCTCTACGGCGCGATCGTCTGCACCGTCCCGCTCCTCGACATGCTGCGGTACCAGCACCTCCTCATCGCGCGCTTCTGGATCGCCGAGTACGGCTCCTCCGAGGACCCCGTGCAGTACCGCTGGCTGCGCGCGTACTCGCCGTACCACAACGTGCGCGAAGGGGAGCGCTACCCGGCGGTGCTGTTCACGACCGCCGAAGGCGACAGCCGCGTCGACCCGATGCACGCGCGGAAGATGGCCGCGCTGCTCCAGGCGCATCCGGGCGCGGAGCTCGTGCTCCTGCGCGTCGACCGCGACGCCGGCCACGGCGTCGGCAAGCCGCTGTCGAAGCAGGTGGACGATCTGGCGGACATCTGGTCGTTCCTCGGCTGGCGCCTTGGAGGTACAGTCGGAGCATGAACATCCTCCGGTACCTGCGCGAGGAGGCGAAGCAGTACGAGTGCACCGTCTGCGGCGCCAACCACGCGCGCTCGGAGATCAAGCTCGTCGGGCGGGTCGAGCTCGCCTGGATCGTCCGGGTCATCTGCCACTCGTGCCAGACCGAGTTCCGCCTCCTCGTCGTCGTCGACGAGTCGAAGGCGGTCGCGACGAAGAAGGACCACCCGAGCGCGGCTCGCCGCAAGGCGCCTGTGACGCTCGACGAGGTGCTCGACGCGCACGAGTTCCTGCGCACCTACGAGGGCGCGCTCGACGACCTCCTCGCGGTGCCGGCGCGCGGCGCGCGCCCGAAGACGACGGAGCGGACAACGGACCAGAGCTAGCGTGGCCAAGCAGAACGCGGTCGTGACCGGGTGGGGCTCCTACGCGCCGTCGCGGGTCGTCACGAACTTCGACCTCGAGAAGATGGTCGAGACCTCCGACCAGTGGATCACCGAGCGCACCGGGATCAAGGAGCGCCGCTGGGCCGCCGACGGCGAGGGCACCGCGACGATGTCCACCCGCGCGGCGAAGATCGCGCTCGAGCGCGCGCGGATGCGCCCCTCCGAGGTGGAGCTGATCATCGTCGGCACCTGCTCGCCGGACTACCTCTTCCCGGCCACGGCCTGCCTGGTCCAGACGGCGCTCGGCGCGGAGCGCGCCGGCGCGTTCGACGTCGAGGCCGCCTGCACCTCCTTCGTCTCGGCGCTCGCCATCGCGAACGGGATGATCATCGCCGGCTCGGTGAAGAATGCGCTCGTCATCGGCGCCGAAACGCTCTCGCGCCTGCTCGACATGACAGACCGCACGACCTGCGTCGTCTTCGGCGACGGCGCGGGAGCCGTCGTGCTGGAGGCCTCGAACGCATCCGTCGGCATCGAGTCCACCGTGCTCCATTCGGACGGGGCGAAGGGGGAGCTCCTGTACGTGAAGGGCGGCGGCTCGCGCGTCCCCGCGACGCACGACACCGTCGACAAGGGTCACCACTTCATCCGGATGCAGGGCGGTGAGGTCTTCAAGATGGCCGTGAAGTCGATGGCCGACGCCGCCGAGGAAGCGATCGCCGACGCGGGCCTCGAGCTGAGGGACATCGACATCGTCATCCCGCACCAGGCGAACAGGCGGATCATCGAGGGCGTCGCGAAGCGCCTCGACATCCCGATGTCCAAGGTCTTCGTGAACCTCGAGAAGTACGGGAACACCTCCGCCGCGTCCATCCCGATCGCGATCGCCGAGGCCGCGAACGACGGCCTGCTCCGGCGCGGGCAGAAGGTGCTCCTCGTCGCCTTCGGCGGCGGGTTCACCTGGGGCGCCGCGGTCCTCGAGTGGTGGGGCAGCCCGCTGCCCGAGCAGCGCGAGCCGGGCATGCGCGAGCGCGCCGCGCGGGTGCTCGAGGACGTCGTCGACCGGGTGCGTCCCACCTAGACTCGCGCGTCATCGACATCCTGTGGCTCGGTGCGCCCGGCGCCGACGATCCCCGCGTCGCCGGCGGCAAGGCCGCGAGCCTCAGCCGGCTCGCCGCCGGCCACCGCGTCCCGGCCGGGTTCTGCCTGACGGCGACCGCTGCTCCCGACGACAGCGGGCTCCGGTCCGCCATCGCCGAGGCGTATCGCGAGCTCGGACGGCGGGTGGGAGAGGATGAGCCCGCCGTGGCCGTGCGCTCGTCGGCCGTGGATGAGGACGGCGCAGGCGCGTCGTTCGCCGGACAGCACGACACCTACCTCAACCTGACGGGAGCGGACGCGGTGGCCGACGCGATCGCGCGCTGCCGCGCGTCCGTGCGCTCCGAGCGCGCGCTCGCCTACCGGAGGGCCCAGGGCCTCGACGCGGCCGGATCGATCGCGGTGCTCGTGCAGCAGCTCGTCCCGGCGGACGTCGCCGCGGTCGTCTTCAGCGTGGACCCACGGACCGGATCGGACGACGTCGTCATCAACGCGAGCTGGGGTCTCGGCGAGAGCATCGTCGGCGGGACCGCGACGCCGGACGTGTACACCGTCCGGCGCGACCGGCTCGTGATCCGGTCGCGGACCGTCGGGGCGAAGGAGCGCATGACGGTGCGAACGGCGGACGGCACGCGCGAGGTCCGCGTCCCGCGCATCCTCCGCGAGCGCCTCGCGCTCGACGACGCCGCCGTGCGCGCGGCCGCGGAGCTCGCGCTCGCGCTCGAGGACGAGACCGGCGCGCCGGTCGACGTCGAGTGCGCGTTCCGCGCAGGCACGCTCTACCTGCTGCAGTGCCGTCCCGTCACGACGACGGCGGGCGACGGCGGGCACGCGAGGTGAGCGGGTCGGTCGCGAACGCCGCGGCGGAGGCAGCCCCCGCGGTCGAGTGGGAGGACCCGCGCGACGCGACCGTCGCCTGGACGCTCGCGCGACTGCACTACCCCCGCCCGATCACGGTCCTGACGCACGACCTGCGGCGGCTCTCGCAGGACACCGGCATGTCGCGGGCCGACGCGGCGCTCGAGCGGCCCATCGAGCGGCTCCAGCGGCGGATCAACGGCTATCTCTACCGGGGGGCGCGCCCGCTCGAGCTCCCCGCCGCCGAGCTCGCGACGCGAAAGCTCCGCGCCGAGGCCCGCTACGTGTCGCTCGCGCGCCGCGCGGGCGAGGTCTGGAGCGGGATGCTGCCCGAGATCGAGGCGCTCCTCGCAGCGTTCGACGCCGTGCCGCTCGAGCAGCTCGACCGCAGGGAGCTCGCGACGGAGCTCGCGCTCGCCACGACGCGGTTCGCGCGGCTTTGGGAGATCCACTTCCTCGTGATGCCTCCGGCGCTGACGGCGATGGAGCTGTTCACGGAGCTGTACCGCGAGCTGTTCGAGGACGCGACGCAGCTCGACGCGCTCCGTCTGCTGCAGGGCGAGGATTCCAAGACCGTCGAGGCCGCGCGCTCGCTCTGGGCCCTCGCCGCCGCGGCCCGGGCTGACCGACCGGTCGCGGATGTGCTCGTGAGCGCCGCCCCGGAGGATCTCGCGCAGGCGATCGAGACCGCGCCGGAGGCCGCTGCGTTCCGCGCGCTCTTCAACGAGCACCTCACGCGGTACGGCCGCCGCGGCATCACCATGGATCCGGCGGAGCCGAGCGTGATCGAGCGCCCGGGCGCCGTGCTCGGCGAGATCCGGGAGCTGCTCGCGAGCGGGCGCGACCCGGCAGAGCAGCTCGCCACCGTGCGACGCGAGCGGGACGACGCGGTCTCCGCGGCGCGCGAGCGCATCCGGTGGTACCCGCAGCCCGTACGCGACGAGTTCGAGGTCCTGCTCCGCTCGGCGCAGGACGCTGTGCGCATCCAGGAGACGCACAACTTCTACATCGACTTCCCGACATCGTTCCTCATGCGCATCCGCGCGCAGGCGGCCGCGCGGCTCCTCGTGGCCGATGGCGTGATCCCAGAGGTCGACGACGTCTTCCACCTGCGGCTGGTGGAGCTGGCCGACGCCCTGCTCGGCCATCCCGCCGCCGATCTCCGGGGTCGGATCGACGCCCGGCGGCAGGAGCTCGAGCGCGCCGCACGGATCGATCCCCCGCGGTCTCTCGGCGCCCCCTCGCCCGGCGCGGGCACGAGCATCGTCGACCGCGCCACCCTCAGCTTCGCCGGAGCGCCGCCGCCGCCGAGCGAGCACGGCATCGTGCGGGGACATCCGGGCTCTGCGGGCCGCGCCCGCGGCATCGCGCGCGTGGCGCACACGCCCGCGGAGGCCGAGCGCATCGCCGCCGGCGAGATCCTGGTGACGCAGATGACCGCCGCGCCGTGGACGCCGCTCTTCGCGCGGATCCGGGCGCTCGTCACCGACGCCGGTGGCGCGCTGAGCCACTCGGCGATCGTCGCGCGCGAGTACGGGATCCCCGCGGTCGTGGGCACCGGCCACGGCACCTCGTCCATCCGGGATGGCGAGGAGATCGAGGTCGACGGCGACGCCGGGATCGTTCGCATCGTGGGCGCGGCCTGAGCCGGAGCACGCGACCGCTCGTCGCGTCGCTCGGCCTCGCATCGCTCCTCATCCCGCTGAACTCGACGATGATCGCGATCGCGCTCCCCGACATCGTCAGCGGGCTCGGCACCGATCTCGTGTCCGCGAGCTGGCTCGTCACGCTGTACCTCATCGCGATGGCGGCCCTGCAACCGGTCGGGGGAAAGCTCGGCGACACCTTCGGCCGCCGCCGGCTGCTGCTCGGAGCCCTCGCCTGGTTCGCCGCCGCCTCGGTCGGCGCGGCGCTCTCGAATGAGCTCGGGTGGCTCATCGCGTTCCGGCTCCAGCAGGCGCTCGCGGGTGCCGTGCTGATGCCGAACGCGGGGGCGCTCGTGCGCACCGCGGTCGTCGACGGCCGGGGCAGCGCCTTCGCGCTCGTGGCTGCGGCCACCGGCGTCGGCGCCGCGGCAGGACCGGTCCTCGGTGGCCTGCTCGTCGCGGCGTTCGACTGGCGCGCCACCTTCGCCGTGAACGTTCCGCTCGTGACGGCGGCGCTCGCGCTCGGCTGGGCCGCGATCCCCCGGGATGCGCGTCCGCGCTACCTGCCCTTCGACGTCGTCGGTGCCGCGGGTCTCTCGGTCCTCCTTGGCGGTGCGGCGTGGACGCTCAGCCTGGTGCGCAGCGCATCGGCGGCCGTCCTCGCGGCGCTGACCGGCGCGCTCGTCATCGGCACGGTCGCGCTCGTGCGATACGAGCGCGCGCGCGAGGATCCGATCGTGCAGCCGCGGCTCTTCCGCGACAGGACATTCGCCGCGGCGAACGGGACCATCGCGCTGAGCAACTGCGCCATGTACGCGACGATGCTCGCCGTCCCGGTGGTCGTCGCCCGGTCCGCCGAGGCGAGCACCGCCGCGCTCTCCAGCGGCGCCGCGCTGGCCGCGCTCTTCGTGACGAGCGTCGTGCTCGCCCCCGTCGGCGGCCGCCTCGCGGACCGCGCGGGGCGCCGCTGGCCGAGCGTGGCGGGACACGCGCTCTTCGCGGCCGGCGCGCTCGTCCTCATGGCCGCGCCGGCCGCGCTCATCCCGGGCCTGCTCACCTGCGGGGTGGGACTCGGTCTGCTTGCCGGCGGGCTCCGTGCGGCGGCGGTCGAGACCGTCGAGCCGGAGCGGGCGGGCGTCGCCTCGGGCATCTTCTCGACGAGCCGCTATGCGGGCGGGATCGTCGGAGCGCTGCTCGTGTCGCTGCTCGCCGACCAGGGGCGCGACGCGTCCGCGCTGTTCTTCGCCTGCGCCGTCGCCGCCTCGCTGGCCGCCGGTCTCAGCCTCCTGCTCGAGGACTGGCCGGCCCCCGATCCCGTCGCGGTCTAGCCGCGCGAGCCCGCTTTCCCTGAGATCGCGCTCACAAAGGCCTTGACAGGGCGCCCCAGTGGGGTATGTTGCCCATCGCGTGGTGAGTAGTGGGGGAAGGTGGGGAAACACCTCCTCCAGTCGAAGGGGTCAGTGGAAAGCATCTTCGCTGGCGAGTTCGCGCACCAGCTGGACGAGAAGGGTCGGCTGGCGATCCCCGCAAAGTTCCGTCCCCGCTTCAAAGAAGGAGCGGTCGTGACGCGTTGGGATCCCGAGTGCCTCGCCCTCTTCCCGGCCCCGGAGTGGGAGTCGCTGAACGCCGCGATCGCCAGCCGGCCGCGCACGGATCCCGCCCTGGTGCGCTTCCAGCGCTTCCTCGTGGCGAGCGCACATGAGGCGGACCCGGACGGACAGGGCCGGATCGTCATCCCGCAGCACCTCCGCGACTGGGCGGGCCTCACGGACGAGGCCGTCGTCGTCGGCGTCTCGCGCAACCTCGAGGTCTGGCAGCCCGCGCGCTGGCGCAGCCACCTCGGGGACGTCGAACGCTCCATCGGCGAGACCCTCAAGGACCTTGGGATCTAGCGGTGGGAGGGCTCATGAGCCGGTTCTCCTGGCCGAAGTACTCGCCGAGCTTCATCCCGTCGAAGGTGGCCGCTTCCTTGACGGCACGGTCGGCGCCGGCGGTCACGCCGCCGCCATCCTCGAGCGCACCGCGCCGTCAGGCCGCCTCCTCGGCCTCGACCGCGATCCTGCGGCCCTCGCGATCGCGCGACGGGAGCTGGAGCGTTTCGGAGGCCGCGCGCTCGTCGTGGAAGGCAACTTCGCGGTTTGCGACGAGCTGGCCCGCGCGCACGGGTTCGCGGACCTCGACGGCGTCCTCTTCGATCTCGGGCTCTCGTCGATCCAGCTCGCCGACGAGGGGCGCGGGTTCAGCTTCCGCTCGACCGGACCGTTGGACATGCGCGCCGGCCCGGATGCCGGCCGGTCGGCGGCCGATCTCGTGAACACCTGGTCCGCGGCGGATCTGCGCCGGATCTTCACCGAGCTCGGTGAGGAGCCGGAGGCCGCGCGCGTCGCGAACGCGATCGTGCGGCGCCGCGCCCGCGACCCCTTCACGACCGCCGACGAGCTCGGACGGTTCGTCGCGGGCGTGAAGACGCGCCGCCCGAGGTCGACCGATCCGGCGACCCGGGTCTTCCAGGCGCTGCGCATGGCCGTGAACGCCGAGCTCGACAACCTCGCGCGCGGCCTCGAGGCCGCGACGCGCATCCTCCGGCCCGGCGGCCGGCTCGCCGTCATCGCGTTCCACTCGCTCGAGGACCGGGCCGTGAAGCAGTACTTCGCCCGGGAATCGCGCGACTGCATCTGTCCTCCCCACCTCCCCACCTGCGTCTGCGGGCATCGCGCGGGTCTGCGTGTCGTTACCCGGCGTCCGCTCTCTGCGGACTCGGCGGAGGTCGCACGCAACCCGCGCGCCCGCAGCGCACGGCTCCGCGTCGCAGAGAAGCTGCCGTGATCTCGTCCCTCTCCCTGCGGCCGGCCGCGCAGCGCGCGCGACCCTCCACGCGCGCGCGCGCGTCGGCCCGGAGCATGGCCACGGCGCGGACAGCCGCCCGTCCGGCCGCCCGCACCCATCGCGCACCGGCCGCGGTCCGCCGCACCCGCGAGCGCCCGCAGAGCGTCACCTGGGAGACCCGCACGTTCGGCGTCACGGCGCTCGCGATCGCCGCCGGGTTCCTGCTGGCCGTGATGTACCTCGGACAGATCACCGGCGTGTCGGCCCATGACTACGAGATGCAGCGCCTCGAGGCGCGGCGCACGGAGCTCCAGCGCCAGAACGCGCTCCTCGACGTGCAGCTTGCGAAGCTCGAGGCGCCGGCACGCATCGAGGCGCAGGCGGCCCGGCTCGGCCTGCTTCGCCTCTCGCACGTCCCGGTCATGAGCGCGCAGGAGCTCGCGGCGCGTAAGTAGCCCCGCGCGAGGAATAGAGGAGGGTGCGATGACGGTGTCGCATACGCGGCTGCGCGTCCTCTTCGCCTGCTTCGCCGTCGCATCGCTCCTGCTCGCGGGCAAGCTCACGTACTGGCAGACCGCCATGCGGGCCGAGCTGCTCGGCCCCGCGCTCGGCCAGGTCCGCAGCGACGAGGTCGTCCCCGCGCGCCGCGGCGTCATCCGCGACCGCAACGGCGCGATCCTCGCGACGACGGTCGAGCTGCGCTCGCTGTACGCGATCCCCGCGCGGATCGCCGACAAACCCGCCGTCGCGCAGCAGCTCGGCGTCCTCCTCGGCCGCGATCCGGCACCGATCCTCGCGCGGCTGCGCTCCGGGCTCGAGTGGACGTTCATCCACCGCCGGCTGCCCGAGGCCACCGCGGACGCGATCGCCGCGCTGCGCGTGCCCGGCCTCGGCTTCGAGACGGAGCCGGCGCGCCTGTATCCGAACGAGACGATCGCGGCGCACCTGCTCGGGTTCGTGAACGACGGCGGCGTGGGCCAGTACGGGATCGAGGCCGCGTACGACGACGTCCTGCGCGGCACGCCGGGACGGCTCGTCGTCGAGCGCGACTCGCGCGACCGCGCGCTCCCCGTGGGCCTCCGCCAGGCGATCCCCTCGCGGAACGGCTCCGACCTCACACTGACGATCGACCTCGTCGTCCAGACCGCCGCCGAGCGCGAGCTGCGGCTCGCGATGGAGCGCGAGAAGGCGACGAGCGGCTGCATCGTCGTCGTCGATCCGAAGGACGGCTCGCTCCTCGCGCTCGCGTCCGCGCCCTCGTTCGACCCCGCCGCGGTCGCCGTGACGGATCTCGAGGTCCTCCGCGACCGCTGCGTCGCGTGGACCTACGAGCCCGGCTCGACCCTGAAGGGCATCACCGTCGCGGCCGCTCTCGAGAGGGGCCTCGTGACGCCGGCGACGACCTACAACGACGTCGGGTTCGCGATCATCGGCGGCCGCCGCCTGAACAACGCGCTGGGGCGCGCCTGGGGCCCGACGACGGTGACGCAGGTCCTCGAACGCTCGGCGAACGCGGGCGCGGTCTTCGTCGGCAGCAAGCTCGGCGCGGAGCGGCTGCACTCGTCGCTCGGGAGCTTCGGGTTCGGCCAGCGCACCGGGGTCGATCTCGCCGGCGAGCAGAGCGGCTCGCTGCGGCCGCTCGCCGAGTGGTACCCCGTCGACGTCGGCACGGCGTCGTTCGGGCAGGGGCTGACCGTGACGCCGCTCCAGCTCGCGGGCGCCTACGCGGCGTTCGCGAACGGCGGCGTCCTGCACCGGCCCTACGTCGTGGCGAGCCGGCGCGATGCGGATGGGGAGCACCGCACCGCGCCGGTCGCCGTCCGGCGGGTCATCTCGTCCGAGACGGCGGCGGCGATGCGATCGATGCTGCTGTCGACGGTCGACAACGGGCTCGCGAAGAACGCGTCGCTGCCCGCGTTCAGCGTCGCCGGCAAGACCGGGACGGCGCAGATCCCGGACCGCTCGGGCTCGTACGAGAGCGACGAGTACATCAGCTCCTTCGCGGGCTTCGCGCCCGCCGACGATCCACGCTTCGTGGCGGTCGTGGTCCTCGAGCGGCCGCAGTCACGCCTGCTCGGCACCCTGACGGCGACCGCGGCCTTCAAGGGCCTTGCCCTCGACGCGCTGCGGACCGCGCGCGTGCAGCCCGACCGCGCGCCCTAGTCCCAAGTGTCGTGACACTAGGATTGCCTCCGCGTGTTCACGCTCGAGCGGCTCCTCGATGCGAGCGGGGGACGGGTCGTCCGCGGTCGCGCCGACCCCGAACGGACCTTCAGCGGCGGGGCCTTCGATTCGCGCATCGCCGAGCCCGGCTCGCTCTTCTTCGCGCTGCGGGATCAGCGTGACGGCCACGACTTCGTCGCGGACGCGATCCGACGCGGGTGCGCGGGCGCGGTCGTGGAGCGCATCCCCGATGGTGTCCCCGGCGACGCGCTGCTCGTCCAGGTCGCCGACGTGCCGCACGCGCTGCGCCGCGTCGCCGAGGCCCAGCGGGACGCGCATCCCATCCCGGTCGTCGGCATCACCGGCAACGCCGGAAAGACGACCGCGAAGCAGGCTGCGGCCGCGACCCTGGGCACGAGGTACCGCGTGCTCAGCCCCGCCGCATCCTTCAACAACGAGATCGGCGTGCCGCTCACGCTCCTCCTGCTGGAGCCGTCCCACGAGGTCGCGGTGCTCGAGCTCGGCTTCTACGTCCCTGGCGAGATCGCGGATCTCTGCCGCCTCGTCCGGCCGGTGATCGGCATCATCACGACGGTCCCCGACCGGCCGACGCACTACTCGCGCACGCCGAGCGTCGACGCGATCGCGCGCGGCAAGGCCGAGCTCATCGAGTCGCTGCCGGCGGACGGCACGGCGCTCCTGAATGCCGACGACCGGCGTGTGCGCGGCCTCGCGTCCCTCACGAAGGCGCGCGTCGTGCTCTACGGCGAGTCCGCCGACGCTGCGCTGCGCGCGACCGGCGTCACCTCGCGCGGGCTCGACGGGACGTCCTTCACCGTGAGCTACGAGGGCGCCAGCGCTCCGGCGTCGATCCCGCTCCCCGGCCGGCACCTCGTCACGGCGTCGCTCGCGGCGATCGGCGCCGCCGTCATGCTCGGCGTCCCGCTCGACGAGGCGGCGCTCGGTCTCGGCACGCTCGAGCCGCCCGCGCACCGCATGAGCGTCCGCCGCGCCGGGCGCCTCACGGTGATCGACGACTCCTACAACGCGAGCCCCGCGGCGGTGCACGCGGCGCTCGCGCTCCTGCGCGAGGTCCCCGGCCGGCGCGTCGCGGTCCTCGGCGACATGCGCGAGCTCGGCGAGCTCTCGGCGGACGCGCACGAGGACGTCGGGCGCGATGCGGCACGCTCCGCGCAGCTCATCATCGGCGTCGGCGAGCTCGCGCAGACGATCGTCTCGGCCGCGCGGAGCGCGGGCCACGCGGACGCCCACGCGGCCGCAGACAGCGCCGAGGCGCTCATCCTCCTGCAGCGCTCGCTGCGCGACGGCGACACGGTGCTCGTAAAGGGCTCGCGCGCGCTCGCGCTCGACCGTCTCGCCGACGCGCTCGCCGCGCCGAGGGCACACGCGTGACGCAGGGCCCGTCCGGGCTCGCCCTCGGCGTGCTGCTCCTCGCGTTCGTCCTCGGCCTCGTCCTCACGGCGCCGTTCATCCGCGCGCTCCGCTACTTCCGCATCGGTAAGCAGATCCGCCGCGAGGGGCCGCGCTCGCACTACGCGAAGCAGGGACTGCTCACGATGGGCGGGCTCCTCCCGATCGGCGTCGTCGCTCTCATCTGGGTGGTGCTGTACGCGATCATCCCGGACTCGCCGCTCCCGGATACGTCGCCGCCCGACACCATGCGAGGCGCGTATCTCGCCCAGACGATCGTGCCTGTCGGGGCGCTCGTGGCGGTCGGCGCGCTCGGCGCGATCGACGACTACGTGAACGTCGCCTACGGCTTCGGGATCCGCGGGCGTCACAAGCTGGTCTGGCAGCTCATCGTCGGGATCGCCGGGGCGCTGTACATCCAGCGTCACTTCGGCATCACCGGCGTGTACGTGCCGCTCTACGGCGAGCTCGAGATCGGTGCCCCCGCCTTCGTGGCCCTGGCGGTCTTCGTCATCATCGCGATGTCGAACGCGGTGAACCTCACCGACGGGCTCGACGGCCTCGCGGGCGGCCTCGCTGTGTTCGCCTTCCTCGCCTTCGCGTTCATCGCGCAGGCCCGAGGCTTTCCCTGGCTCGTCGTGTTCTGCGCCGCGATGGTCGGCGCGCTCCTCGCGTACCTCTGGTTCAACGTGCACCCAGCCGTCTTCATGATGGGTGATGTCGGCTCGCTCGCCTTCGGCGCGACGCTCGCCGCGGTCGCGCTCACGACCGGGTTCGTCCTGCTGCTGCCGATCGCCGGCATCATCTTCGTCGCCGAGACCGTGTCCGTGATCATCCAGGTCGGCTCCTACAAGCTCCGCGGCAAGCGCGTGTTCCGGATGGCGCCGTTCCACCACCACCTCGAGGCGATCGGCTGGCCGGAGTCGCAGGTGACGATGCGCTTCTGGCTCATCGGCGCGCTCGGCGCGATCGTCGCGGCGATGCTCGCCTTCGTGACGCCCCTGTGACCGCCACCGCCACGGCCTGGCCCCTCGTCGACGGCCTGCACCGATCGCCGTCGCTCACGGCGCTCGGGCTCGTCGCCGGCTTCACGACGCGCGCGGAGGGCAGCCTCGCGGGCTCGGTCTTCCCGCAGCATGAGCAGGACGCGGCGCGCGAGCGGCTCGCGCGGCGCCTCGGGTTCCGCGAGGTCATCCGCGTCCGCCAGGTCCACGGCGATCGCGTCGTGCGCGCGCCACACCGTGCCGACCCCTGGCCTGAGGCCGACGCGCTGTGGACGGACGAGCAGGGCGTGCTCCTCGGGGTCGCGGCAGCCGACTGCGTGCCGGTCCTCGTCGCAGGCCCGTCCGGGCCCATCGGGGCCGCGCACGCGGGATGGGAGGGCACCACGAAGCGCGTCACGCAGGCGCTCGTGCGCGAGCTCGTCGGCGCCGGCGCGGACGTGAGCACGCTCGTCGCCGCGATCGGGCCGTCGATCGGCCCGTGCTGCTACACGATCGACGAGGCGCGGGCCGCCGTCATCCGCGAGCGGCTCGGCCCCGCGAGCGCGGACGCGCTCCGCGCCGGCCGCGACCGGATCACCTTCGACCTCTGGAGCGCGAACGCGACGCAGCTCGCCGACGCGGGCGTGCGGAGCGTCGAGCTCGCCGGGCTCTGCACGCGGTGCGGCGGCGCGGACCTTTGGTCCTACCGCTCGCGCGGCGAGCGCGGGCCGCAGGGCACCGCGCTCGCGGTCCTCGGGCGGCCGGCTTGAGCTTCATCTTCGACGCGCCCGTCCACGCCGCCGACTTCGCGGGGAAGCGGGTCACCATCGTCGGGCTGGGGAGCGGCCGGACCGCGGCCGGCATCGCGCGCTTCCTCGTCGACAACGGAGCCCGCGTCACGATCAGCGACCCGCAGCCGCGCGAGCAGCTCGCGACCGGGATCGCGCGGCTCGGCGACCTTCCGGTGGAGCTCATCCTCGGGCCGTCGAGCGACGACCAGGCGCTCGCGGATCCGGACTACGTGTTCGTCATCCCGGGCATCCGCCCGCGCTCGCCGACGATCCTGCGCGCGCGGCAGCGCGACATCCCCGTGCTCACCGAGATGTCGCTGTTCTTCCGGCTCTGCCCCGCGGAGATCGTCGGCGTCACCGGGACGAAGGGGAAGAGCACGACGATGACGCTCGTGTCGCGGATCCTCCGGGCCGGTCCGCGCCGCGTGCACGTCGGCGGCAACATCGGCACGGCCGTCCTCCAGGAGCTCCCGAACATCGGGCGTGACGACGTCGTCGTGCTCGAGCTCTCCAGCTTCCAGCTCGAGACGATCGGGAGGAGCCCGCACGTCGCCGTCGTGACGAACGTCCTCGAGGATCACCTCGACCATCACGGCACGCGCGAGGCGTACGTGGCCGCGAAGAGCAACATCGTGCGCTGGCAGGGCTCTCGCGACGTCGCGGTCCTCAACCTCGACGACCCCACGAGCCTCGCGCTGCACACCGGCGCGGACTCCGAGCTCCGCGGGTACTCGCTCTCGCTGCGCCCGCGCCGCGGCGCGTTCCTCGATGACGCGGAGGACCTCGTCCTCGCGGATGGCGAGCGGCGCGAGGTCGTCTGCGCGGCGAGGGAGCTGCGCGTCCCCGGACGGCACAACATCTCGAACGCGCTCGCCGCGTCCATCGTCGGCGGGCTGTACGGCATCCCGACCGGCGCGATCGGAGCGGTGCTCCGGGAGTTCGAGGGGCTGCCGCACCGCCTCGAGTTCGTCGTCGAGCGCGCGGGCGTGTGGTGGGTGAACGACTCGCAGGGCACGACGCCGTACGCGACCATCCCGGCCATCGAGGCGTACACCCGGCCGCCCGTCGTCATCCTCGGCGGCGTCGGCAAGGGCGCCGACTTCGCGGAGCTCGGACGCGCGGTCGCCGCCCGTGCGCGAGGCGCCGTGCTCATCGGCCAGTCCGCGGACGAGATCGAGGCCGCGATCCTCGCGGCCAAGCGCACGCATCCGAGCTCTGCGGTGCGGGTCGAGCGCGCCGCCACCCTCGACGAGGCCGTCGAGCGCGCGCGCGCGATGGCGCGCCCAGGCGACGTCGTCCTCCTCTCCCCGGCCTCGGCGTCCTTCGACATGTTCAAGTCGTATGAGGAGCGAGGCGATCGCTTCCGCGAGCTCGCGCGGGCGCTGCCGGCATGAGGGTGCGGCTCCCGCGCACGACCTCGTACGACCTCCCGCTCCTCTGCATCGTCCTCGTCCTGCTCGCGGTCGGCCTCGCGATGGTCTACAGCGCGAGCGGCATCCGCGCCCTTGACGCGCTCGACGAGCCGCGGTACTTCCTCATCCAGCAGTCCGTCTGGGCGGTCATCGGTCTCGGCGCGATGCTCGTGGCCGCGCGCGTCGACTACCACCGCTACCGCGCGCTCGCGCTCCCCGCGCTCGGCCTCGCCGTCGTGCTCCTCGTGGCCGTGCTCATCCCGGGAGTCGGCACGAGCGTCGGCGGCGCGACGCGCTGGATCCGCGTCTCCTCGTTCGCGGGCGTCCAGCCCGCGGAGCTCGCGAAGCTCGCGCTCATCCTGTATCTCGCGTTCTGGTTCGCGTCGCGCCGCTCGGCGATGGGCCGGCTCTCGGTCACGCTGCCGTTCCTCGGCATCACGACGCTCATCGTCGGGCTCGTCATCGCGGAGCCGGACCTCGGGACATCCATCGTCATCGTCGCGATCGCCTTCGCCATGTACTTCGTCGCCGGGGCGCGCCTGCGCGAGTTCGGCGCGCTCGCGGCGCTCGCGGTCGTCGCCGTGGCGGCGCTCGCGGTCGTGCAGCCGTACCGCCTGCAGCGGATCCTCACCTTCCTCGATCCGTGGAGCGACCCCCGCGGCGCCGGCTTCCAGACCATCCAGGCGCTGTACGGGCTGGCGCTCGGCGGGCCGTTCGGCGAGGGCCTCGGCGCCGGGAAGGAGAAGTTCGGCTTCCTCCCGGCTGCCTACACCGACTCGATCTTCGCCGTCCTCGGCAACGAGCTCGGCCTGCTCGGCACGCTCGGCGTCGTCGTGCTGTTCCTGCTCCTCGCCTTCAAGGGGATCCGCATCGCGCTGCGCGCGCCCGACGACGCGGGCGCGCTGCTCGCGACGGGCATCACCGCGTGGCTCGTCTTCCAGGCCTGGCTGAACATGGCGGTGGTCGCCAGCCTCGTGCCGATGACCGGCATCACGCTGCCCTTCATTTCGTACGGCGGCTCGTCCCTCTGCGTGAGCCTCGTGGCCGTCGGCATACTCCTCAACGTTGGACGCCAAGGCGCAGAGCGCGCGAGCGTGCCGGGTGCTCCTCGTGGGCGGCGGGACCGGGGGACACGTGAGCCCGCTCCTCGCGGCCGCCGAGGCGCTCCGGGAGCTGCGCCCCGACGTCCGTTTCCTCTTCGTGGGTGGTCGACGCGGCCTCGAGGCTGATCTCGTGGCGAAGGCGGGCCTCCCCTTCTATCGGCTGCCCCTTGCGTCACTGCGCGACCCGGACTCGAAGGTCGCGTTCCTCGCGAACAACCTCGGCATCCCGCTCGCCTACGCCGCGAGCGTCGTGAAGCTCCTCCGCTTCCGGCCCTCCGTCTGCCTCACGAGCGGCGGCGCGATCGCGTACCCGGTGGTCCTCGCCGCGCGGACGCTGCGCATCCCGGTCTACCTCTGGGAGGGCAACGTCCTGCCAGGCCGCGCGAACCGCGCCCTCGCGCGCTGGTCCCAGCGGATCGGCGCGACGTTCCCGGGGACCGAGCGTCACCTGCCGCCCGGGAAGACGGTCCTCGCCGGCAACCCGATCCGCCGCTCGCTCCTGCGCTGGACGTGCGAGACGGGACGCGAGCGGCTCGGCATCGCCCGCGACGAGACGGTCATCCTCGTCACGGGCGGCAGCCAGGGCTCCGAGCGCGTGAACGAGGCGCTCTCCGGCGCGCTCGCCCAGCTGCTCCGGAAGGCCGTCGTCGTCCACCACACCGGCCCGGCGCACCTCGCCCGGCTCGAGGCGAAGCGGTCGACCCTCCCCGCCGAGATCCGCGACCGCTACCGCCCGTACGGGTTCCTCGGCGAGGAGATGGGCGCGGCCCTTGCATCGGCCGACCTCATCGTGGGGCGCGCGGGCTCGTCGTCGATCGCGGAGCCGCTCGCCTTCGGCGTGCCGCTCGTGCTCATCCCGTTCGGCGCCTCGATGGGCGGCCACCAGGCCGCGAACGCGCGCAGCATCGTCGAGCTCGGCGCCGCCGCGCTGATCACGGAGAGCGAGCTGTCCTCGGACCGGCTCGCTGCCGTCGTCGTCGGCCTGCTGAACGACCCGTCGCGACACGGGCGGATGCGTGAGGCGGCGAAGCGGGCCGGGCGGCCCGATGCTGCCGTGGAGCTCGCGCGCGACGTCCTGCGGCTCGGAGGCTGCGCATGAGCCGTTCCCGCGCGCCCGGGCGGCACGCGTGACCCGCTTCCACGTCGTTGGCATCGGCGGCACCGGGATGTCCGCGGTCGCCCGGCTCCTCATGGCGCACGGCGAGGTGAGCGGCTCGGATCGGGGCCGCTGGCCGCTCTCGGAGGCACTGCGCGCGCACGGCGCCACCGTGCACGACACCTTCGACGCGTCGCACATCGCGGGTGCCGACATCGTCGTGCGCTCCAGCGCGTACACGGAGGACAACCCCGAGGTGGCCGCCGCGCTCGCGTCGGGCGTCACGCTGTGGAAGCGGCACGACGCGTGGCGGTTCCTCGCGAAGGGGAAGCGCCTGGTGGCGGTCGCGGGCACGCACGGCAAGACGACGACGACCGCGATGACCTGGACGGCGCTGCAGGCGGCGAGCATCGACGCGTCGCTCATCTGCGGGGCGCCGCTCCGCGACATCAAGACGAATGCGCACGTCGGCACGAGCGACGTGCTTGTCATCGAGGCCGACGAGTACGACCGCGTCTTCCACGCCCTCACGCCGACGGTCGCGATCGTGACGAACGTCGACCACGATCATGTCGATCTCTTTCCCTCGCGCGACGACTACATGGAGGCCTTCCGCACCTTCGTCGGCGGCATCCCCCGCGGCGGCACGCTCCTCGCGTGCGCGGACGACGCGGGGTCGCTCGCGCTCGCCGGAGAGGCTCGGACCCGTCTCGCCGGTCGCACGGTGCACACCTACGGCACCGACGCCCGCGCGGACTGGCGCGCCAGCGAGCCGGAGACGATCGTCCTCGAGGGGGACCGGCCAAGGATCGACGCGTCGCGCCATCCCTTCGCGTACGGGTTCGACCTGAAGGGCCCGAACACCGTCACAGCGCATGTGGGGTTGAACGTGCCCGGCGTCCACAACGTGCGCAATGCGGCAGCGGCGTTCGCGGCCGCGA
Organism: Candidatus Limnocylindria bacterium; assembly: GCA_036276035.1. Taxonomy (GTDB): domain Bacteria; phylum Chloroflexota; class Limnocylindria; order P2-11E; family P2-11E; genus JACDAF01. Next base: position 20,565 of record DASUCM010000105.1, on the reverse strand, counting down.
CCGTCCTCGGCGCGGACGCGGAGCGCATCCGGTACGGGCTGATGAAGTTCGCCGGAACGTCGCGCCGGCTCGAGGAGCTCGGACGAGTGGATCGCATCACCGTCGTCGACGATTACGCGCATCACCCCGTCGAGATCCGCGCCGTGATCGCGGCGATGCGGCCGCGCGGCCTGCGGGTGATCGCGCTGTTCCAGCCGCACACCGCGAGCCGCCTCGACGCGTTCTTCGAGGAGTTCGTGTCCGCGTTGCGGGAGGCCGACGCCGCCGTCGTGGCCGAGACCTTCGCCTCCGCGCGCCGCGACAGCGACGCGCGCGGCGCCTCGCGCGAGCTCGCGACGCGGTCGGGCGCCGCATACGCCCGCGACCCGGACGAGGCGGCGCGCCTCCTTGCCGACATCGCGCAGCCCGGTGACGTCGTCCTCATCCTCGGCGCGGGGGACATCCGCCCCGCGGGCGAGCGGCTCCTCGAGCTCCTGCGCGCGCGGACGCCCGCGTGACGGAGCGGCTCGGCGCGCGCGACCAGCCGCTCAAGGAGCACACCTCCCTGCGCATCGGCGGGCCGGCCGACTACTACGTGCGGGCGCGGAGCGAGGACGATCTCCTCGGCGCGATCAAGGTCGCGCGCGAGCACGAGCTGCCGGTCTTCATCCTCGGGGGCGGGACGAACCTCCTCGTCTCGGACAGAGGCATCCGCGGCGTCGTCCTGCATAACGGGTGGAGCGAGACCGAGGTGGACGGCACCATCGTCAGCGCCGCGTCGGGCACGCCGCTCGCGAGCGTCGCCGCGGTCGCCGCGCGGAACGGTATCGAGGGGCTCGAGTGGATGGCCACCGTGCCCGGCACCGTGGGCGGCGCGGTGCACGGGAACGCCGGCGCGTTCGGCAGCGATACCGCCGACGCGCTCGTCGACGCGACGCTCGTCGACCTGAACGGCGGCGTCTGGACCCAGGACAACGCGGCGTTCGGCTACGCCTACCGCACGAGCTCGCTCCAGGGGACACCGATCATCTGTCTCCGCGCGCGCTTCCGCGGCCGGCGCGGAGACCGCGCGACGGCGGTCGCGAAGATCAAGGAGATGGCGAACGAGCGCATCAAGAAGCAGCCGCTCGCGCAGCCGAACACGGGCTCGATCTTCCGCAACCCGCCGGGCGACCACGCGGGACGGCTCATCGAGGCGGCCGGCCTCAAGGGGGCGCGCGTCGGCGGAGCCGAGGTGAGCCAGAAGCACGCGAACTTCATCGTGAACACCGGCGACGCTTCGGCGCGGGACGTCTGGGAGCTCATGCAGCGCTGCATGGCCGAGGTGAAGGAGCGGTTCGGGGTCGAGCTCGTCCCAGAGGTCGAGCGGGTGGGGGAGTGGTGACCCCCAAGCGCCGCATCCGTGTCGGCGTGCTCACCGGCGGCGCGTCGGCGGAGCGCGACATCTCGCTCGCGACCGGCGCGCAGATCGCGGCCAGCCTCGCGCCGGAGCGGTACGACGTCGTGCTCCTGGACCCGCTGGCGCTCATGGCGCGCAATCCCGCGCTCACGGCGGAGCAGCGCGACCAGGCCGAGAAGCTCCAGGAAGGCGGCGGCAGGCTCGAGGCGCTGCCGACGCACGAGACGCTGCCGAAGGGCCTCGAGGCGCAGATCGCGAGCGCGACGCGCGCGCTCGTCCCGGCCACGCGCGCGATCGGCGCGGGCGCGGAGCCGCTCGACGTCGTGCTCATCGCGCTCCACGGCCCGTGGGGCGAGGACGGGAAGATCCAGGGCATGCTCGACATCCTCGGCATCCCCTACACGGGGTCGGGGGTCCTCTCGTCGGCGCTCGCGATGGATAAGGTCATGGCGAAGGCGCACCTCGCGCTGCACGGGCTCGAGGTGCCGCGCGGCGTCGAGGTCACGCGTGCCGACGACCCGCAGGCCCGCACGGTGCGCCTGCCGGCGTTCGTGAAGCCGGTGCAGCAGGGCTCGAGCGTCGGGACGGCGATCGTCGAGGCTCCCGACCGGCTCGAGGCCGCGATCGCCGACGCGCTCCGCTACGACGACCGCGCCCTCGTCGAGGAGCGCGCCGTCGGGCGCGAGCTCACCGTCGCCGTCATCGGCAACGACGAGCTGCAGGCGCTGCCCGTCATCGAGATCGTGACGAAGCACGCGTTCTTCGACTACGGCGCGAAGTACGACGCCGGCGAGAGCGAGGAGATCTGCCCGGCGCGGATCCCGGACGCCGTCGCGCGCCGCGCGCAGGAGCTCGGCCTGCGCGCGCACCAGGCGCTGCGCTGCCGCGGCATGTCGCGGACCGACCTCATCTGGACGGAGGACGACCGGATGGTCGTGCTCGAGGTGAACACGATCCCCGGCATGACGGCGAACAGCCTCCTTCCGAAGGCGGCCCGCGCGGCGGGCATCCCCTTCGAGGCGCTCCTCGAGAGGCTCATCGGCTGGGCGCTGGAGGACGCGGATCGCCGGGCGCGCTAGGCCCGCGCGCCGCCAGGCGGCGACGAGGCGCCGCCCCCGGAAGGCACGCATCGATCAGGGACGCGCGGCCGCTGGCGTCGTCGCGGCGCTCGCGCTCGCGGCGCTCGTGGCCCTCGCGGCGACCGACGCGGCGCTGCTCCGAGATGGGACGGTGAGCGGCGCGCGGCACACCGCGGCCGCCGACGCTGTCGCGCAGAGCGGCCTCCAGGGCGCGCGCGCATTCCGCGCGAGCGCGTCCGAGGCGCGGGCACGGCTGCGCGCCATGCCGTCCGTGCGCGACGCCGCGGTCGAGCTCGACGTCCTCGGCACGTACACGATCTCGCTCATCGAGCGTGAGGCCGCGGGACGCTGGCGCGTCGAAGGGACCGAGTGGTTCGTCGACGCGGACGGCGTGCTCTTCGCGTCGGTCGATCCGACGGCGGCGCCCGCGCTGCGCGTGCGCGACCTGCGCAGTCCGCAACGGAGCGCGGGCGAGCGTCTCGATGCGGCGCTCGTCGGCGCCGCGCTCCGGCTCGCGGCACTCGCGCCGGGCGAGCTGCGCGCCGACATGCGCGCGCCCGAGGTCGTGATCGAGCCGGGGCCGAACGGCCTGGTGCTCCGAAGCGGCTCGCGATGGGAGATCCGGTTCGGCGGGCCGGAGAGCTTCGACGAGAAGCTCGTCGTCGCGCGTCAGTTCCTGCGGAACGAGCCCGACCGCCCGCTAGACTTCGTCGACGTGCGCAGCCCCGACCGCATCGTCTTCTCTCCCCGATAGCCACTTCCGTCGATGTGGCTACCGCTCCTCGGGCTCGTCGCGGGCGTCCTGCTCGGCCTCGCGCTGCGCGTGAACCTGCCCATCGACCTCGCGCGCTACACCGCCGTCGGCATCCTCGCCGCGCTCGACTCGCTCCTCGGCGCGCTGCGTGCGGAGTTCGAGGGCCACTTCTCGACGCGGATCTTCCTTTCGGGCTTCTACACGAACGCCCTGCTCGCGGCGGCGCTCACGTTCCTCGGCGACCGGCTCGGTATCGACCTCTATCTCGTCGCCCTGTTCGCGTTCGGGTGGCGCATCTTCCAGAACGTGGCGGTCATCCGGAGGCATTTCCTATAACCTCACGCTGGGGAATGAGGAGAGACGGCAGGACCGGGGTGACGCGTGCCTGAGCAGTCCGTCCTCGTCGGCATCGATATCGGGACCACGAAGGTCTGCGTCCTCATCGGCGAGCTGAACCGCACCGGCGGCGTCGACGTCATCGGCATCGGCCAGGCGCCGTCCGACGGCCTGCGCAAGGGCGTCGTCATCGACATCGACCGCACGGTGCAGTCCGTGACGGCGGCCATCGAGGCCGCGGAGCGCATGTCGGGCCTGAAGGTCCGCTCCGCGCTCGTCGGCATCGCCGGAAGCCACATCGGGTCGCAGAACTCGCGCGGCATGGTCGCGGTCTCGGGCGGCGGCCACGACGTGCACCGGGACGACACGCTCCGCGCGATCGAGGCGGCGCGCGCGGTGTCGATCCCGAACACGCGCGAGATCCTCCACGTCATCCCGCGCGGCTATGTCGTCGATGGCCAGCCGGGCGTGCGCGACCCGATCGGCATGAGCGCGGTGCGCCTCGAGGTCGAGACGCACATCGTCACCGCGTCGTCCACGAGCGTGCAGAACCTCTCGAAGTGCGTGCAGCGCGCCGGCATCGAGATCGACCAGCTCGTCCTCGCGCCGCTCGCGACCGGCGAGGCCGTCCTCGCCGACGAGGACCGCGAGCTCGGCGTGTGCCTCGTGGACCTCGGTGGCGACACGACGGACGTCGCGATCTTCCAGGACGGCTCGATCGCGCACGCGGCGACGGTCCCGATCGGGGCGCGGACGATCACCGCGGACCTCGGCATCGTCCTGCGCGTGACCCCGGACGTCGCGGAGAGCGTGAAGCTGCGCCATGGCACGGCGCTGCCGATCGACGTCGACCCCGATGAGGTCGTGCAGATCACCTCGATCGGCGAGGACGTCTCGCACGGCGTCACGCGCCGCCACGTTGCCGAGATCATCGAGTCGCGCATCTTCGAGCTCTTCAAGCTCGTGGCGGCGGAGGTCGAGACGGCCGGCGCCACGAACCGCCTCCAGGCGGGCCTGGTCCTCACCGGCGGGGGCTCGCTCATGCAGGGCATCGCGCGGGCGGGCCGGGACCAGCTCGGCATGAGCGCCAGGGTCGTCGCGCCTCGCGGCCTCGGCGGGCTCACCGACTCCGTGCAGACGCCGCCCTACTCGGCCGTGAGCGGCCTGCTGCTCTGGGGCGCCCGGTCCTGGAACGAGGGCGACGAGCGCGCCCGCGGCCGCGCGCCCGGCGAGGGCCTCGGCCAGCGGCTCGGCAAGCTCTTTCGCGGGCTGATGCCGTAGGCCGTGTCCCCCAAGCGCGCCTGAGCGGCGCCGCGGCGCGCCGCTCGGAGGGTGTTCCAATGCAGCGGGGGCGGGGTATAGTCGACGGCAACTGAATAACCCCATGCTCAAAGCTCAGGGGAGGGGCAGCGGCATGGAATCCTGAGAAGGAGGCTGCCCCTCTCATGCCGCTACGTTCGGATATCGAGAACTTCGCGCTCATCAAGGTGGTGGGCGTCGGCGGCGGCGGCTCGAACGCCGTCAACCGCATGATCCGGGCCGAGCTCATGGGCGTCGAGTTCATCTCCGTGAACACCGACGCTCAGGCGCTCCTCCTCTCGGATGCGCCCCACAAGATCCGCATCGGCGACAAGATCACGCGCGGCCTCGGCGCGGGTGCCGACCCGTCGGTCGGTCGCAAGAGCGCCGAGGACGACAGCGAGAAGCTCTACGAGGCCCTCAAAGAGGCCGACATGATCTTCATCACCGCGGGGATGGGCGGCGGCACCGGGACGGGCGCCGCGCCGATCATCGCGGAGATCGCGAAGGACATCGGCGCGCTCACTGTCGCCGTCGTCACGAAGCCCTTCCAGTTCGAGGGCGCGAAGCGCCGGCTCCTCGCGGAGCAGGGGATCCAGGAGCTCGTCGACAAGGTCGACACGCTCATCACGATCCCGAACGACCGTCTGCTCCAGGTCGTCGAGAAGAAGACGAGCATGGTCGACGCGTTCCGCATCGTCGACGACGTCCTGCGCCAGGGCGTGCAGGGCATCAGCGACCTCATCACGGTGCCCGGCCTCATCAACCTGGACTTCGCCGACGTGAAGACGATCATGACGAACGCCGGCAGCGCGCTCATGGGCATCGGCCACGGCGCCGGCGAGGCGCGCGCGGCGGATGCCGCGCGGCAGGCGATCATGTCGCCGCTCCTCGAGCAGTCGATCGACGGCGCGCGTGGCGTGCTGTTCACGATCACCGGCGGCCCGGACCTCACGCTCTTCGAGGTGAACGAGGCGGCGGAGATCATCCACGCGGCGGCGGACCCCGAGGCGAACATCATCTTCGGCGCCGTCATCGACGAGCGCATGGGCAGCGACGTGAAGATCAGCGTCATCGCGACGGGCTTCGACTCGACGCGGCCGCTGAAGCGGATCGAGCAGCCCATCTACCGTCGCCAGACCGAGCCGCGCCAGGCGGAGCGGCCGGCGGTCGCGGCGGGTGCGTCGGTCGCGAACGGTGCACCGAAGGCGGAGCACGCGCCGGAGCCGAAGTCGTACGACCCGAACGACCTGGAGGTCCCGAGCTTCCTGCGCCGTCGCTGAGTCCGCTCCCCGAACACGCTGGCATGCACCCTGCACCCCGGCCGTACGACCGGGGTGCAGTCTTGTGCGGCATCCCGTGATCACGGGAGGACGTCAATGGATGTGAGGGACCACGGGCCCTCGACCACGCGGATGCCCGGCGCGCGGGCGGAAGCGGCGGTCGCCGCGCTCACGATGACCTGGAGCGGGATCTGGGTCGGCGCTCTCACCAGCGTCGTCGCGGTCGTCCTGTTCGGGTTCATCGGGACGGCGATCGGCGCCCACCGCGCGGGGATCGAAGGGCGCGTCACCGACTGGAGCGGCGTGGGCTTCTGGGCGCTCGCCTTCGCGGTGTTCAGTGCGTTCTGGGCGTTCGTCCTCGGCGGGTACATCGCCGTGCGCATCGCCGGCGTGCGCGTGCCGGAGACCGCCGCGCTCTACGGCGCGATCACCTTCGTCATCGCGACCATCGTCCTGCTCGCGCTCGCGTCACAGGCGGCGCAGTACCTGAACGGCTGGTACTCCGGGCTCGCGCCGGCTCCGGCCGCGCAGCCTGCCGTCGCCGGGCAGGCGGTCGACCCGGCCATCGCGAAGGCCGCGCGGAACTCCGCGATGGCCGCGGCGGCGACCATGCTCATCGGCCTCATGGGCGGGGTCGTCGGCGGCTGGATGGGCTCCGGCGAGCCGATGTGGGTCACCCGCCGGGTCGCCGCGCGCGTCGACCGCGCGGCCGACCGCATCTGATAAAGGAGAGAGAAGATGATCCTCATCCTCGGCTGGCTGCTCGGCGCCCCGCTCCTGCTGCTGATCATCCTGTTCCTGCTCGGCGTCCGGTAGCGGTCACCACGCACTGAGCTTCGGGGCCCCGGTCGCAGGACCGGGGCCTTCCCGTGCCCGCCGCGGCGTCCCCCTTCTGTAGTGGCCCCAGGTCCCATATCTTGTGGTCGTGCGGTGCCCCACCTGCAACAGAGCGGACACGCGGGTCATCGATTCGCGGGAGGCGGATGAGGGCAGCGCGATCCGCCGCCGCCGCGCCTGCGACGGCTGCGGCGGGCGCTTCACGACACAGGAGCGTGCGGAATCCGCGCGCATCCAGGTGACCAAGCGCGACGGGTCCAAGCAGGAGTTCGACCGCCGCAAGCTCGTCAGCGCGATCGAGAAGGGGGCCTCGAAGGCGCTCACCGCGGCGCAGATCGGCGAGCTCATCGACGACATCGAGACGACGATCCGCCAGAGCGGCGCGGCCGAGGTCAGCTCGCAGCGGATCGGGGAGATGGTGCTCGAGCGGCTCGCCTCGCTCGATCCGATGAGCTACCTCCGATTCAAGATCGTGTACTCACGCCTCGATGACCCGGACGCGCTCTACGACGAGCTCGCGCAGCTCGTCCGCCTGCGCGAGGACGCGCGCGGGCGCGGTCTCGCGGAGCAGATCGCGCTGCCCATCGGCGCGCAGCCGGCGCCGCCCACGCGCCGCAAGCGCCGCTGACGACCCAGCCGCGCCACGCGATCCGCGCGGTCCTCTGGGATCTGGACGGGACGCTGACCGACAGCGTGCGCTTCGTCGTCGACACCGCGAACCAGGTGATCGCGAAGCACGGCGGGACGCCGGTCGACTTCGCGGACTTCGGGCGGATGACCGGCCTGCCGCTCGAGGCGCTGTTCCGCGTCGCCTGGCCGGACCTCAGCGCCGAGGATGCGGTGACGTACCGCGCCGAGTACCGCGCGATCTACGAGGAGGTGGCGATCCCTGCGACGAGGCTCTACCGCGGCGCGCTGACGACGCTCCGCGCGTTCCGCCGCGCCGGGATCCGGCAGGCGACGGTCACCGGCAAGCGCGCTGCGGACTGCGAACGGATCCTGCGTGGCCTCGGCCTCAGGCGCGAGGTCGACGCGTACCTCGGCGGCGACTCCGTCCCGCGCCCGAAGCCCGAGCCGGACCTCGCCATCGCGGCGATGGAGCGGCTCGGCGCGCGGCCCGAGGAGACCGCGGTCGTCGGCGACACGCGGACCGACATGCGCATGGCCCGCGGCGCCGGCGCGCTCGCGGTGCAGGTCCTCTGGGGCGTCGAGACCGAGCGCGTGCCCGAGGCCGACCTCGTCGTGCGCACGTGGCCGGAGCTGCGCGAACGTATCCTTCGCGCCTGATGGTGCCTGCTCTTCGCGCTCGGCCTTCGGCCTCGCCGCATGCTCCGCACGCGTGGACTCGCTTGTCGCGGCAAAGCCGCTCCTCGCTCGGCTGATGGTCCTATCCGACCGCGACATCCGCGCCGCGATCGAGAGCGGTCGCATCGGCATCGACCCGTACGACCCCGAGTGCGTGCAGCCCGCGAGCGTCGATATCCGGCTCGACCACCGCTTCCGCGTCTTCCGCTCGTCTCGGCACACGCACATCGACCTGGCGAAGCCGCTCGACGACATCACGGAGCTCGTCGAGGCGGCGGACGGGCCCTTCATCCTTCACCCGAGCGAGTTCGTGCTGGGCTCCACGCGCGAGCGCATCCGCTTGCCGGACGACATCGTGTCGCGTGTCGAAGGCAAGAGCTCGCTCGGACGGCTCGGCCTGCTCATCCACAGCACCGCGGGCTTCATCGATCCCGCGTGGGACGGCCACATCACGCTCGAGCTCTCGAACGTGAACACGATCCCGATCACCCTCTACCCGGGCATGCGGATCGGGCAGCTCTCGTTCTTCCCGCTCTCGTCGCCGGCGGAGCGCCCGTACGGCTCCCCGCAGCTCGGCTCCTCGTACCAGGGGCAGACCGGTCCGACGCCGTCGCGCTACAAGCTCGACGTGCCGGTGAAGCGCTCATGACCGTTCCCGGCGGGACGCACTAGGCCGTGTGCACGACGTGCCTGCTCATCGTCTTCGCGGAGGCGTTCATCAACGTGCTCGGCGGCGCCATCACGCTCGCGATCTTCCTGCGCGTGATCCAGTCCTGGATCCCGACGATGCGCATCCCCTGGGGCATCGGCGAGTTCGCCTGGAGCGTCAGCGAGCCGATCCTCGGGCCGATCCGCCGCGCGCTGCCGCAGGCCGCGGGGTTCGACTTCTCGCCGTTCGTGGCGCTCATCGCGATCCAGTTCGTCCAGACGATCCTGCTGCGGCTCCTTCCCGCCACCATCCCGTGACGCACCCAGGGCGGTAGCGTCACCCGCGTGACCGCCCTCCGCGCGATCGCCGCCGTCCTCCTGGCCGTGCCGCTCCTCGTGGGTGGCGCGGCGTCGGCGGACGAGGGCTGGGAGATCCTCCGCTTCGATGCCGGCATCGTCATGCAGACCGACAGCTCGCTCGTCATCACGGAGACGATCGAGGTCGACTTCCGCGGGCTGCAGAAGCACGGGATCTTCCGCGAGATCCCGGTGCGGTACCGGCACACCGACACGCACGACCGCGTGTACGAGCTCGAGGTGGCGAGCATCCGCGACGCCTCCGGCCGCGGGTGGCGCTACGAGGTCGAGGACAACGGCGCGAACAAGCGGATCCGGATCGGGGACCCCGACCGCACGATCAGCGGCCGGCAGACGTACCTCCTCAGCTACGTCGTCCGCGGTGCCCTCAACGCCTTCGACGACCATGACGAGCTGTACTGGAACGTGAACGGGTCGGAGTGGGGCGTCCCGTCCCGCCAGGTCACGGCGACGGTCCGCACGCCGGCGAACGTCACGCAGGTGACGTGCTTCCAGGGGCCGACGGGGTCGACCGACCCGTGCCGCAGCGCCGTTGCGCCGCCGCACGTCTCGTTCGCGGCGACGCGGCCGCTGCAGCCCGGCGAGCAGCTCACGATCGTCGTCGGGCTGCCGAAGGGCGCGGTGCGCGCTCCCGTCGCGATCTACGAGGAGCGGGCGCGCGACATCGACCGCTGGTTCGACGCGACGCCCGCGAGCCTCGGCCTCGCGGGCCTCGTCCTCGTGGGCGGGCTCACGCTCGTGGCCCGGAACTGGTCGGCGCAGGGCCGCGACCGGCGGTACCTGAAGCGAGCGGCCTTCGTCGAGGAGACGGAGGAGGGCGCCGCGCCGCTCTTCGACGCGCCGACGGTCATCCCCGAGTACGAGCCACCCGACAAGCTGACGCCCGCGCAGCTCGGGCTCATCCTCGACGAGAGAGCCGACGCGAAGGACCTCACCGCGACCGTCGTCGACCTCGCGGTGCGCGGCGTCCTGCGCATCGAGAAGGTGGAGGGCAGCGGGCTCTTCGGCCGCGACGACTGGCGCCTGGTGAAGCTCCGCGACGACGCGTCGCTGGCTGGCTGGGAGCGGCAGCTCATCGAGGGCATCTTCGGCTCCGAGAGCGAGGTGCTCCTGTCGGAGCGGAAGGGCAAGGTCGCGCCGTCGCTGAAGCTCGCGCAGCGCCAGCTCTACCGGGACGCGATGGAGCGGCGCTGGTTCACCGGCGACCCGGAGAACGCGCGCGCGATGTGGGCGGGCGTGGGGATCCTCGTCGCGGCGGCCGGTGCGGGGCTCGTCTTCCTGCTCGGGACGAGGCTCGGGCTCGGGCTGGTCGGCCTTGCGGTCATCGTCTGCGGTCTGGCGCTCCTCGCGACGCACAGCGCGATGGCCCGCCGGAGCGCTGCGGGAAGCGAGCTGCTCCGCCGCACGCTCGGCTTCCGCCGCTACATGGAGACCGCCGAGAAGGACCGGGCGGCCTTCGCCGAGCGCGAGGGCATCTTCTCCGCCTACCTGCCGTACGCGATCGTCTTCGGCATCGTCGAGCGCTGGGCGAAGGCGTTCGAGGGCCTGGACCGCGAGGCGACGCGCGCGATGCAGGGCATGGGCTGGTACGTCGGCCACGGGGCGTTCTCGCCGTCGGCGTTCTCGAGCGAGCTCGCCACCTTCTCGTCCACCGTGTCGAGCACAATCGCGTACACGCCGGGGTCGAAGGGCTCGAGCGGCTTCGGCGGCGGCGGCTTCTCCGGAGGCGGCGGCGGCGGTGGGGGTGGCGGCAGCTGGTGATAGCGTTGAACGCGACGCAGCCCCGGTCACGGGGAGAAGGAGGTGGCCACGAATGACCGAGCAGCGCACGCGCACGACGGCCACCGGGAGCGTCAGCCTCTAGCACCGCTCCCGATGTGGCGGCGCCCACATCGCTGTGCCATGGGCACGAAGGAGCGCGATCAGTGACCGAGGCCCGCGAGATCACCGCGCGCGTCATCTCGCAGCATCGCGGCGGCTACGTCCTGCACACGGACGCGGGCGAGCTCGCCGGGACGCTGGCCGGGCGGCTGCGCCACGAGACCGTCCACGCCGACGACCTCCCCGCGGTCGGCGACAACGTGCTCGCGCGGTCCGAGTCGCCAGGAACCTGCATCATCCACGCGGTCCTGCCCCGGCGGTCCGCGGTGCGGCGCGGCGACACCGGCATCCACGACGCGCAGATCCTCGCCGCGAACGTCGACGACGTGTTCATCGTCGTGCCGCTGCACCGGGACATCGCGCCGATCCAGATGCGCATCCAGCAGTACGTCGCGCTCGCGCGCGACTCCGGCGCCGAGCCGCTCATCCTCCTCACGAAGGCCGACCTGTGCCCCGACGTCCGCGCCCAGGTGACGCGGGCGTCGCGCGCGGCGCCGGGCGTGCCGGTCCTCGTCACGAGCAGCGTCACCGGCGACGGCGTCGGGGACGTCGCGGAGCGGCTCGCCCCCGGACGCACCGCGGTGCTCCTCGGGCCGTCCGGGGCGGGTAAGTCCACGCTCATCAACGCGCTCGCCGCGACGGCGATGCTCGCGACGCGCGAGGTCGACGAGTTCGGCGAGGGCCGTCACGCGAGCGTGCGGCGCGAGCTCATCCACCTGCCCGGCGGCGGCGCGGTCATCGACACGCCGGGGCTGCGCGAGGTCTTCGCCTGGGTGAGCGAGGAGGTCATCGACGCCGCGTTCGCCGACGTTGCCGCGCTCGCCGATCGCTGTCGCTTCCGCGACTGCGCGCACGAGCAGGAGCCGGGCTGCGCGGTGCGCGAGGCGGTCGCGAGCGGTGCGCTCGATCCCCTCCGGCTCGCCGGGATGCGGAAGCTCGAGCGCGAGTCAGCGCGGATGCGGAAGTCGGCGGTCGAGCTCAGGCGCGCGAGCCGGGCACTGGGTCGCCAGCATCGCGACCCTGAGAAGAAGGGCTACCGGCCCGCGCGCGGCACCACGGACGATCCGGACAGCTAGCGCCGGGCGCTAACGCTCCCAGCAGGCCTCGAGCGGGACGGACTGCTCGCAGATCGTGAAGCCGCGCAGATCCTCGCCGGCGCGCCAGGAGAAGAACCGCAGGCGCGGGTTCTGGATCCCGATCGAGAGGCGCGTCGTGCCGGCGCGCGTCGCGACGCTCGCGTCGCAGCCCGCGGGGACCGCCGCGCCCGGCTGCACGATCGCCGGCCCGCAGCGGTCGAGCGCGCTCAGCATCGCCGCGACCGACGCGTCCGCTCCGAGCCGCGCCGGCTCGAGGAAGGCACGGTCCGCTTCGCGCACGAGCTCGACCTTCGGCCCGATGAGATACGCGATGAGGGCCGCGACCGCGAGCGCACGCGCGTTCCGCCGCAGCCAGCGCAGCACGAGGTCGCGCTGCGAGGGCACGATGCGTATCCGCGGGCGCGGCTGCGGTGCCTCCGCCGCGGTCGCGGCGGCGGCCTCCGCCTGCCTCTGCCACTCGCGTGAGCTGTACGAGTCGCGGATGAGCTGGCGGACCATCGAGTCCGCGCCGTCGGTGAGCTCGAAGTCGTACATCTCCGCGAAGGCGAGCAGGCTCGTGATCGCGGGCAGCGTGCACGGCACGTGGTGCGACCCCGACGGGTTCGGCCGCCAGCCCTGGATGCGGCTGATCGCGCCGAGCAGGACCGGATTGTTGTCGGGGAAGCGGACGATGAGCCCCGTCACGCCGAGCTCGACGACGCGCTCGCGCTCGGACTTCTCCACCGGCGCCGGGGTCGGCGCGGGCTCGTGGAGCAGCGCGTCGACGCGCACCTCCTCGAGGGCGTCGACCGTCTCTGCGGCCTCCGCCGCCTCGCGCAGCAGCTTCCGCAGCCGCAGCCACTCGCTGATGTCGACGGTCAGGCTCTTCCCACCCTCGCTCCGTACGCGCGGCGACCATTTTGGGACCGAGGTGTACGCCTGGGGTCGCAGGGACGTCGCGGAGTGCGGCAAATGCCTTCCTCCGCGATGTGGCGCAGCCGGACCCTTGACAGACCACGCGACACTGTTGGTCCCTTGGCACGGATGTTCGGTCCCCTTCCGCGAGAGCTGGCCGTGGTCCGCCCGGCGCTGCCGGAGCAGTGGCTGAGCGTGGCGCGCCCCATCCTCTCCAGCACAGCGGGCATCCTCATCGGCGCGGCCCTGGTCGGCGCAGCAGCGCTCCGGCTCGCGCCGGAGCCCGCCGTGGTACCCGTGACGGCCGTCCCGGCCGTCGTCGCGCCCCTGGCGCCGGCTGTCGCCGCGCCCCTGGCACCGGCCGTGGCCGCCGAGCCGGGCCCGGCGGCCATCGCGAGCGAAGCGCCCGCGCCCGTCCCGACCGCGGCGCCCGCCGTCGCCGCGCCGGCCCCCGTCGCTCCGGCGCCCCCCGCGATCACCGCCGCGCCCTATCGCTCGGGCGGTCGCGCGTACGCGGCCGTTTCCGCGGCGCCGGGCGCGACGCTCGAGTCGCCGCTCGCGGGCCGCGTCGAGGTGCGCCTGTACCAGCTCATCAACGGTGAGATCCGCACCGGCGCGAACGTCGCGGGGCTCGCGTACTTCCCGTACGTCATCGTCCGCTCGAGCGATCGCGTGCTGACGCTCCGTCCCGGCGCGCTCGGCGTCGACAGCGAGATCCTGGTGAAGGACGGAGCGACGGTCACGGCCGGTGTCCCGCTCCTGCGCGTGACGGGGCCCGGCCCGTCCTCGTGGCGGACGTTCTACGACCGCACGCTCGAGGCGCAGGTCCTGGTCTCGCTCACCACGACCGGCGGCGCGGACCTGGACGCGGTCCCTCTCTTCGCGCGTCACTGAGCCGCAACCCCCGCCGCCGCTGACGCGCAACGCTTCCCGCGGCTATCGTCGCGACGACGATTCCGGGGAGGGTGCCATGAAGTCGTATCGGGCCGAGTACATCTGGATCGACGGGACGAAGCCGACCGCGAAGCTGCGCTCGAAGGCGAAGGTCGTGCCGAAGGGCGAGGAGCCTCCGATCTGGGGCTTCGACGGTTCGAGCACCCTGCAGGCCCCCGGATCGAACTCCGACTGCGTCCTCCGCCCCGTGCTCGTCGTGCCCGATCCGATCCGCGGCGAGGACAACAAGCTCGTCATGGCCGAGGTCCTCCTGCCCGACATGACGCCCCACCCGACGAACACCCGCGCGGCATGCGCGGCGGTGGCCGAGAAGTACGCGAAGGACGACACCTGGTTCGGGATCGAGCAGGAGTACACGCTCTTCGACGGCGCGAAGCCGCTCGGGTGGCCGGACAACGGCTTCCCGGCGCCGCAGGGCGGCTACTACTGCGGCGTCGGCGCCGACGAGGTCTTCGGCCGCCACGTCATCGAGGCGCATCTCGAGGCCTGCATGGAGGCCGGGCTCGGCATCGTCGGCATCAACGCGGAGGTCATGCCGGCGCAGTGGGAGTTCCAGATCGGCGCGCTGCCGGCGCCGCTCATCGCGGACCAGCTCTGGCTCGCGCGCTGGCTGCTCTACCGCGTGGCCGAGGACTTCGGCGTGTCGGCGACGCTCTACCCGAAGCCCGTGAAGGGCGACTGGAACGGCGCCGGAGCGCACACGAACTTCTCGACGAAGGAGATGCGCCGCTCGTTCGACGCGTGCGTCGCCGCGGCGCAGGCGCTCGGAACGCGGCACGACCTCCACATCCAGAACTACGGCCACGCGATCGAGGAGCGCCTCACCGGGCTCCACGAGACCTGCTCCTACAAGGAGTTCCGCTACGGCGTCTCGGACCGCGGCGCGTCGATCCGCATCCCGTGGCAGGTCGCGCGCGACAAGAAGGGCTACATCGAGGATCGCCGGCCGAACGCGAACATGGACCCCTACGTCGTGACGCGGCTCATCATCGAGACCGTCTGCGGCGCGGGCGAGAAGAGGCCGGCGAGCGCGCGCTCGAACGGCACATCGAAGGCGGCGCCCCCGTCGAAGGCGAAGGCGGTCGCGTCGAGGCGATAGCCTCGCGGGCGTGACCCCGCAGCGGCGGATCCTCGTCGTCGACGATGACGCGCGTCTCGCCGCCTCCCTCCGGCGCGCGCTCGCGTACGAGGGCCACGGCGTGGAGGTCGCGGTCGACGGGCCGGCCGCCCTGGCGGCGGCACGGGATCGGCCGCCGGACCTCGTCGTCCTCGACGTGATGCTCCCGGGGCTGGACGGCGTCGAGGTCTGCCGTCGCCTGCGGCAGGGCTCCGACGTGCCGGTGCTCATGCTCACCGCGCGCGACGCGATCTCCGACCGGGTCGCCGGGCTCGACGCGGGCGCGGACGACTACCTCGTGAAACCCTTCGCGCACGACGAGCTCCTCGCGCGCGTACGAGCGCTGCTCCGGCGGCGCGAGCCTGCAGGTCGCGAGATCCTCCGGTGCGCTGACCTCGTCATGGACGTCGCCGCGCACGAGGTGCGGCGCGGCGCGCGAACGATCGACCTCACAGCGCTGCAGTTCGAGCTGCTCGAGCACCTCCTCCGTCACCAGCGGCAGGTGCTCGACCGGGAGCGACTCCTCGAGGCCGTGTGGGGCGTCGGGAGCGACGCGATCTCGAACGTCGTGGACGTCACGGTCGCTGGTCTGCGCGCGCGGATCGAGAGCGACGGGCAGCCCCGGTTGCTCCACACGATCCGCGGCGTCGGCTACGTCCTGCGCGAGCCAGCGGAGTGAGGCGACGATGGTCGCGTCGCACGTGACCCGCGCCGTCCGGACGCACTGATGCCGCTGCGACGACGCCTCGCGCTCTACGGGACGAGCGTGGCCGCGGTCGGGATGGTCATCTTCATCGTGCTGCTGTCGGGTCTCGCCGCGAACGGCGTCCGCGATGCGCAGGAGCGGACGCTCACGACGATGGCCGACGCCGCCGCCGCCGGTCTCGAGCGCGGCGACGCGCCGCTCGGCACGCGACCGCCAGTGATCATCGACCTGCGCACGCAGACGGAGCCGTTCCTGCTCGTCCTCGGGGCGGACGGGGCGGTGCGCTACGCGTCCGGCCTGCTCGACGGGGCGCCGCCGCGCATCCCGGCAGCCGTGGTCGTCGAGGCGAACGAGCAGGGCCGCTCGGTCGCCACGGTCTCGGGGCTGCGCGTCGTCGCGCGGAAGTGGGTGAGGGGACCGGATTCGGGCCTGGTCGTCGCAGGCCAGCCGACGGGGTTCGTCGACGACCAGATCGCCGGCCTGCGCAGCTTCCTCGTCATCTCGGCGATCATCACGCTCGTCGTCGTCGCGATCGTGTCCTGGCTCGTCGCGGGCCGCGCGGTCCGACCGCTCGTCGCGCTCGCCGGGACCACCACCGAGATCGGGACGACGGGAGACCTGTCGACACGGCTCCCGGCGAACAGCTCGCGCGACGAGGTCGGGCGGCTCACGACGAGCTTCAACGCGATGCTCGACCGTCTCCAGGGCTCGCGGGCCGATCTCGCAGCGGCGCTCGCGGCGCAGCAGCGCTTCGTCGCGGACGCCTCCCACGAGCTGCGCACGCCGCTCGCGACGATCCGCTCGAACGCGGAGTTCCTGCGCGAGCGCCCGGACGCCGTCCCCGCCGACCGGGCCGAGGCGATCGCGGACGTCGCCGCCGAGGCCGAGCGCATGAGCAGGCTGGTGGACGGCCTGCTCGTCCTCGCGCGCGCGGACGCGGGCGTGGCGGTCGAGCGGCGCCCGGTGGATCTGCGCCGGGTCGCGACCGAGGAGGCGCGCCGCTACCGTCCAGAGGGTCGCGCGCGCGACGACGCGCCGGACGTCCGTCTCGACACGCACGGGTCGGCCCTCGTCTCCGGCGATCCGGATGCGCTCGGGCGCGCCGTCCGGGTGCTCCTCGACAACGCGTTCCGCCACGGGCGCCCGCCCGTCGTCGTCACGGTCGCGGACGAGGGCGACCGGGTGCGGCTCGAGGTGCGCGACGCCGGACCGGGGTTCCCTGAGGGCAGCGAGGAGCGGATCTTCGAGCGCTTCTACCGCGCCGACCCTGCGCGGAGCGGCGAGGGCTCCGGGCTCGGGCTCTCGATCGCGCGGGCCATCGCCGACGCGCACGGCGGCGCGATCCACGCGTCGAACGCGCCGGGCGGCGGCGCCGCGGTGACGCTGGAGCTGCCGGCGCTCTGACGGCGTGACGGGAGTCACGTCGAGCGCTCACGAAGGCCTCATGAACGGCCCACGCTGCGCTCATCGGGCGGCGCAAGGATCCTCACATGGACACGACCCGAACGGCCAACGAAGACCTGCTCGACATCGCGCGCGCCCTCCTCCTGCTCCAGGGCGCGATCCTCCTCGCGACCACGATCGAAGCGCTCGTCTGGGGCACCGCCTTCGGCGGCTCCGCCAGGCCGTCCTTCCTGCTCAGCGCCGCGAGCGCCGCCGTCATCCTCGTCGCGCGCGTCCGGATCCGCGCCGGCCGCGCGTGGTCACGCCGGCTCGTCTACGCCGTCGAGGGCCTCATCCTCGCGACGCTCGCGATCGACGCCGTCCTCGCGGTCGCGCTCACGCAGTCCCTCCCGCCGCTCGTCGCGCTCCTCACGCGGTCCGTCCTCCCGGTGTCCGTCATCGCGCTGCTGCGCCGCGCGGCGCGCGCGACGCGCCCGTCCGCGGAGACCGCGCAGCTCGCTCTGGAATGGGGGTCCTGAAGATGCCGCAGACGAACGAACACGCCGCCGGTGTCGCTGGCGGGAGCCCGCTCTACCAGATCAACGCCGAGCACCTCGCCGGGCTCGTCCTCGCCGCCGTCGTGCTCGCGGCCGGCGCGTGGCTGCTGCGGCGCGGTGCCCCGCGCCTCGCGCCGGTCCAGTGGCTCCTCGTCGCGCTGCTCGGCACGTCCGCCGCGATCCACGCGGGCCTCGCGCTCGGGCACGACGGTCACGGCAGCGGGGTCCGCGCGCTCTTCCTCGTCGATGCCGGGCTCCTGACGGTGGTGGCGCGGCGCGTCCTTCGCGGATCGCGGCCCGGTCGCCTCGGGGCCGCGGTGCTGTTCGGCTCCGTCGGCGCGTACTGGGCATCCGCCATCGCCGGCACATCTCCTGATCAGGTCGGGATCGCGACGAAGCTCGTCGAGCTCCTCGCGCTCGCGATCGTGTTGCGGCCCGCGCCCGGCGCCCGCTCGCGGCCGGTGCGCGGGTTCGCGGGGAGCGCTGTGACCTGCACGCTCGTGATCCTCACCGCCGCGAGCTCGTGGGCCGGGGCCTTCCGCGCGTCGGCGTCGGAGCCGGGTCACGCGGCGGACCATCACGTGCACGGTGGCAGCGTCGCGCGCCCGGGCACCGTCCTTCCGCTCGTGCCGATGCGCGAGCCGACCGCCGCGGAGCGCGCCGCCGCCACACACCTCCTCGAGGCCACGCGCATCGCGCTCGCACGCTACGCGGACCCCGCGCTCGCCGCGGCCGACGGCTACCAGGTGAGCGGCCTCGCCGGCCTCGACTTCCACGCGGCGAACCCGGCGCACGAGAAGGACGACCGCGTCCTCGATCCAGCGCGACCCGAGACCCTCGTGTACGCGGTCGCGCCGGATGGCCGACCGGTGCTCATGGGCGCGATGTTCATGATGCCGATGGGCCGGCCCGGCCCGACGATCGGCGGCCCGCTCACCGTGTGGCACGGCCACGAGCACGTCTGCTTCTCGCTCACGCCACCCGGGCTCGCGGGCCTGCTCAGTCCGCTCGGGGGATGCCCGATCGGCACGATCGACGTCCCGAAGACCCCCGAGATGATCCACCTCTGGACGGTGCCCGGCGCGCCGCAGCCGTTCGGCGACCTCGACGACGCCTGGAAGCGCGCGTACCTGGAGGCGACGGTCGCGCGGCCATGATCACCGGCAATGGACCGGACCGCGGTCGCGGGCGAGCGGTCGGGCCGTCGCGTCTAGGCCGGCGTGTACGAGCGGAGCTCGACACCGGACGAGAAGGTGTGCCACTCGCGGAGCCGTAGCCGCAGCGGCCGCTCGAGCGCGGGCCAGAAGGGCGTGCCGGCCCCGAGCACGACGGGGTGCGTGACGAGCCGGTACTCGTCCACGAGCCCGCGGCGCACGAACTGACCGGCGAGGTCCGGGCCCGCGACGCCGAGGTCCCCGCCGAACTCGCGGCGCACGCCGTCGAGCACGGTGCCGACGTCGCCCCGGACGAGACGCGAGTTGTGCTCGACGCGCTCGAGGGTCCTCGAGAACACGATCTTCGGCAGCGGGTCCCAGATGCGCGCGAACTCGCGCTCGACGTCGGTCACGCCCGGGTCCTGCTCCGCGGTCGGCCAGTAGGCCGCCATCAGCTCGTAGATCCGCCGGCCGTACAGCGTGGCGTCCAGCGCGCGCATCTGGTCGTTGAACCAGCCGTGGAGCTCTTCGTCGATCGTGGTCCAGTCGAGGCGGCGGTCGGGCGTCTCGATGAAGCCATCGAGCGAGGTGTTCAGGAGGTAGATGAGCTTGCCCATGAGGCTCGAGCGTAGGGGCGTCGCCATCGCTTGTCAGACGACCCGGTGGGCGATGCTGGATTCGAACCAGCGACCTCACGGATGTGAACCGTGCGCACTAACCAGCTGTGCTAATCGCCCGCGTCGACGTCCATTCTACCCGGCGCGCTAGGGGATCAGGGCGTTCACCGCGAAGCCGCTCGCCGCCAGCAGCGCGAGCATCGCGCCGACCGTGATGACGAGCCGGCGGAAATCCTTCACGACGAACGCGCGCTCCAGATGGGCCGTGCGCTCGAGGGCGGGGGACGCTTCGCCGACCGCCCGGGGCGCGCCCGCGCGGACGACGCGTCCGCGCGCACGCGCGCGCTGCGTGTCGCGGGACGCCTCGCGCGCCGTCTCCTGGACCGCGGCGCGGCGTTCGGACACGGCCTCGCGCCGCGCGGGGCGTGTCGCTCTGCGGTTCCGGCGTGCCACGGGACGCGAAGCATAGCGAACCGGACGACCGAGCCGCGGGCGTAGCGACGCCCCGAACGCTCACGCTACTGTCCGCGCATGTTCCAGGACCCGCGCACGGTCGAGCTCGCGCTCATCGCGCTCGTCGTCGCCGTCGTCGCGCTCGCGGTCGCGGTCGCGCTCCTCTACCGGTCGCAGTCCATGCTGCGGCGCCGGCTGCGGCGCCTGCTCACCGACGGCGAGGGCATGGGGCTCGACGCGATCGCGGCCGACCTCGAGAAGGTCGACCGTCTCGGCGAGCGCGTCGAGGAGCGCGATCGCGAACGACTGGTCGCCGCCCGTGTCCGTGACCGGGTTGAAGCGCACGACGCCGACCCGCTGCACGGCAGGCTGCCCGGTGCGCTCGAGGTCGCGCTGCAGCTCGTTCAGCGCGTCGACGCGCTCGCCGAGGCGATCGACCTTCTCGAGGTCGGCCG
>DASUCM010000104.1:0-7851 GCA_036276035.1 Candidatus Limnocylindria bacterium | reverse complement strand
CCGTTCAACTGCGACCTCGTCGTGTACAAGGACCTACGGCAGGTGCAGGCGAAGCTGCTCGCTGACGCGGCGACCCAGGAGGGCATCCGGCTGTCGCTCTCGGGCGACATCATGGCCGACGACCTCGATGCAGATGACCTGGACGCGGACGACCTCGACGCGGACGACCTGGACGCGGACGACCTCGATGCAGATGACCTCGACGCGGACGACCTGGACGCCGCCGAGAGCTCGACGTACGTCGCCGCCCAGCGGAAGGGCCTCCGCGCCGCGTCGCTGACGCCGGGCCTCGCGAACGAGACGGTCGTCCTCAACACGCGCGATCTGACCGGTGACCTGTACATCCGCGTCGCCGGCGGCTCGAGCCTGTCGGGGATCTTCACGATCAACGCGCGCCGGACGACCGACGCGTCGTGCCTCACGGCGCCGCTCGTCAGCCGGCAGCCGAGCACGACGTTCGGCGCGGCGGCCGTCGGCAAGCGCTCGCTCATCCTCACGGACACGGGCGCCCGCGGGTACGCGCTGGATGCTGCGTCGCGCGCGGCCTTCCTTTCGACGCTCGGCACGTTCGCGTCGCACCCGACGGTGCAGGGCCAGGTCGTCGACCTCGCCGACGACGCGGGCATCCAGCAGCTGCGCGCCGACTGGGCGTCCGCCCGGACCTGCGTGGCGCAGGCGAACCTCGTCACCGACGCGATCCGCGAGGTCGTCCAGCGCTTCAAGACGGCGACCGGAGGCTCGTTCGAGTACCTGGTGAACGCCGGCGGCGACAGCGTCATCCCGTTCCGCCGCGTCGCCGACTGGGCGGAGATCTCGCGCGAGTCGCGCTACAACCCGCCGCTCGCGGCGCTCACGGCGAGCGAGGCGAGCCTCATCTCGGACACGTTCCTCAACGACGACTTCTACGTCGCGAGCCCGATCGACGGTCCGAACCGCACGCTCTACCTGCCCGAGGCCGCGGTCGGCCGCCTCGTCGAGTCGGTCGCGGACGTCACCGCGTACATCGCCATGTACCTCGCTGCGGACGGCGTCGCGGCGCCGACGAGCGCGCTCTCGTCCGGCTATGACTTCAACCTTGACCTCGCGAATTACGTGACCTCGCAGCTCTCGCTGCGCGGCCTCGCGGTGGACTCGTCGCTCGTGAGCAACACCTGGTCTTCGGCCGACTGGCGCGCGAAGGTGCTCGAGCGCGCGGTGACCGACGCGTTCGGCATCCTCTCGCTGCAGGGCCACTTCAGCGCGAACCGCCTCGTGCCCGCTGACAACGGCCAGCGCGTCCTGAGCTCGGAGCTCGCGGCGATCACCGACGGCCGCTTCCTGAAGGCGCTCGTGTACTCGCTCGGCTGCCACTCCGGGTACTCGATCGTCGACGCCGACGGCACGATCCTCACGCAGGTCGACGCGTTCCCGGAGGTCTTCGTCCGCAAGGGCGCGACCGTCGTCGCCGGCACCGGCTACCAGTACGGCGAGACCATCCTCATGAAGAACACCGAGGCGCTCATCGCCCTGCTCACCGACGAGCTCGGCTACAGCACGAGCCCGACGGGCGCGTCGTACGCCGCGGGCGTCCCGATCGGGAAGGCCCTTATGCAGGCGAAGCGCGCGTACATGGCGCAGACCGCCACGCCGCGCGGCATCGACCTGAAGGTCGTGGGCGTCTCCACGGTGTACGGCTCGCCGACGATGGCGTTCCGCCTGCCCTCGCAGCAGGCGCGCCCCGGCAGCGGCACGCTCGCGCCGGCACCGGTCAGCGGCTTCGCCGGACTGACCGCGCTCGACGTCGCGACGTCCGACTCGCTCACCCCGGTCACGTCCGGCGGCGGCACCTACTACACCGCGAACGGCGCGACGACCACCGCTCCGTACCGCCCGATCGCCCCGCTCTCGACGATCGACGCGAACGTGGCCGGCAGCGTCCTCCAGGGCGCGGTCTTCCTCGGCGGTGCCTACACGGAGACGGCGGGCTTCACGCCGCGGCTTTCCATCCCGGCGACCGAGCTCGCCGGCGACGCGCCGCGCTACGCGAATGACGTGTTCATGCCGGTCATCCCTGTGCGGACGAACCTCTTCGACGGCGACGCGCTCCAGGTCGTCCCGTTCCAGTACCGCTCGAACGCGGACGGCACGAGCGGCACCGCGCGCGTGTTCGGCGGCGGCGTGCAGGTGCGCGCCTTCTGGTCGAGCGTCACCGGTCCGTCGGCCGCCGCGGACGCGCCCGCGATCCGCGACGTGCTGCTGGACCTCGACTCTCAGGGCAGGCTCGTCGTCGTGGCGACACTTCGCGGCGTCCTCGACCCCGGCATCGCCGAGGTCTGGCTCACGTACACCGACGCCACCGCGGCTGCACGCTCGTTCGCGTCGGTCGCGATGGTCCCGGTGGCCGGCGCCCCCGGCAACATCGTCCCGGACGCGTTCGGGCAGGGCTTCACCCGGCTCTACACCGCCACGCTCAGCGGCGATCCCGCGAAGTACCGGTTCCTCCTGCAGGCGGTGAGCGGCAACGGCCGCGTCTCCGCAGCGACGAACAACGGCGAGCTCTACCGCTTCGTCCCGGTGTCGCTGCGGCCGACGCCGCCGGCGCCGACGGTCGATACGCGCGTCGCCAGCGCGCTGGCTCTGAGCGCGCCGTCGAGCGCGACGTACCGCTCGACCATCACCGCGACCGTGACGCTGACGGGCGCGGGCCAGGCGCTCGGCGGGAAGACGGTCACCTTCGCCTTCGGCGGCAGCACCCGCAGCGCGGTGACCGGGACGAACGGCGTCGCCACCGCCACGCTCGACGTGAACGTCACCCCGCGCTCGGCGCCCTACACGCTCACGGCGTCGTTCGCCGGTGATACGACCGCCCACGGCTCGTCCGCGAGCGCGAACGTCACGGTCGGCCGTGCACCGACGCTCCTCCAGGCGATCACGGCCTCGCCGCAGTACTCGGACGGCGCCGCGGTCGCGCGGCTCACCTCGGGCGGTCTCACGTTGAACGAGCAGGCCGTCGTGATCACGCGCGGCGCGGTGAGCGTAGCGACCTTCACGGACTTCGCCGGCGACGTGCGCTTCGACACGATCGACTTCGGAGCGGGCGCGGGCACGTCGACGCTGACCATCGAGTACCCCGGCAACGACCGCTACGGGCCGTCGAGCCTCACCGCCGACGTGCCGGTCCTGCGCGAGAACGCGACGCTCGCTCTCACGCAGCCCGGCCCGCAGCCGACCGGGGCGATCACCTTCACCGCGCAGGTCGCGCAGGCCGCGGACGGCTCGCTCGGCGACCTGCGGCGCGCGACGGTCGACTTCACGTTCACGCCCGCGAGCGGCTCGCCGGTCAGCGCGAGCAGCGCGGCCGACGCGTCAGGCGGCGCCAGCGTCACGGTCACGCTCCCGGCCGGCCTGTACGAGGTGACCGCGCAGGTCACCGGCGACTTCACCTCGGAGGTCGTCGCCATCGCGGTCCCGGTCTACGACGCGAGCGCGTTCGTGAGCGGCGGCGGGTACCTCACCACCGGCACGGACTCGCTCGGCGTGCCGCTCGGCGTAAGGGCGAACTTCGGGTTCGTGGCGGAGTACGGCGTCGACGGGACGACGGCGACGGGCGACCTGAACCTCCACGTGAAGAGCCGGACCGGCAAGGACAACGACACCGACGCGCAGGCGAGGGCGAACGGGTCGCTGAAGTTCAAGGCGACCTCGTTCGAGTGGCTCGTCATCGCCGGCAACGGCGCCGCCTTCACCGGCACCGGTACGGTGAACGGCGTGGCGGGCTACCAGTTCCGCGCGGACGTCGTGGACGACGGGAGCTCCGACCTCTTCGTCATCCACATCTGGGACGCGGACAGCACGTACGCGGCGCCGGATCACATCGTCCGCGGCACGCTCGGCGGGGGGAACATCCGCATCCACCGCTAGCCGGCCCTCGCGCTAGCCGATCTTCGCGATCACCGCCTTCGTCCGCCGCAGCTCCGCCTGCTCCCCGAGCTCCTCGAGCGTCGTCGCGCTCGCTGCCAGGAGCTCACGCGCCGCGTCGCGATCGCCGCGCGCGAGCGCGATCTCCGCCCGGATGCGGACGATCTGCGCCTCCGTCTGCCGCGCTCCGGCGCGCTGCGCGAGCCCGAGCGCGCGCTCGGCGCGCGCCTCCGCGGCGTCGAGGTCACCGACCGCGAGCTCCGCTGCGGCGAGGTCCCGGTTCACGCTCGGCAG
Organism: Candidatus Limnocylindria bacterium; assembly: GCA_036276035.1. Classification (GTDB taxonomy): domain Bacteria; phylum Chloroflexota; class Limnocylindria; order P2-11E; family P2-11E; genus JACDAF01. The sequence goes on along the minus strand of DASUCM010000104.1, from coordinate 3,660 downwards.
GAACTTCGTGCCGCCGAGCGCGAGCATCTCGCGCTCGGCCTCGATGAGGTCGGCCCGGCCGGCGCCGGCCTCGCCCGCCTCGACCCTGGCCGCACCGAGGTTCATCCGCACGGCCGCCGCGTACACCGGCTCGCCGATGCGCTCGAAGATCGCGAGCGCCTGCTCGTAGTGGCGCGCGGCCGCGGCGGCCTCGCCCGCGGTGCGGAGGACCTCTCCGGTGTTGTTCTCTGCGATCGCGAGCCCCCAGACGTCGCCCGTGCGGCGGCAGATCGCCGCGACCGCCACGTACTCCTCACGCGCCTCCGCGACCCGGTCCGTCCGGCGGTACAGCGCGGCGAGGTTGCTGCGGACGTTCGTCACGCCGACGGTGTCACCGGCCTCCTGGTACGCGCTGCGGGCCCGCTGGTAGAGCGACTCGGCGCCGCGCAGGTCGCCGACGTTGTTCGCGACGTTCCCGAGCAGCTTCAGCGCCTCCGCGAGCACATCGGCGGTGCCGGTCTGCTCGCCGATCCGGACCGCGTCCGTGAGAGCGGCCCGCGCGTCGTCGTAGGCGCCGGCGCGGAACTCGAGGAGACCGAGCTGGGTCCGGATGCGCGCGGTCTCCGGCTCGTCCGGGCCGATGCGGCGCAGCCCGCGGTCGAACGCCGCGCGAGCCTCCTCAGCCTCTCCCTTCAGGACGAGCGTCGTCCCCGCCTTGCGGTCGAGTCGTGCGAGGGTCTCCGGCTGCGGCGTCCCGGCGCGCATCCGCGCCTCCACGAGGCTCGCCAGGGCCCCCTCGTGGTCGCCGACGAGCCGCTGCACGTCGGCAAGCCGCTCGAGGATGGTCGCGGCGCCGAGCGGCCCGTCCCCATCGGTGGCGCGCCGCAGCGCCGCGCGGTACGACTCGAGCGCCTCGTCGTTCGCGAAGAGAGCGCGCGCGCGGTCGCCGGCGCGCACGAGCCAGCGCAGCGCGCTCGCGCCGTCCTCGCTGCGGTCGTAGTGGTACGCGAGGAGGTCGACGAACTCGTCGACGCGGTCCCGGAACAGCACCTCGATCGCCTCGCCGACCGCCTGGTGCATCGCGCGCCGCGTCGCGAGCAGCTGCGTCTGGTACGCGACCTCGCGCAGGAGGGACTGCCGGAAGCCGTAGGTGAGCTCCGGGCGAACGGAGCGCGTCACGATGAACGCCTCGTGCTCGAGCTCGGAGACATCCGCGAACACGCTCTGGCCGGGGAGCAGCCGCTCGAGCACGCGGTACCAGAAGGTCGCGCCGATGACGGAGGCCGCCTGCAGGGTGCGGCTCGGCCCGTCGGGGAGACGCTCGATGCGCGCCTCGATGACCTCCTGGACGCTCGGCGGCAGCTCGGAGGCGCCGGACTCGCGCATCGCCCGGACGACCTCCTCGACGAAGAACGGGTTGCCGCCGGTGCGCTCGAGGATCGTCCTGATCGTGTTCTCGCTCGGCGGCACGTCGAGGATCTCCGCGATGAGCGCGCGCGTCTCGGCGTCGGTGAACGGGGGGAGCTCGAGCGTGTTCGCCTCCCACGGCGGGGCCCAGCCGGTGCGTGCGGTGGTGATGAACAGGCAGGGGAGCGTCGGGACGTCGCGCGCGAGAGCGGCGAGGACGGCGACGCTGGCGAGATCGGCCCAGTGCAGGTCCTCCGCGGCGATGACGAAGGCGATGCGCTCGCCGGCGCGCGCGAGGAAGGCGCGCAGGATGCCGACGAGCACCGTCCGCTTGCGCTCCGCCTCGAGCGTCGAACGCTCGCCGTAGCCGAGCACGTCGAGCAGGAGCAGCATCGAGCCGTCGTCGAGGGTGTCGCCGTAGCGCGCGAAGCCCTCGCGCAGCGCGACGCGGGCTGTCGGCTCGTCGGAGGTCTCCGGGATCCGGAACGCGCCGCGGATGAGGTGGGCGACGAGCGCGAAGGGCGTGTTCGTCTCGTACGACGCGCAGCGCCCCGAGAGCCGCTCCACGCCGGCGGCAAGGCCGGCTTTGAACTCCGCGATGAGCCGCGACTTCCCGACGCCGGCCTCGCCGACGATCGCGAGGAGCTGCCCCTCGCCGGCGAGCGCATCTCCGAGCGCGCCACGCAGCCGCGCGAGCTCCCGTTCGCGTCCCACGAGCGGGCTTGCCTCCGGCGGGATCTCCTCGTCGCGCGGGCGGAGCACCCGGTACGCGGCGACCGGATGCGCCTTGCCCTTCAGCGTGACCGGAGGCAGCGTCTCGAACTCGAAGGAGTGGATGGCGAGACGGCGCGTCGTCTCGCTCACGAGGACCTCGTTCAGCGGCGCGACGGACTCGAAGCGCTGCGCTGTGTTCACCGCGTCCCCGACGACCGTGTAGGCGCGCTGGACGTCGCCGCCGAGCAGGCCGGCGACGACCTCGCCGGTGTTGATGCCGATGCGCAGGGCGAGGCGCACGCCGTGCTCGCGCTCGAGGTCGTCGTTCAGGCGCTGGATCGAGCCCTGCATCGCGATGGCCGCGCGGATCGCGCGCTCCGCGTCGTCCTCGTGCGAGATCGGGGCGCCGAACACGCACATGATCGCGTCGCCGATGTACTTGTCGATGGTGCCCTCGTAGCGCTGGATCTGGCGCGCGAGCGTGTTGAAGTAGCGGCCGAGGATCCCGCGCAGGTCCTCGGGGTCGAGCTTCTCCGCCAGCGGTGTCGAGCCGGAGAGGTCCGCGAAGAGGATCGTCACGACCTTCCGCTGCTCGGCGAGCGCGCGCGCCGTCGCGGTGGGCACCTGCAGGGAAGTGCTCTCCGTGGACGGCGCCGCGGCGGGCTGCGGGACCGGCGGGGGCTCCGCGACGGCCGCCGGCGCCGCGATCCGCGGCGCCGCCTGCGCGGCGGCGATGGGCGTGCCGCAGCTCGGGCAAAAGCGGTCCTTCGCGCGTACGGACGCCCCGCAGCTCGCGCACTTCGCCTTCGTGGCCATGGGCGGACAAGCGTATGCCGCTCGGACGGGTCGCGGCGGCATCCGCGACACTAGACCCGTGCCCCACACGATCGTGCTGGGCGGCGGCATCTGCGGGCTCGCCGCCGGCTTCCAGCTCGCGGAACACGGGGACCGGGTGACGGTCCTCGAGGCCCAGCACTTCATCGGCGGCCTGGCCACGACGCTCCGAGGGCAGACCGGGGCCGGCTTCGACTTCGGCCCCCACGCGTATCACGCGCGCAACCAGCGGGTGCTCGACATGTTCAAGGAGATCGCCCACGACGGGTTCCCGGCGCAGCCGAAGCGCGTGTCGATCAAGTTCCGCGGCAAGTACTACAAGTACCCGCTCGAGGCGATGGATATCGCCCGGAGCATGTCGCCGGTCGTCGCTGCGCGCGCCTTCTTCGACTACTTCGTCGAGCTCGTGCGGCGGAAGGTGTTCCCGAAGAAGCTCGTGTCCGCCGAGGACTGGGTCGTCCAGGCGATGGGCCGCACGCTGTACGGGATGTTCTTCGGCCCGTACACGCAGAAGGTCTGGGGCGTGCCGCCGTCCCAGCTCGCCGCGTCCTTCGCGCAGCACCGCATCCCGCACATCTCGCTCTCGAAGGTCGTGGTGTCGGCGCTGCGCAAGGGCTACGCGAAGCGCACCGGGACGGAGCACCGCTACGCGCCGCTCGTCATCGAGCTGTTCTACCCGCCGCGCGGCGCGGGGATCATCTCGGACCGCATGGCCGACCGCATCCG
>DASUCM010000103.1:0-2514 GCA_036276035.1 Candidatus Limnocylindria bacterium | reverse complement strand
CGCGACAGGGTGCCGGCGCGGATCGTCCGCGACCTCGCGACCCGCCTCGACCGCGAGGCCGACCACGCCGTCGCGAGCGATCGCGTCTGCCAGGGCACGCTGCTCTCGCGCGAGCAGTACCTCGTCGACCTCGAGCGCTGGGGCTACGTCGACGCGCGGCTCCGCGCCCCGTCGAAGATGACGCGCGAGGACATCCGGATCTGGACCGCGGACATCGGGTGAGCGGGACGCTCCACCACGTCGGCCGGAACGGCACGCTCCGGGTCGCGGCGGCGGGCGACCTGCACTGCACGAAGGAGTCGCAGGGGCAGCTCGCACCCCTCTTTGCCGAGATGGCCGGTGTGGCGGACGTCATCGCGCTCTGCGGCGACCTCACGGACTACGGGCTTCCGGAGGAGGCGCACGTCCTCGCCGCAGAGCTGCGCGGCGTGCGCGCCGAGATCGTCGCCGTGCTCGGGAACCACGACCTCGAGTCCGGCCGGTCCGCGGACGTGGTCGCGATCCTCCGCGACGCGGGTGTCCGCGTGCTCGATGGCGACGCCGTGGAGATCGGCGGCGTCGGCTTCGCGGGGACGAAGGGCTTCGCGGGCGGCTTCGGGGCGCGGGCGCTCGGACCGTGGGGCGAGGACGCCATCAAGGCGTTCGTGCAGGAGGCGGTCGACGAGGTGCTGAAGCTCGAGGGCGCGCTCGCGCGCCTGCGCACCGAGCAGAAGGTCGCGGTGCTCCACTACGCGCCGGTGGAGGCCACCGTCGTCGGCGAGCCCGAGCAGATCTACGCGTTCCTCGGCTCGAGCCGGCTCGAGGACCCGATCGACCGTCTCGGCGCGACCGCGGTCGTCCACGGCCACGCGCACCACGGCTCGCCGGAGGGCGCCACGCGCGGCGGCGTGCCGGTGTACAACGTCTCGATCCCGCTCCTGCGCCGCACCGGCGCTCGCGCGTTCCGCGTGCTCGAGCTCAGCGCGGACCCGGTCAGCTCAGAACAGACGAATTAGGGGAGGACATCCATGTCGGTCGCACGTGTCTCAGAGATCTCATCGACGTCCGAGAAGAGCTTCGAGGACGCGATGCAGCAGGGCATCGCGCGCGCGAACAAGACCCTGCGGAACGTGAAGGGCGCCTGGATCAAGGAGCAGCAGCTCGACATCGACAACGGCAAGGTGACGCGCTACCGCGTGAACATGCTCATCACGTTCGTGCTCGACGACTAAGTCCGCTCGGTCGGGCAAAGCCCTTCCTCGCTCAAACCCTGCTCCCTTCGCCGCCTTCGGCGGCTCCGGTCGCGAGGGGGCCCGACTACTCCCCTGCCGCGGCGAGCCTCACGTCGTTCTTGCCGCCGCGCTTCACGGCGAGGAGCATCGCGTCGGCGCGGTGGATGAGCACGTCGATGTCGGTGCCCGACTCGGGGCAGATCGCGACGCCGCACGAGAGCGAGACCCTGCCACCCGCCTCGTTCGTCAGGATCTCGACGCTCCAGCGGATCCGCTGCGCGATGCGGCGCGCCTCAGCACGGTCGCAGCGGTCGAGAAGGATGACGAACTCGTCGCCGCCGTAGCGGCCGGCGATGTCCGCGGCGCGGAGGTTCGCGCGGATCGCCGTCGCGACCGCCTTCAGGACGCGGTCGCCGGCCGGGTGCCCGTGCGTGTCGTTGACGCCCTTGAACCCGTCGACATCGAGGACCGCGATCGCGCAGTGGCCCTGATGCTCGAGGGTGCGCCGGACGCGCTCACCCGCCTCCTCCTTGAAGGTGCGGAGGTTCATCAGCCCGGTGAGCGTGTCGAGGGCAGCGTCGCTCTTCAGGGCGATGACGCCGTCGCGGTCGGCGCCGTACAGGCGAACGAAGCCGCCGCCGAGCAGCGCGGTGGTGAGCACCTCCGCGACCGCGGACCCGCCGCCGTAGCCCGGGCCCGCGAGATCGAGGACCGCGTGCGTCAGGAGCGTGATCGCCGCCGCGCCGAAGAACAGCCACGACTGCGCGTGGATCGGGCGGCGCCGGACCCGCTGTGCGCTCAGCGTGAGGGCGACGATGGAGAGCGCGAGGGCGAGGTTGGCGAGGACGCCCCAGCCGACGAGGTCGGTCACGCGAGGGACGGCGTGGGCATCGAGGCGGCGTGCGGCCAGTCCGGGACCACGAGCCGGATCTCGCTCCGGCCGGTGGCGCGGATGTCGCGCAGGACGGCGTCGGCGCGCTGGATGAGCGAGTGCATGTCGACCCCGCAGTCGGGGAACACCGCGATGCCCGCCGAGAGGGACAGGCGCCCGGCGCCCGTCTGCAGCTCGAAGACGCTCTGCGACAGGCGGTGGACGATGCGCTGCGCCTCGAGGCGGTCGCAGCGGTCGAGGAAGATGACGAACTCGTCGTCCCCGTAGCGCGCCGCGATGTCGTACGTGCGGATGTTCTGGCGGATCGCCTTCGCGACGCCCTCGAGCGGGACCTGAGCGTCGCGGGCGACCGGCGCGTCGTACCGCGACCAGCTGTCGACGCTGAGGACGACGATCGAGCACCGGGAGCCG
>DASUCM010000102.1:0-3878 GCA_036276035.1 Candidatus Limnocylindria bacterium | reverse complement strand
GGGGAACGGCCACGCGGTGCTCGTCGCCCGCCAGGCGGTGGGCGACGAGCCGTTCGCGATGCTCTGGGGCGACAACCTCGTCGTCGGGCCGCCGAGCGGGGTCGCCCAGCTCCTCGCGGCCCGGGAGCGCCTCGGCGGCAGCGTCGCGGCGGCGAAGCGGGTGCCGAAGGACCTCGCCGGCCGCTACGGGATCTTCGCGGGAAAGGCCGTCGACGACCGGACCATCCGTGTGACCGGCGTCATCGAGAAGCCCGCCCCCGGGGAGGCCCCGAGCGACCTCGCCTCGGTGCACGGCTACGTCCTCGAGTCCGAGATCTTCGGCTTCCTCGCCGACCAGCCGCCCGGCCGCAACGGCGAGATCTGGCTCACCGACGCGGTCACGCGGCTCGCCAAGGACCATCCGGTCTGGGCGATCGTCCTCGAGGGCCGCGACTACGACGCCGGGGACCGCGCCGGGTACGTCGCGGCCTTCGTCGACGCCGCGCTGGAGCGCCCGGACACCGGCCCCGCGCTCCGCAAGCATCTCAGCGACGCCGGCTGGAAGCCGCCCGGCGACCGCTAGCAGCCCATTTCGCCCCCGACCAGGCGGCACATCCGCGCCTCGGAGGCTCCTGCTAGGATTCCCGCGTCCCCATTGCGTACAGATGGGATATCCGCCTGCCCGCGAGGCCACGCGAACACAGGAGGACGGGAAGACGCGCACGACAGCCCTGTTGGGCACCCTGAAGCTTGCCCGGCTCTCGGTCATCACCCTCGCCGTCGGGGGGATCGGCTGGAGCGTCGCGCTCGGCGCGCCGGAGCCCGCGGTCCACGCGGGACCCGAGCTGGCGGCCCGCTCCGAGCCGCTCGCCCGCGCCAAGGTCCTCGGCGAGACCTCGACGCCCGCCGCCGTGACCCTCGACATCGACGGCCTGCGCGTCCGGGCGGCGGGCACCACCGAGCAGACCGTCGGGCAGCTCCTGGCGGGCCTGGGCGTGCAGCTGCAGCTCACCGACCGGCTCTCCGTCGACCCCGGCCAGAAGCTCGTCCCGGGCATGCGCCTCGTCCTCGACCGGGGGCTGCCGGTGACCCTCGTCGACGGCGGTCTCACCGACCACGGCCGGGCGCCGCGGGGCACGATCGCGGGCCTGCTCGCGGCGCGCGGGATCGTCCTCGGCGCGCTCGACAAGCTCGAGCTGCCTTCCTCCACGACCGTCGAGGCGGGCGCGGTGGTGAAGATCACGCGCGTGTCGGACCGCGAGGTCACCGAGCGCGAGCCCGTCGCCTACCCGGTGCGCTACGTGAACGACCCCGACCTCGAGGTCGGACGCCAGGCGGTCGACACCCCGGGCGTGCCCGGGGAGGCGCTCCGCACCTGGCTCATCCGGTACGTCGACGGCCGCGAGGCAACGCGGTCGCTCCTCGCCGAGACCCCGCTCACCGCGCCCGTCGCCGAACTGCGACGCGTCGGCGTGCGGCCGCGGGTCGTCCCGCCCCCGCCGGCGGAGATCGAGCGGATCATCCGCGAGGCGGCGGAGACCTGGGGCGCGGACCCCGTGCAGCTCATGCGCGTCGCGTGGTGCGAGAGCCGCTACAACCCGAACGCGTACAACCCGACCGCGCAGGACACCGGGCTCTTCCAGTTCATCCCGGAGACCTGGCGCCGCGAGTCGCGCCGCGCCGGCTACGGTGGCGCGAGCGCGTTCGACCCGGTCGCGAGCGCGAACACCGCCGCGATGCTCTTTGCGGAAGGGAAGTCGCGTTTGTGGACCTGCAAGTGAGGACTGGGAGCCGCTAGACGCGCGCCCGCGCCGGTCTCGCCGCGGTCCTCTTCGCCATTCTTCTCGCGTCATGCGGCGCCGGGCGGCCCGAGGTCGCGCTGACGGTCAACGGCACCGCCGTGCGCGGGCTGCCCGGGAGCTACTGCCAGAGCGGCACGTGCGGGGGCCAGTGCGCGGACGCGATCGCGCCGTATCCCGATGCGGTCACCGTCGCAGCGCCCGCGGGCACGCTCGCCTTCGACGTGTCGGCGCCGGCCGAGGTGCACGAGATCACGATCAACCTGTTCGCGGGTGACACGCCGACCTCGGTGCCGCGCACGTACGTGCTGCAGGGGAGGGAGCGCCGCCATGTCGCGCGCGAGATCCTGCCTGGGACGTACTACCTCCATGTCATGACGCGCTGGAAGGGCACGCTCACTTCGGGAGACCAGAGCCACGCGTACCGCCTCATCGTGCGCGGCGGATGACGCCGGGCTCTACGCTTTCGGTCATGGTCGGTGAGGTCGTCGCGGTGTGCATCGCCGCGCCGGAAGAGCTGTTCAAGACGCCGGTGCAGGGCGAGGTCATCGTGGACCAGTACGGGCTGCGCGGCGACCGCCACGCCGGCCCGACGAGGATGAGCGACCGCAAGCGGGTCGAGGTGCCGAACGACCGGCAGGTCACGCTGATGGCCGAGGAAGCGCTGGACGATCTCGGCCGCGAGCTCGACGTGACGCTGGAGCCCGGGGACTTCGGCGAGAACGTGTGCGTGCGCGGCTTCGGGGACCTCTCGGATGTCGCGCCGGGGACGCGGTTCGTGACCGATCGCGGTGTCGTGTTCCGCGTCACCGGGCAGAACGAGCCGTGCGCGAACCTCATGCGCTACCACCGGCAGATGGTGAAGGCGAGCTACGGCCGGCGCGGCCTGCTCGCCGTCGTCGAGGCGGGCGCGGGCCAGGCGATCGCGGCGGGCGACAGGATCGAGCTGCGCCGGCCGTAGCGACCCTCGCGGATAGGCTGGCGCGGTGAGCGGGCGCGGGCTTCTCGTGATCGTCACCGGGCCGCCGGGCGCGGGCAAGACGACCCTCGCGCGCGAGCTCGGAGCGCGGCTCTCGCTGCCCGTGCTGCACAAGGACGAGCTCAAGGAAGCGATCGTCGACGAGATCGGCGCCGCGGATGTGGCGGGCTCGCAGCTCGCGGGCCGCGCGACGTACGGCGCGCTCTACGCCGCGACCGCGGCGATCCTCGGGTCCGGCGGGAGCGTCATCGTCGAGTCGAACTTCCAGCGCGGGCTCTCGGAGCCGGGCCTGCGCCCGCTCGTCGAGCGCGCGTCCCGCGCCGTCGTCGTGCAGTGCGAGGCGCCCGCGGCGACGGCCATCGGGCGCTACCGCGCGCGGATCGGCGCCCGTCACAAGGCGCACTTCGACGCGGAGCGGATCGCCGACGTCGAGCGCGCGGCCCTCGCCGACGCGTACAGCGGGCTCGATCTCGCGGCAGCGCTCGTCCGCGTCGACACGTCCGGTCCGGAGCCCCGGCCGTCGGCCGCCGACATCGCGCAGGCGATCCGCGGGTGACCGACGTCAGTGGCGACCTCTCCGACCCGCGCGCGCTCCGCGACACCCTGCGCCGGCACGGCGCGCGCGCGGCGACGTCGCTCGGCCAGCGCTTCCTCGTCGACAGCTCGGTGCTGCGCGCGATCGTCGATGCGGCCGAGCTCGGGGCGGCCGACGACGTCCTCGAGGTCGGCCCCGGGCCGGGCGTGCTCACGCGCGAGCTCGCCGCCCACGCGCGCACGGTCACCGCGGTCGAGGTGGACCCCCGGATGGTGCGCGTCCTCGCGGACACGCTCGCGGACCGGCCGAACGCGACGGTCGTGCAGGCGGACGCGCTCGCGGTGGACCTGTTCGCGGTCGGGCCGCGGCCGACGCGGATCGTCGCGAACCTCCCCTACCAGATCACCTCGCCGCTCGTCATGCGGTTCATCGGCGATGCGCGCCGGCCGCCGCTCGTCGTCGTCCTGGTGCAGGAGGAGGTCGCGAAGCGCATGGTGGCCGACGAGCATCAGGCGAAGGAGCGCGGCTTCCTCTCCATCTTCGTGCAGTCCTTCGCGCGCGCGCGCATCGTGCGGCGCGTCCCCCC
>DASUCM010000101.1:0-7760 GCA_036276035.1 Candidatus Limnocylindria bacterium | reverse complement strand
CACCGCTCGCGCCGCTGTTGCCGATCGAGGCGACGACGACCATGCCCTTGTTCACGGCGCGGTCGCTCGCGGCGGCGGTCGGGTACTGGGTCCAGGTCTGGAACGCTGAGCCGATGCTCATGTTGAGGACGTCCATGTCGTCGGCGAGCGCGCGCTCCATGGCCGCGATCATGATGTCAGCGGTCGTGAAGCCGGCGCAGCCGAAGACGCGGTACGCGCCGAACGTGACGCCGGGCGCGACGCCACGTGCGCCACCGGTCGAGGGATCGCCCGACGCGCCGACGATGCCGGCGACGTGCGTGCCGTGGCCGTTGCAGTCGTCGGGGAGAGGGTCGGCCACAGGCGTGTTGGCGCCGGTGAACGCGTCGCCCACGAAGTCGTGGCCGACGGCCACGCGGCAGCCGGCACCGAAGCAGCCTCCGAGGTCCGGGTGGTCGTAGTCCACGCCCGTATCCATGATCGCGACCTTCACGCCGGCACCGGTCCAACCGGCAGCTTGCGCGAGATCCGCACCGGTCATCGCGACGGCAGTCGCGAGATCGGCGCCATTGTCGGCGCCGACAGTCGGCAGCGCGACCGTCTCGATCGGATAGATGTTCTTGACGCCGTCGATCCGACGTAGCGTCGACAGCTGCGCCGGGTCGACGCGGACCGCGAGGCCGTTCCAGAGCGTGTTGAACGCGAACCGCTCCGTGTAATTCAGGTTCGCCTTCTTCGCGTTCCCGCGGAACGCGTCCTTCTCCGCCTTGACGGTCGCGAGGCTCGTGCCGTCGGCGGTCGGGTCGCTGTTGAGCTCGACGAACCAGAGGTCGCCGTTCGCGGTCGGAGCCGCTTGCGCGAGATCTCCGCTGTCCCCTTCGGGGAAGACCTCGAGCACATCGTCGGCGCCGATCGGAATGACGAGCGCGAGCAGGAGCGCGAGTGCGGCCAGGATCGTGAACACGCGAGAGGCATGCGTCCGCGAGGCGTGGACACGCGCCATGGATTCCCTCCCTCAACTGCGCCACGCCGGACGCGTGGCCGAACGCAGCGCAGTGTTGCCGAATCGTTGCGCTACGTCTAGCAGCCGAGCGTGCGTACTCCCCGGCTAAACCGGAAAGTTCAGGCCGTGAGAACCTCGTGAACGGCCATCGTTACGTCCGCCGGATCGGGGAAGCCCCCGTCGCGTGTCATCGAGTGGACAAGCTTGTCGCCGACGCGAACATCGAACGTGCCCTCTGACCAGGGGATCAGCTCGATGGCGGCGAGTCGGGTGCCGAACTCCCGCATGAGGGCATGCGCGAGCGTGAGGGTCTGCGGCTCGTAACCGCACTCCGCGCAGTACGTGATGGTGACGCGGACGGGTGGGCTCACCTGCGCTTCGTCACGATCTCCCGGATCTCGCGGATGACCTCCGCGTCGGCGAAGGGACGCATCTCGTCGCGCATCTTCTGGAGCGCGGCCATGAGATCGGCGCGGACCGCCTCGGGGAGCTGATCGACCGGCCCGTCCGGCGACCCGAAGCGCGGGTCGGAGGCGAAGATCTGAGCGCGGCGCGCGTTGCGGCGCTCGGTGACGCTCGCCGGGCGCTCGATCCACCGCCCGATCTCGCGGAAGGAGTCGTCGAAGAACGCGAACACCGGGATCGACTTGAACCCGCCGTTCATGTACTGCGCCATGAGGTCGTCGTTCTGGTCGCGCAGGAACACGCGGATGTCGAAGCGCCCGGTCTCCTTTGCGAGGCGTCCGAGGGTCGGGACGTTCGCCAGCGCGTCGCCGCACCAGTCCTCGGTGAGGACGAGCACGTTCGTCCGCGGCGCCTTCCGGATGGCGTCGAGCTCCGCGGCGGGGAGCGCGACGGTGCGCTCGTTCTCCTCGAACTTTTCCTTGTTGCGGGTCATCTGCGCCTTGTACTCGTCGTAGGTCATGCCCTGGGCGAAACGCTCTTTGGTGACGGCCATGTGACCTCCTGTCGTTCCGGGAACAGCGTGGCACGTCGCCTGCTTCCCGTCCCCGCCGCCTGCCGAGGGACGCACCGGGTCTAGGTGTTGATGATCTCCCCGCCGTTGGGGTGCAGGCACTGCCCGCTCACGTACGACGCGTCGTAGGACGCGAGGAACACGAACGACGGAGCGACCTCCTCGGGCTGGCCGGCGCGGCCAAGCGGCACGTCGCTGCCGGAGATCTCGACCTTCGCCTTCGGGAAGGTCGAGGGGATGAGCGGTGTCCAGATCGGACCCGGCGCGACCGCGTTCACGCGGATCCCCTTCTTCGCCAACGACAGCGCGAGCGAGCGCGTGAAGGTCACGATGGCGCCCTTCGTCGCCGAGTAGTCGAGGAGCTCCGGGCTGCCGCGATACGCGGTGACCGAGGTCGTGTTGATGATCGTGCCGCCCCTGCGCAGGTGCGGCAGCGCGGCCTTCGCCATGAAGAAGTACGAGAAGATGTTCGTGCGGAAGGTGCGCTCGAGCTGGGCCGCGGTGATCTTCTCGAGCGAGTCCTGGGGCGTCTGCTCCGCGGCGTTGTTCACGAGGACGTCGAGCCGCCCGAGCTCTGCGACGCATCGCCGCACGACGCGCCGGCACACCGTCTCCTCGCCGACATCGCCCTTCGCGAGGACGCAGCGCCGCCCGTGCTCCTCGACGAGGCGCTTCGTCTCGCGGGCGTCGTGATCCTCCTCGAGGTAGTTCACGCACACGTCCGCGCCCTCCTTCGCGAAGGCGATCGCGACCGCGCGGCCGATCCCGCTGTCGCCGCCCGTGATGAGGGCGACGCGGCCCGCGAGCTTCCCGCTGCCGCGGTGCTTCGGACCCTCGGCCCGGGGACGCGGACGCATCGCGTGCTCGGCGTCGTGCTCGAGCTGGATCGGCGGATTGACCTTCCGCTTCTTGCCGGTCTTCGCCACAGGTGCCCGCGCAGTGCAAGAGGCACGCCCACCTACCCGGATCGCGGACCGTCACGCGCGATACAGATCGCTGGAAAGACCCTCGTGCGCACAGCGCCCTACGCTCGCTCGCATGACACCGGAACGGCCGACCGGCGGCCGCCTCGTCCTCGTCACCATCGGGATCGCGCTCGCGCTGTTCCTCGCCGCGCTGGACCAGACGATCGTCGGCACGGCGCTGCCGCGGATCGTCGCGGAGCTCCATGGTCTCGAGCTGTACGCGTGGGTGCTCACGGCGTATCTCGTCACGTCGACGACGATGACGCCCATCTCCGGCAAGCTCGGCGACCTCTTCGGCCGCAAGCCGCTGCTCGTGGCGGGCATGGTCGGCTTCGTCCTCGCCTCGGCGCTCTGCGGCCAGGCCGGCGACATGAACGCGCTCATCGCGTCGCGAGCGGTCCAGGGGATCTTCGGCGGGGTCCTGTTCTCCACCGTCTTCGCGTCGATCGCCGACCTCTTTCCTCCGGCGCGACGCGCCCGGATCCAGGGCGTCTTCGGCGGCATATTCGGCATCGCCTCGGTCGTCGGTCCCGTGGTCGGGGGCTTCCTCACCGACAACCTCGACTGGCGGTGGATCTTCTACGTGAACGTCCCGGTCGGCGCCGTCGCGATCGCCTTCGTCCTCGCGACCATGCCGTCGGTCCGCGCGGCCACGCGCAGGACCTGGCGCGACATCGACCTCGCCGGCGCTGCGCTGCTCGCCGCGGGCCTCGTCCCCATGCTCATCGGCTTCTCGATCACGCGCGACCACGCCTGGACCTCCCCTGAGGTCCTCGGGCTCTTCGGCATCTCTGTCGTCGCGCTCGCGGCGTTCGTGGTGGTGGAGTCGCGGGTCCCCGAGCCGATCGTCCCCCTCGCGCTCTTTCGCAACCGCACGTTCGCGGTGGCGTGCCTGGCGGGCTTCCTCGTGACGGTCGGCTTCTTCGGGGCGATCGTCTACGTGCCCCTCATCTACCAGGGGATCCTGGGCCTGCCGGCGACGAACTCCGGCCTGCTGCTGACGCCGATGATGGCCGGGATCATCACGGGGGCGCTCACCTCTGGCCAGCTCATGACGCGCATCCGCCGCTACCGCTACGTGGGCACGGCCGGCATCGCGCTCCTCGTCGTCGGGCTGTGGCTGCTCTCGCGGGTGCGTCCCGGCGCGGCCGAGACGCAGGTCGTGACCGCGCTCGTCATCGTCGGGCTCGGCACCGGCCTCACCTTCCCGCTGTACCTGAACTCCGTCCAGAGCGCGGTCGAGCCGCGCTACCTCGGGGTCGTCACGAGCCAGGTGCAGTTCTGGAGGAACGTCGGCGGGACGATCGGGACGGCCGTGCTCGGGTCCGTCCTGTCGCATCGCCTGCCCGAGCGGGTCTCCGCGGAGGTCGCGGCGCTGCAGCTGCCGCCCGGCGTCGGGATCGGCGTCCCGCAGAGCGGCAGCGCGCAGGCGCTCTTCGATCCCGCGGCGATCGCGGCGATGCGCGCATCGCTGCCACCACCCGCCGTCGCGGCGTTCGAGCGCGTCCTGGATGCAGTGCGTCTCGCCCTTGCGCTGACACTCGAGGAGATCTTCGTGTTCGGCCTCCTGGCCGTCGCGATCGCGCTCCCGGTCTCGCTCTTCCTCGATGACGTGCCGCTCGCGCGCGAGCACCCCGTCCCGCGCGAGCAGCCCGCGCCGTCCTTCGGCTAGGGCCGCGCCCGGGATCGTCCTGCCCTAGCCGGCCTCCTGCGGGACCACCGACAGCTCGAGCCGCTCGCCGCGGCGGATGACCACGACGGCCGTGCGCCGGAAGATGCGGTCTGCCGACAGCAGCCGCTGCAGTGCGGAGAGCGTCGGCACCGCGGTGCCGTCGACGAACGCGAGGATGTCGCCGGCGCGGATGCCGCCCCCGGACGCGGGCGAGCCGGCCGTGACGTCGAGGACGCGGATGCCGGCCGACGCCGCGATCCCCAGAGCGGCCGCGAGCGGGCGGCCGATGGGCGTCGGCGCGCCGGAGATGCCGAGGTACGCGCGGCGGACGCGGCCGTCCCGGATGAGCGACGCGGCGACGAGACGCGCGGTCGCGCTCGGCACCGCGAAGCAGATGCCCTGCGCGTTCGGGATGATCGCGGTGTTCACGCCGACCACGCGGCCCGCCGTGTCGACGAGCGGGCCGCCGGAGTTCCCGGGGTTCAGCGCGGCGTCGGTCTGGATGACGTTCTCGATGAGCCGGCCATCGCGCGCACGGAGCGAGCGCCCACGAGCGCTCACTACTCCCGTCGTGACGGTGGACTGGAAGCCGAGCGGATCGCCGATGGCGATGACGAGCTGGCCGACGCGGAGCGCATCGGAGTCACCGAGCTCCGCCGCGACGAGGGGCCCGCCCGGCACGCGCACGACCGCGAGGTCGGTGGCCGCATCGCGGCCCTCGACGGTGCCGCGCGCGGTCGTGCCGTCGCGGAAGCTCACCTCGAGGCTGCCCGATCGTTCGACGACGTGCGCGTTCGTGAGGATCCAGCCGTCGGGAGCGATGACGAACCCGCTCGCGCCGCCGCGGCCATCGCCGACGTGCACGACCGCGGGCGCGACGCGGTCGACGACCGAGGTCACCGCGTGCGAGAACGCGTCGAGGACGACCGCCGGGTCGGCGGCCGGCCCGGCCTCCGCGCTCAATTCAGCTTCGGACCCTGCTCGCGCACCTCGTCGACGCGCGACATCGCTTCCTTCAGATCGCGGATCCAGTCGCCCTGGTGCTCCGCGACGAGGCGGACGCACCACGCGAGCGCGTGGCTCCGGCTGCGGGCGACGCCCGCGTCGACGAGCGCGTCGAGCAGCTGGCGCTCGCGGATGCGCAGCCGCGTCATCGCGGGGACGGAGAGGTGCGTGAAGAGGTGCCCTTCGTCCGCGATGCGCGCGCCCCACGAGACGTGACGGCCGAACTTCCCCTGCGCCTCCTGCGCGATCCGCATGCGCGCCTCGCGCGTCGCTTCGCGGTGCTGCTTCACCCGGCCGGCGCGGGCGGAGGCCAGGTCGACGCCGTCCTGCTGGGCCACATCGGCGATGCGGCCGATCACGACGATCTCGTCGCGGTCGACGAGCACCTCCGGGGCCCCCTCGTACCAGTCCTGCGGCACGCGCCCCGCGATCCAGCTCTTGATCTCTGACGGTTCCATGGTCCTCCTCCAGCCCCCTATCGGTGTGGATTACATAATTACATATTGGTATAACGCTAAGGTTCCGGCCCTATTCCATCTGCGCGGCCCCACGGAGCGCAGTCTGCGAGCCTATGAGCCGATGAGCTCCCGCCGGGCCACGCTCGCCGCCGCGGTCGCGACGAGCACGCTCGTCGGCTGGAGCTACGCGGGCTACGCGTCGGTGGCCGTGCTCATCGCGGCGGAGCTGTCCCTCGACGACGTCCAGCTCGGGCTCATCGCGACGGCCCTGTACCTCGCGGCGGCCGTGCCGATGGTGTTCTTCGGGGACATCGCGGACCGCTTCGGGCCGAAGTCGGTGAACACCTGGGGGATCGTGCTCGTCGTCGCCGGCACGATCGGCATGGCGCTGGCGCCGACGTATGCGCTCCTCCTCGCGACCCGCGCCGTGAGCGGGATCGGCGCCGGCCTCGGCCTGCTCGGCGGGCTCCGCTACATCGGACGGCGGTACGAGCTCGAGGGCCAGCGGGCGCACCTCGGAACCGGCCTCTTCGGGGCGGGCTTCCCCCTGGGCAGCGCGGTCGCGCTCTGGACCGTGCCCCCGGTCGCTGCAGGGGCCGGCTGGCGCACCGCGTTCCTCGTGACGGCCCTGGTGATGGCGTGCATCGTCATCCTCTGGCTCCGGGTACCGCCGGTCCCGCGGCTCCCGCGCCCGGGCAACATGCTCGACGCGATCCGCGACGGGAACAGCTGGTGGACGTTCGCGCAGCACGCCGCGGGATTCGGCCTCGTCCTCGCGGCGGGAGCATGGATCAGCGTCTTCCTCATCCGCGAGTTCGCGCTCCCGCTCGCGACGTCCGGCATCTTCGGGTCGCTCCTCCTGATGGTCGCGGTCGTCGCGCGCCCGCTCGGCGGGTTCCTCGTCTCGCGCCGGATCGCCTCGACCCTTCTGGTGATGCGGTGGGCGCAGGTCGTGGTCCTCGCGGGGATCGCACTGCTGGTCTTCCCCGATCGCCCGCTGGCGGTCGCGCTCCTCGGCGCCGTCGGCGTCGGCCTCGGCGGCGGCATCCCCTACGCGGCGGTCTTCAACACCGCTGCCGCGTCGTTGCCGCGCGCGCCCGCGGCCTCGCAGGGGCTCACCGCGCTCGGCGGGCTCGTGAGCGCGCTCGTCGCGGCGCCGCTCATGGGCTACGCGATCCAGACCTGGGGCTTCTCCGCCGCGTGGCTCCTTCTCGCTGGCATCAGCGTCGTCGCGCTCGCCGGCACCTTCGTGATGCGCGGCGAGGAGCAGTTCGCGACGCGTCCCTAGCGATGCGCCCCGCGGACCTTCAGCGAGCCCAGCAGCTTCTCGGACGCCTCGGCGATCTCATCCACCGCGGCCTCGAAGGTCTCCGCGTTGTGCGGCGCCGGCGTGCGAAATCCCGAGATCTTCCTCACGAACTGGAGCGCGGCTGCGCGGATCTCGTCCTCGGACGCGGGCGTGGCGCCGGTGCGGAGCGTCTTGATGCTTCGGCACATCCTTCGACTCTAGAGGCTGGGCCGGGCGCGAGGCTCGAGGAACGCGACGTGCGGGCCGTGGTCGTTGCCGATCGCGAAGCGCAGCTCCCTGCCGTCGCGCATCCAGACGTACGCCTCGCCCTCGCCGTGCGCGAGCCGCCCGAGCCAGGAGCGGACGTCATCGGGCTCGGGCCCGTACGAGCGCACGTCCGCCTCGCGCACGCTC
>DASUCM010000100.1:0-2511 GCA_036276035.1 Candidatus Limnocylindria bacterium | reverse complement strand
CCATCGGCCGGGGGCTCACCGGGGCCTGCGCCGAGCTGCGCAAGGTGCTGAACGTGCGGGACGTGACGCGCGACCCGCGGTTCATCGGCGTCATCCCGGGCACGCGGTCCGAGATCTGCGTGCCGCTCGCGGTCCGCGACGACGTCATCGGCGTGCTCTCCGTCGAGAGCCCGAAGGTCGGCGCCTTCACGGCGGCCGACGAGGAGGAGCTCTCGGCCTTCGCGCAGCTCGTCGCGCTCGCGATCGTGCACACGCGGGCCGACGCCGCCCGCCGGCAGGACATCGCGGAGCTCCAGGCGCTCTCGGAGGTCGCGAGCCGCGCCGTCGCCCTCGACCTCGAGGGGACGCTGAACGCCGTGGTCTCCTCGTTCATGGAGATCACGACCTCGGACTCGGTGGCGATCTTCCTCTGGGACGACGCGAGCCAGAAGCTCGTCTGCTCGGCGCTCGCGTTCGAGGCGAGCCAATACCCAGCCGACTACCGCGAGCGCATCCGCCCCGTCGCGGTCGGCGAGGGAGTGACCGGCTGGGCCGCGAAGACGCGGGAGGCCGCGCTCATCCCGGACGTGTCGAAGGACCCCCACGCGGTCGCCATCACCGGCGTGCCGCTCGGCGAGAAGGCCGGCATCGTGGTCCCGCTCAGCGTCGAGGACGAGCTGCTCGGCGTCATCCGTGCGGTGAAGGTCGGGGCCGGCAGCTACACCGCCGACCACTTTCGCCTCGCGCGCTCGCTCGCGGACCAGGCCGCGCTCGCGATCGCCGCCGCCCGCGCGCACCGCGAGCAGGGCGAGCGCCTCGAGGAGCTCACCGTCCTCGGCGACATCAGCCAGCGGCTCTCGGAGGTCTCGACGCTCTCACAGGTCCTGAACTCCGCGATCGACGGCGCGATGCGCATCACCGGCGCGGAGGCGGGCCTGGTGTGGCGCCGCGGCGACGACCGGCTCTTCCGGCTGGCGGCGTCCATCAACCTCGACGCCGACCGGCTCGCGCAGAGCCCGCCGAACCAGCCGTACTCGCACTCGAACGAGATGCACCGCAGCGGCAAGCCGATCCTCCTCGACGACCTGACGAAGAGCCGCGGCGTGGTCAGCGGTGCCGCACTCGCGGATTTCCGTGCCCTGCTCGGCGTCCCCTTGCGCAGCGAGGGCCACATGTACGGCTCGCTGTACGTGGTCCACCCGCGCGCGGGGTACTTCAACGAGCGGCACGTCCAGCAGGTCCAGGTCGTCGCCGCGCACGCTGGAGCCGCCCTCGCGCGCGCGCACGCGTTCGAGGAGGCGACGCGCCTCTCGATCACCGACGAGCTCACCGGGTTCTTCAACTCCCGCTACCTGAACGCCCGGCTGCAGGAGGAGATCGCGCGCGCGATGCGCTACGGGCACGAGCTCGCGCTCGTCCTCATCGACAGCGACGCCCTGAAGCGGGTGAACGACCAGCTCGGCCACGAGGCGGGGAACGAGCACCTGCGCCGCCTCGCGAAGACGATCCGCGCGCACGTCCGCGCGACCGACATCGTCGCGCGCTACGGCGGCGACGAGTTCGTCGTCCTCCAGCCCGAGGCCGGCCTCGACGCCGCGCGCGCGACCGCCGAGCGCATCCGCATGGCCGCGAGCGTCCAGCAGGAGGGGATCGCGACGAGCGTGTCGATCGGCGTCGCCGCGTTCCCGCATGTCCGGGAGGCCGACGCCCTGTTCCGCGAGGCCGACCGCGCGCTCAGCGCCGCGAAGCAGCGGGGGAAGAACACCGTCGTCGTGTCCGACGCCGCCACGTGAGCGCCGCGCTCTAGTACCCCGGTACCAGCCGGCGGTCCGGTCGCTCGCGCCGGCGCGCGGGCCGAAGGTGCGCGCATCACACCTTCGGAGGTCGACATGTTCCGACGCTTCTTCAGCGACCGCGACGGTCTGGCCACGATCGAGTACGTCGTGGGTGCGGCCGTCGTGCTGGGAACACTGGTCACCGGGCTCTCCGCCTGGAACAACGGGCTCGTCGCCCGGCTACAGGCGCTCGTCACGCAGCTCCAGGGCGTGCAGTGATCGCGCGGGCTGAAGGTGGCGGCGTGACGCTGGAGTCGACGCTCGCCCTCACCATCCTCGTGCCGGTCCTGTTCGCCATCCTTCAGTTCGGGGCAGCGTTCCAGCGCTGGTCGGTGCAGGACGCGGTCGCCGTGCACGGTGCGCGGCAGGCGGCCGAGCGCGGCGGCGACTCCGCGGAGCTGCGGCTCGCCATCGACTCATCGCTGCGCGCGAGCGGCATCGATCCCGTCAGCGTGACCGTGACGGTCGAGCCCCCGACGGTCGGCTGGCGTGAGCCCGTCCGCGTGCGGCTCCGCTCCGAGGCCCGGATCGCGATCCCGTTCCTGATGACGACCGTGCTGCCGCTGCAGTCGAGCGCGGTCGCCCGTGGCGAGGTCGCGCGATGAGCCGCGACGAGGGCAGTGCGTCCCTGCTCGTCGTGCTCCTCCTGCCCGTCGTCGCGCTCGTGCTCGCCTCCGTCGTCGACCTCGGGCTCCTG
>DASUCM010000099.1:0-8244 GCA_036276035.1 Candidatus Limnocylindria bacterium | reverse complement strand
CCGGGATCCTCTTCCTCGGCGAGGCGCCGGGCTACAACGAGGACGTCCAGGGCCGGCCGTTCGTCGGAGCGGCGGGCCAGCTGCTCGACCAGCTCCTCGAGGGGATCGGGCTCGACCGGTCGAAGGTCTTCATCACCAACGTCGTGCGCCACCGGCCGCCCGAGAACCGCGACCCGCTCCCCGACGAGATCGCGGCGTGCGACGCCTGGTTCCGCGCGCACGTCGAGGCACTGCGGCCGCGCGTCGTCGTGACGCTCGGCCGCTTCGCGATGTACAAGTTCCTCCCCGGCGAGTCGATCTCGCGGATCCACGGGAGGCCGCGCCGCGTGGCCGACGTGACGGTCTTCCCGATGTTCCACCCCGCCGCGGCGCTGCACCAGCCGAGCCTCCGGGCGGAGCTCGAGAAGGACTTCCAGACCCTCGCGGCGATGCTCGCGACCGAACGCGCGGCAGAGAAGAAGGAGACCGTGGTGGCACAAACACCCAAGCAGCTGGACCTCTTTGGCTGATCCGGTACGCGTCATCCCGCTCGGAGGCGTCGGCGAGATCGGCAAGAACATGATGGCGATCGAGTGTGGCGACGACATCGTCGTCGTCGACGCCGGCCTCATGTTCCCGGACGAGGAGATGCTCGGCATCGACCTCGTCATCCCCGACATGCGCTACCTGCGCGAGCGCGCGGCCAAGGTGCGCGGCGTCGTGCTCACGCACGCGCACGAGGATCACATCGGCGGCCTGCCGTTCTTCCTGCGCGACATGGGCAGCGTGCCGATCTACGGGACGAAGCTGACGATCGGGCTCGTCCGCACGAAGCTGAAGGAGCACAAGCTCGCGGACAAGACGACGTTCCGCGAGATCACCCCCGGTACGCCGTTCCAGGTCGGGCGCTTCGAGTGCGACTCGTACGACGTCTGCCACAGCATCCCGGACGCCGTCGGCATCACCATCGAGACGCCCTACGGCACGATCGTGCACTCCGGTGACTGGAAGTTCGACCACACGCCGGTCGACGGGCGGCAGACGGACTTCGCGCGGCTGTCCGCGATCGCGGCGAAGGGCGTGCTGCTCCTCATGTCGGACTCGACGCGCGCGGAGGTGCCCGGCTACACCCCATCGGAGCGGCACGTGGGAGAGCTGCTCGACGGGATCATGCCGCGGGCGCCAGGGCGCGTGATCATCACGACGTTCGCCTCGAACATCTCGCGCGTGAAGCAGATCATCGAGATCGCCCACGCCTGGGGCCGCAAGACCGCGATCATCGGCCGCTCGATGGAGAACTACTCGCGCACCGCGCGGGAGCTCGGGCACTTCGATCTCCCCGAGGGCGCGGTCGTCCACGCCGGCGACATCGGGAAGCTTCCCGACCACGAGGTCTGCATCATCACGACCGGCAGCCAGGGCGAGCCGACGAGCGCCCTCTCCCGCATGGCGCTCGGAGACCACCGCCACGTGGCCGTGAAGGACGGCGACACGGTCGTCATGTCCGCGACGCCGATCCCCGGCAACGAGGAGCTCGTGAGCCGCACCGTCGACAACCTCTTCAAGCTCGGCGCAGAGGTCGTCTACGAGCCGGGGAAGCGCCCTCACGTCTCCGGCCACGCGAGCCAGGAGGAGCTGAAGCTCATGCTGAACATCCTCCGCCCGAAGCACTTCGTCCCGATCCATGGCGAGTACCGGATGCTCGTCCGGCACGCCCGGATGGCCATGGACCTCGGCGTGGCGCCCGAGAACACCTTCGTGATGACGAACGGGGATGTCCTCGAGTTCGGCGCGAAGGGCGCCGGCGTCCGGGAGCGCGTGCAGGTGGGCCAGGTGTATGTGGACGGGCTCGGCGTCGGCGACGTGAGCCAGTCGGTCATGCGGGACCGCCTCTCCATCGGCAGCGACGGCTTCTTCCTGGTCGTGCTCACGATCGACCGGCAGACCGGCCAGGTCGTGGCCGGGCCCGACATCGTCACGAAGGGCTTCGTGCCCGAGCAGGGCTCGGGGGACCTCATGGAGGAGGCGAAGGCCCGCATCCTCGCGGCGCTGAAGGAGACGCAGACCGGGGACCACCTCGTCGAGGCGGCGACGCTGCGCGACGAGATCCACGGCAGCCTCTCCGCGTTCCTGTACGAGCGCACGAAGCGGCGGCCGATGGTGCTGCCCGTCGTGATGCAGGTCTAGGTGGCCCGGAAGACCGCAGGGCGCCCTCAGGCCACCCGGCGCGCGACGAAGCGTTCCTCGACCGGCATCCGGCCGGAGATCGGCGCGATCGCGCTCTCGGCGTTCGCGATCCTCACCCTCGTCGCCCTCCTCACCGACCAGGGGGCGCTCCTCCACTGGTGGCGCACATCGCTGGTGAGCCTGCTCGGGTGGGGGATCGTCGTCGTGCCCCTCGCGCTCGCGTTCGGCGCGGCCGCGGTGTGGCACTCGCCGCTGCGAGGGCGCTTCGTTTCGCCCGGTCTCGGCGTGGCGATCGTGTTCCTCGCTCTGCTCGGGATCGCGCACGTCGCGGCGGGACAAGGCGGTCTCGTCGGGTCGCTGATCGGTGGCTCGCTGTCGGCGGGGCTCAGCCCGGTCGGCGCGACGATCGTGCTCGTCGCCATCCTCGTGGCGGGCATCGTCGTCGCCGCGAACCGCACGCTCGCTGACCTCGCGCGGCCGGCCCTCGAACGTCGGCCGTCGCTGCCCTCCATGCCCTCGCTGCCGAAGCGCGGCGAGCGGCCGATGTCCGATGAGGTGAGGCCCGCTCCGGAGAGCGCGCGGACCGCGCGCCCGGAGACGGCACCGGCGAGGATGGCCGAGGAGCCGGCACAGCTGCGCATCAACATCCCCGAGGAGCGGCCGAAGAAGACGGTCGTCCCGGCGCGGCCCGCTACCGTCGAGCCGGAGCCGGCGCCCGAGCCCGTCAGCAGCCCGATCGCGGGCCTGCCTTCCGCGATCGTCGCGGCGGAGGGCGTCCTCCACGCGCAGATGGACCGCGAGTGGGTGCTCCCGGACATCGAGACCCTCGCGGAGGGCGACACCGGGAACGCCGGCGGGGCGCCGGAGATCGAGCGCCGCGCGCGCGTCATCGAGGAGACCCTCGCGCACTTCAACATCGCCGCGAAGGTCGTCGAGGTGACCCCGGGACCGGTCGTGACGCGATATGAGCTGAAGCCCGCGCCCGGCGTGAAGCTCTCCCGGATCGAGGCGCTGAACGACGACCTCGCGCTCGCCCTCGCGGCGCGGACGATCCGCATCGAGGCGCCGATCCCCGGGAAGAGCGTCGTCGGCATCGAGATCCCGAACATGGCGGTCGGGCTGGTCGCCCTGCGCGACGTCGCGGAGACCGCGGCGTTCCGCGATGCGGGCGCGAAGATCAACCTCGCCATCGGCAGCGACGTCGCCGGTGTCCCGATCGTGCTCGACCTCGCGGCGATGCCGCACCTGCTCGTCGCCGGGCAGACCGGATCGGGCAAGAGCGTGCTCATGACCTCGATCCTCACGAGCATCCTGCTGTCGAAGACGCCGGACCAGGTCCGCCTCCTCATCGGCGACATGAAGCGCGTCGACTTCGCGGGCTTCCGGGACATCCCGCACCTCATCGTCGACGTCATGACCGAACCCGACAAGATCCTGAACGCGCTCTACTGGGTCACCGGCGAGATGGACCGCCGCTACAAGCTCTGGGCACGCGCGAGCGCGCGGAACATCGCCCAGTACAACGAGACGCGGACAGGCCAGGACAAGGTGCCGTACATCGTCTTCGTCATCGACGAGCTCGCGGACCTCATGCTCCAGTCGCCGATCCAGGTCGAGAAGCAGATCACCCGGATCGCGCAGCTGTCCCGCGCGGTGGGCATCCACCTCGTGCTCGGGACCCAGCGGCCGTCCGTGGACATCATCACGGGGCTCATCAAGGCGAACTTCCCGGCTCGCATCGCCTTTGCTACCGCGTCCGCCGTCGATTCGCGGACCATCCTGGACATGACCGGTGCCGAGAAGCTGTTGGGCCGCGGCGACATGCTCGTCCTGCGGCCGGACCTCGCGAACCCGATCCGGGCGCAGGGCGTCTACGTCTCCGACAAGGAGATCGGCGAGCTCACGGCGCACTGGGTGCGCCAGGCCGGCCGCTCGTACGACCGCCACGCCTCCGTCGTGCAGGGCGAGGACAAGCTCACGCGGTCCCGTGACGGCGACGGCGAGGACATCGATGACGACCGCTACGACGAGGCGCTCGAGATCGTGCAGCGCGCCGGCCAGGCGTCGGTCTCGATGCTCCAGCGGAAGATGACCATCGGCTTCGCCCGCGCCGGGCGGCTCATCGACATCATGGAGCGCAGGGGAGCGATCGGACCGTCGGTCGGCCCCGGGAAGATGCGGGAGGTCTACGGCGCGCCGCCCCCGCGGCGCGGCGCCGACGAGGACCAGGAGTAATGGCGCGGCTCGGCGAGGCACTGCGCGCGGAGCGCGAGCGGATGGGGCTCACGCTCGAGCAGGCTGCCGAGGACACCCGCATCCGTGAGAAGTTCCTGCGCGCGCTCGAGAACGGGGACTACCAGACGCTCCCCGGCGCGGTCTACACGAAGGGCTTCCTCCGCAACTACGCGGAGTACCTGGATCTCGATCCGGACGCGCTCATCCTGCAGTTCCAGACCGAGCGCGGCGCGCCCGACGCGCCGCGGTCGTTCGAGCCGATGCGGCCGATCATGCGGCGCAGCGTCATCCTCACGCCCGCGGTCCTGGTGCCGGTCGTCGTCCTTGCCGCGGTCGCGCTCTTCCTCGCGTACCTCTACTACCAGTTCACGACGTTCGCGGTCCTCCCGCGTCTCGAGATCAGCGAGCCGGCCGGCGACGCGATCGTGCAGGTCGGCGAGTACACGATCCGCGGACAGACCGTCCCGGAGGGCCGCCTGACCATCCGCGTCGACCCGGGTCCCGAGATCATCACCGGCATCCGCGCGGCGGCGGACGGCACCTTCAGCGTGCGCGTGCCGCTGAAGCCGGGCGCCAATCACGTCGAGGTCCGCGTCCGCGACGCGACGGAGAAGCAGAACGACGCGACCCGGACGATCCGCTACGAGGCGGCCGCGGCGAGCCCGTCGCCGCCAGCGGCGGCCATCGCGCTCGAGCTGCCCCCGAACGGCGCGACGTACACGAACGCTCCGGTGCCGGTCGCCGGCAGGGCGCCCGCGGGCTCTTCCGTGACCGCGAACGGGAGAGCGCTCACCGTCTCCGCGGACGGCCGCTTCGCCGAGTCGATCAGCGTCCCGGCGGGCGCGCAGACGATCCGCGTCGTCGTGCGCCCGGCGGCCGGGGCCGAGGTCGTGGAGTCCCGCAGCGTCACCGTCGCGTTCACGGCGGCGGTCGTGACCGTCCGCATCGACGGCCCCGAGTCGTGGCTCCAGGCGGTCGTCGACGACGCGGTCGTGCCCGGCACGGGCCGGATCTACGCGAGAGGGCAGGCGGCCACGTTCAGCGGCCGCCAGGTCACGCTCCGCGTCGGCGACGCCGGAGCCACGTTCGTGATCTTCAACGGCCAGGAGCTCGGGTTCCTCGGCGCGCCGGGGCAGGTCGTCGAGCGCAGCTTCACGCCGTAGTGGTGAAGCCGAAGGCGCCGCCGACCTACGCGGAGCTCTCAGAGCGGATGCGCGCGCTGCAGGAGCGGCTCCGGCGGAAGAAGCGCACCGTCGCGAGCGCGGAGTCGTGCACCGGCGGGCTGCTCGCGGCGATCCTCACCGAGCACGGCGGCTCGAGCGACGTCTACCTCGGCGGCGCGGCGGTGTACTCGAACGAAGCGAAGAGCATCCTTGCGGACGTGCCGCCGCAGCTCATCCACTCCCACGGTGCCGTGTCGTCGGTCGTCGCCGCGGCGCTCGCGCGCGGCGTGCGCGAGCAGCTCCGCGCGGACATCGGCCTCGGCATCACCGGCATCGCGGGTCCGGGCGGCGCCACGCCGGGCAAGCCGGTCGGCCTCGTCTACGTCGCCGTCGACAGCGACGCGCATTCGACCGCCCGCAAGTGCGAGTGGACGTTCGACCGCGCGGGGAACCGGCTCGCGAGCGTCGGCGCGGCGCTCGACCTGCTCGAGGCGGCGATCGCGTGAGTCCGGTGCGGCCGCTCGGCATCGGACTGCTCGGCCTCGGCACGGTCGGCTCCGCGGTCGCGCGGACGGTCGCCGAGCGGTCACGGCTCCTCGACCAGGCCGCGGGACGGCCGCTGCGGCTCGTCGCTGCGGCGGTCCGCGACCCCGCCCGGCCCCGCGACGCCGCCGAGGTCCCGATCACCGCGGACCCGTTCGCGATCCTCGACGACCCCGAGATCGAGATCGTCGTCGAGGTCATCGGCGGCATCGAGCCGGCGCGGGACCTCCACCTCGCCGCCTTCGAGCGCGGGAAGCACGTCGTGACCGCGAACAAGGAGCTCGTCGCGAAGGAATGGGAGGCCCTGCACGAGGCCGCGCGCCAGGCGAAGCGCCAGCTCCGCTTCGAGGCGGCGGTCGCCGCGGCCGTGCCGGTCATCGCCGCGGCGCGCACGCTCGGTGCGTCGCGAACGCGTACGGTACGCGGGCTCTTGAACGGCACTTCGACCTTCATCTGCTCGCGCATGCAGGGCGGCGCCTCGTTCGACGACGCCCTCGCCGAAGCACAGCGGGCGGGCTACGCGGAGGCCGACCCGTCGAACGACGTCGACGGGCTGGACGCCGCGTACAAGCTCTGCATCCTTCTCAACATCCTCGGCCACCGGACGAGCCCCGACGACGTCCGGCGCACGACGCTGCGCGGTGTGACGCAGGCGGCGATGGAGAGCGCGGCCGGGCGCGGGAAGGCCGTCCGCTCGCTCGCCATCGCCGAGCTCGACGGCAAGCGCGTGTCGGCCCGCGTCGGGCCGGAGGAGGTCGACCTCGCTTCGCTCGAAGGGAGCGCAGCCGGCCCGACCAACGTCGTCACGTTCGAGACCGACCTCGCCGGGACGCTCACGCTCACGGGTCCCGGCGCCGGAGGGCCGGCGACCGCGAGCGCGGTCCTCGGCGACATCATCGCCATCGCGCGGGGCCGGTAGTGGCCGGACCGCTCGGGGGCCGCCTGTGAAGATCCTGAAGTTCGGCGGGACCTCCGTCGGGACCGCGGACGCCATCCGCCAGGCGCTCGCGATCATCCGCGACACCGAGGAGGCGCGCTGCGTCGTCGTGTCCGCGACCGCGGGGACCACCGATCGCCTCGCGGAGGCGGCCCGTGCCGCGGAGCGGGGCGACGGCGACTCGGCGCAGCGCATCGTCGCGGAGCTCCGCGAGCGGCACGCCGAGCTCGCGACCGACCTCGGTGCCGCGCAGGTGATGGCCGACCTCGAGCGGCTCGCGGACAGCACCGCGACGCTCCTCGGCGCGATCGCGCTCCTGCACGAGTGCACGCCGCGGACGCGCGACGCCGTGTGGGCCTACGGCGAGCGCGCATCCGCGCTCATCGTCGCCGGGGCGCTCGAGCACATCGACGTGCGGGCCGAGCCGGTCGACGCGGCCGAGGCGATCGTCACCGACGACGCCTTCGGGAGCGCGAGCCCGCTCATGGCCGAGACGAAGGCGGCGGTCCGGCCGCGCATCGCGTCGATCCACCGCGACGGCGGGACTCCGGTGATGACGGGCTTCATCGGCGCGACGGCCGATGGTGTCGTGACGACCCTCGGCCGCGGCGGCTCCGACTACTCGGCCGCGGTCCTCGCCGCCGCGCTCGACGCGGACGAGCTCCTCATCTACACGGACGTCAGCGGGGTCATGAGCGCGGACCCGCGGATCGTCGCCGACGCAAAGCCGCTGCCGGCGCTCTCGTACGCCGAGGCCGCGGAGCTCTCGTACTTCGGCGCGAAGGTCATCCACCCGCGGACCGTGCTGCCTGCGATCGAGGCGGGGATCCCCGTGCGCATCCTGAACACCTTCGCCCCGCAGGACGCCGGGACGACCATCACGCGGGCGACGCCACGGGACGGCAGCGTCGTGAAGGCGACGACGTCGCTCGGCGGTCTCGCGCTCGTCACCGTCGCCGGCGCGGGGATGAGCGGGGTCCCCGGGTTCGCCGCGCGCGTGTTCGACACGACCGCGGCCGAGCAGGTGTCGGTCCTCATGATCAGCCAGTCCTCGAGCGAGAACTCGATCTGCTTCGCCGTGCCGCTCGAGACAGGGGACCGGCTGCGCAAGGCGCTGGAGCGGATGCTCGCGCGGGAGCTCGCCCGCCACGACGTCGAGCGCGTGACCGTCGAGTCGCCGGTCGCGATCGTCGCCGCGGT
>DASUCM010000098.1:0-14134 GCA_036276035.1 Candidatus Limnocylindria bacterium | reverse complement strand
CGTGCAGCCCGCCGCGTACGTCGGACCGGGCCAGGTCGCGTGGTTCCAGTTCTCGATCCTGGCCCCGCAGACGCCCGGCCACTACCGCCTCTACCTGCGGCCGCTCGTCGAGGGCGCGACATGGATGGAGGACTTTGGCGTCTTCTGGGCGGTCACGGTGCTCAATCGCGACGGCTCGATGCCGCCGGCCCCGCCGCCGCCGCCGGCGGTCCAGACGCAGCTCGGCTACAGCAACATCACCGTGCCGACCTCGCGCGGCACGTTCATCGTGAACGTGATCAAGGAGCGTCTCTCCGACGTCACGGTGCGGACCGTGACGGCGAACACGACCGACTGCCGGGACAGCTGCCCGGTGAAGCCGCTCGCCCAGTACATCGCGGAGAACGGCGCATACGCGGGCATGAACGGGACGTACATCTGCCCGCCCGACTACGCGAGCTGCGCCGGCAAGGTGAACTCGTACGACTACGCCGTCTACAACAGCGACCTCGGCCGCTGGCTGAACAGCTACGCGCTCATCTCCGTGAACGCGCTCGTCACGTTCAGCGGGAAGACGCCCTCCTTCTTCCGGCGCGCCGAGCAGTTCAACAGGGGGCCGGTCACCGCCGGCATCTCGAACTACCCGCTGCTGCTCCAGGGCGGCGCGATCGTGAACAGCGAGGCCGAGCAGAGCGACGCGCAGAAGATGCGCGGGCTGAAGGGCTCGATCGGCTCGGACGGCATGCACATCTTCCTCGCGCTCGTGTCGAACGCGAGCGTCACGGACTCCGCGTACGTGCTGCAGGCGCTCGGTGCGCGGGACGCGATGAACCTCGACGGCGGCGGCACGGGGGCGATGTACATCGACGGCGCGTACCGGGTCGGCCCAGGCCGGCAGCTGCCGAACGCGGTCCTCCTCATGAAGCCGTAGCGAAGCGGGCCGAGGCGGATCACGGGCCGAGGCACCTCGACAGGGCGACCGTGACCTCGCGCGGCAAGGGATGGCGGGCGTCGCGTCCGAGCGCGAGGACGCCGGCTCGCTCGCCCACGACGGCCACGGCGCTCAGCCGCGCGTACTGCGCGTGCACTCCGCGCTTCAGGATCCGGAGCGCATCGTCGACCACAGCCGTGGACGCGCCTTCGTCGGCCACGACCGCGACGACGTTCGGCAGGCCGGCCGTGAGCTGCGGCAGCTTCGCGAGGACCGCGCGCGCGACGCGCCGCGCAGCCATGCCGGTCTCATCGGATGGCACCTGCCTCAGGCGCGTGACCTCGAGGTCGAAGCGCTGGTGATCTCGGAAGGACACCGTGAAGTCCGGGCCGCGCTTCCCGCTGCCGTACGCCTCGAAGGCAAGCTCGAAGCGGCGGTCCGCGCAGACGAGCGCGGCTACGAGGAGCTCAGCGCGCACGTCGAGCAGCGACGCGTCATCCGTGGCCGCGCGAAGCTTCTTGCGCACCTTGTCCCGGTTCGTCGAGAGCAGATCGGCGAAGCTCCTGCGCTGCGACAGCCACTGCGCGAGCTCCGACCCGAGCGATGGGCGCAGCGGCGACCGCACACCCTGAAGGATGTGCTCGAGGAGCTCCGCCTCGGCCTTGCGAAGCGAGGTCAGCCGGCAAAGCTCCGCACCGCATCCTCGTCGGCGTCGCCGATCGCGCGTCCGAGCTGCGCGTCCTCGACCTCCGCGCCGACGAGGGCCGCGACGCGCGTCGCGAGCTCCAGCACGCGGAGGAACTCGCTCCGGAGGACCGCACGCGGCGCGTCGCCGGACGTCACGCCGACGCCGATCTCGTCCGGATCGAGCACGAACGTCGCGTTCACCGCCTCGCCGGACCAGATGAGCTCGTCGCCCAGCTCCTCGACCCCGTCGGACGAGAGGAGCAGGTCGCGGACTGTTGCGACGTCGATGCGGCCCGGGGACACGATGCGCAGGTCGTAGCTCACACCGGCCGATCCACGATCCACGCGCGATAGACGTCGAGGAGCGCCTCCGGCTCGCGGCCGGTGCCCATGATGGCGACGCGGACGCCCATGCCGTAAGCGATGCCGATGACGTCGATGTCGACCTCGCCCGCCTTCAGCAGAGGCTTGTGCTGGTGCGCGTACCGGAAGCGCTTCGGCTCCTTGCCGATGTCCCATGTGAGCTCGGGCCAGCCACGCCGCAGCACCTCCGCGAAGTAGAGGGCGACGCCGTCCGCGTCGGCGATCGTCCGCGGCGCGAGGCGCTGCGACGCGAGCTCCGGCGGGTCCGGCTCGTACCAGGCCGGCAGGGTGCCGGCCGCGTCGGGCGCATCGGCGCGCCGGGCGCGCGAGGCGGACCAGACGTGCAGCAGCACCAGGCTCTCCGGGGAGCGGTCGAGGGTCGCGCGCGATGGGCCCCCCGTCTCCTCGACGAGATCGAGGAAGCGCTCGAGGCGCTCGGTCGCGGTCGCGACGTACCGCTCGAGGAAGGCGCGCGCCTCAGCCTCGCTCAGCGCGTCGAAGTCCTTCGGCGGCACCTAGCGGAACTGCACGCGGCCCTCGCGGTCGCTCGGGTGCTCCGCGTCGGCGTCGTCGACGAGGATCACGAACGTGCCGGCCCAGTGCGGGCGCGGGTAGACGCCGTCACTGCGGTCGATGTTCACGCCGTCGACGACCGACGCGTACGCGAACCCGAACCACCACTCGCCGCGATACCACTCGTCCATGCCGATCACCTGCCCGGTCTGGAATCCGGGAGTGCGGTACATGTCGGGGCGCCGGCCCGCGGTCTCCGGACGCATGTCGCCCCGCTGCGCGTCCTGCATGACCATGCCCGTGATCCGGTTGGCCGGATCGCCGAAGTGGGTGCCGAACGTGCCGGTGAAGCCGAGCACGAGCGGGTCGTGCTGACCGGCGAGCGTGATCGCATGCACCGGCTTCCCACTGCGCAGCACCCAGTACGCCGCGGCGAGCGTGGCCTCCTCCTTCGTGTCGAACCGGTAGTAGTGGTAGTTGTTGCGCGCGTCGAGCGCCTTCTGCACGGTCGCGATGGCGACCGGGTCGAGGCCCGGGTCGCGGCTCTTGTTGAAGGCCTGCCCCTGCCGGAGGATCTGCTCCGCGGTCGCCTTGTCCTGGCCCGTCGTGTAGTTCTGCACGATGCGCACGCTCGCCGCGGCGCAGGCGAGCGGCTCGCCGCGCGGGTCCTCGAACTCGGTGAACCACTGCACGCCCGTGAGCCGGTCCCCCATCGTCTTGAAGCGGTGCAGCACCGGGAAGCTGCCCGCCTCCGTGCGGACCGTGAGCGTCGCGGTGTAGTCGACCGGGCCGCGCAACAGGCCGGCGCAGCCGAGAGTGCCCTTCCTGCCCGTCGCGTCGACGGTCGCGCTGCAGGCGAAGCCCGGGTCGGGAGCGAGCGCGAGCGTCGCCGCCTGCACGGGCTCCGACGAGGACCACGTCGCCCGGATGAAGCGAGCCGTCTGCGCGCAGCAGGTGTCGTGGGCGATCGTGACCTCGGGCGGCCGCGCCGCCGCCGTCGGCCGCGCCGTCGCGCTCGGCTGTGGGACGCCGACGCCCGGTGCCTCAGGACCCGCGGTGAGGCCGCCGAAGAGCACCGTGTATGCCGCCGTGGCGAGCACGAGCGCCACGCCGACGAGGACGAGCGGGGCGGAGCTGCTTCGACGCGTGACCATGCCTGGTGACATCATCCCCCTCCCGTGACGGTGCGACCGATACCGCCGCTCCGCCGCCGCCTCGAGGGCGTGCGCGTGCAGGTGCCCGCCTCGAAGAGCGTCGCGAACCGCGAGCTCGTGCTCTCCGCGCTCGCGTCCGGCACATCACGCCTCGGGCTCGGCCTCCTCGACCCGGGGGACGACGTGCGCGCGATGCGCGAGGCGCTCGTCCGGCTCGGCTTCGGCGTCGAGCAGGACGCGAAGGGCACGCTGACCGTGACGGGCGGCGCGGGCGCGGTCCCGGCGCTGAAGGCATCCATCGACGCGCGGGACGCGGGGACGGTGGCGCGCTTCGTCACCGCGCTCGCCGCGCTCGCGGGCGGCCCGGTGACGATCGACGGCAGCGCGCGTCTGCGCGAGCGGCCCATCGCTCCGCTCGCGGCCGCGCTCCGGCAGCTCGGCGGAGCGGTCGACGGCGACCGGCTCCCGCTGACGATCGACGCGCCGATAGCGGGCGGCGAGGTGACCATCGCCGGGAACGAGTCGAGCCAGTTCGCCTCGGCGCTCCTCCTCGTCGCGCCGGCGCTCCCCCGCGGCCTGCGCCTGCGGATCTCGGGCGGCCTCGTGTCCGCGCCGTTCGTCGAGCTCACCATCGCGGCGCTCGCCGCGCGCGGCGTGACCGTCGAGCGGACGGGGACCCACGCGTACGCGGTGGCCCCGCAGCGCGTGAAGGCGCGGAGCCTGCGCATCCCCGCGGACGTGACGGCCGCGACGTATCCGGCCGCGGCCGCGGCGATCCTCGGCGGTTCGGTGACCGTCGAGCACGTGGACGCGCGCGAGCGGGCCGGCACGCAGGGTGATGTCCGTTTCTTCACGATCCTCGAGCGGATGGGCTGCTCCGTCACGCGGCGCGACGACTCCGTGACCGTGAAGCGGTCCGGCTCGCTGTTCGGCGTCATCGCGGACCTGCGGGACTGCTCCGACGTCTTCCCGACGCTCGCGGTCGTCGCGGCCTGCGCGTCGACGCCGAGCGAGCTCCTCGGCGTCGGCCACACGCGGCTGCAGGAGAGCGACCGGATCGCGGCCGTCGCAGCAGGCCTCCGCGCGCTCGGCGGCGAGGTCATCGAGTCCTCGGACGGGCTCCGCGTCCTCCCGCGGCCGCTGCGCGGCGGTGCCGTCGACGCTGCAGGCGACCACCGCATCGCGATGGCGTTCTCCATCCTCGGGCTCGAGGTGCCGGGCGTCGGCATCGAGGGCTCCGACGCCGTCACGAAGACCTTCCCTGACTTCTACCGGATGCTGAAAGGCCTCGGCCACTGAGAGACCCGGCCGGCCGACGCTCGGCGCGGACCCACTTGACCGCGACGGTCCCGGGCACCACGATGGGACCGATGCGCTCGTATTGGCAGTTCGTGTTCGCGGAGGCCGCCTATGGCGCGGCCCGCTTCGCGTCTGCCGCAGAGGTCGCAGCGAGCTAGACCACAAGACGAGACACCGATCCGGCAGGCGTGGAGCGAGGGGCTCCACGCCTTTTTGTTGCCGCAGAAAGGAAGGGCGATGGACGGAGGCGCAACGGCATGCCGCGGGATCCGCGGCGCGATCGACGTGGACGAGCGCGGGATCGGGCCCGCCACGGCCACGCTGCTCGACGCCATCGTCGGCTCGAACGGCTGCCGGCTCGAGGACCTGGCGGCCGTCATCTTCAGCATGCCCGACGACCTCCCGGACGCGAACCCCGCCGCGGTCGCGAGGGACCGCGGGTGGGACCGCGTGCCGCTCATGCTCGTGCGCGAGCACCCGCTCCCGATCGATGTGCCCCGCTGCCTGCGCGTCCTGATCCTCTGGAACACGACCCGCGAGCAGTCCGAGGTCCGCCACGTGTACCTCGGCAAGGCCGCGACGCTCCGGCCGGATCTCGTGAGGGACGCGTCGTGATCGTCATGCGCGGCGACGCGAGCGAGCACGACATCGAGCAGGTGCTGCACCGCATCGAGTCGCTCGGGTTCCGCGCGCATCTGTCCCGCGGCGTGGAGCGCACCGTCGTCGGCGTCATCGGCGACGAGCGGCAGTACGAAGCGGAGGTCTTCGAAGAGCTCGCCGGCGTCGAGCGCGTCGTGCGGATCCTCCACCCGTACAAGCTCGCGAGCCGCGACTTCCACCCGGCGGACCGCGTCATCACGCTGCCGAACGGCGCGCGCCTGGGCGGGCGCGAGGTCCTGATCATGGCCGGCCCGTGCGCGGTCGAAAGCGAGGCGCAGCTGCGCACGACGGCCGAGCTCGTCGCGAGCGCCGGCGTGCGGGTGCTGCGCGGCGGCGCCTTCAAGCCGCGGACCTCGCCGTACTCGTTCCAGGGCCTCGGCGTCGAGGGCCTGCGCCTGCTGCGCGCGGTGGCCGACGAGCACGGCATGGCGGTGATCACAGAGGTCATCACGCCGGAGGACGTGCCGGTCGTCGCGGAGCACGCCGACGTGCTGCAGATCGGCGCGCGGAACATGGCGAACTACTCGCTCCTCCGCGCCGCGGGCTCCGCCGGGCGCGCCGTGCTCCTGAAGCGCGGGCTCGGCGCGACGGTCGACGAGCTGCTCCAGGCGGCCGAGTACGTCCTCGCGCACGGGAACGAGGACGTCGCCATCTGCGAGCGCGGGATCCGCACCTTCGAGACCTCCACCCGGTTCACGCTCGACATCAACGCGGTCCCGGTGCTGAAGTCGCTGACACATCTGCCGGTCGTCGTCGACCCGAGCCACGCGATGGGACGGCGCGACCTCGTTCCCGCCGTCGCGAAGGCGGCGCTCGCCTGCGGCGCCGACGGGCTCCTCGTCGAGGTCCATCCGGACCCGGCGTCCGCACTGTCCGACGGCCCCCAGTCGCTCGACCCCGCGGGGTTCCGGGGGATGATGCGCGACCTCGCGCGCGTCGCCGCGGCCGTGGACCGCGCGATCGCGTGAGCGCGCCGTTCGGCACCGTCGCGATCGTCGGTGCCGGCCAGGCCGGCACGATGCTCGGGCTGGCGCTCCGCTCGGGTGGCGGAGCCCGCGAGATCACGGTCTTCGACCGCGACCCCGACGTCGCGCGAAGGAGCGTGGCGCGCGGCGCGGCGCACCGCGTGACCGAACGCCTCGCCCTGGACGCGGACGTCGTCGTGCTCGCCCTCCCCGTCAGCGCGATCGTCGAGGTGCTCGCGCGGCACGCCGCGGACTTCCGGACCGGCTCGCTCGTCATCGACACCGGCACCGCGAAGGCGCGCGTCGTCGCCGCGATGCGCGAGCTGCCGGCCGGGATCCACGCGATCGGCGGGCACCCGCTCGCGGGGACCGAGCGCCGCGGCCCCGAGGGCGCCGACCCGGCCGCCCTTGCCGGTGCGCCGTTCGCGCTGTGTCCGGTGCGCGACGATGCCGAGGCGCTGCGGCTCGCCGAACGGCTCGTGCGCGCGGCCGGCGCGCGCCCCCTCGTCATCGGCGCCGGGGAGCACGACCGCATCGTCGCGCGGACGAGCGCGCTCCCCCACCTGCTCGCCTTCGCGCTCGCGCGCTGCGCCGCGCGCGCCGGCGACGTCACGCCGCTCGCCGCGTCGGGATACGCGGGCGCGACGCGCCTCGCCCGGAGCGACCCCGGGATGGTCGCGTCGTTCCTCGCCGCGAACGGGGACGAGACACGCGCTGCGGTCTCCGACCTCCGCGGCGCGCTCGACGATCTCGTCGCGTCCCTGGACGACGAGCGCGCGCTCGCCGCGAAGCTCGCGGAGATCGCGCCGTGAGCGGAGGCCGGATCGCGCTCGTCGGCGATCCGGTGAGCGCCAGCGTCTCCCCCGCGATGCAGAACGCGGCCTTCCGCGACCGCGGGCTGCCGTTCGAGTACGAGGCCCTCCGCATCCCGCGCGGCGCGCTGCCGGCGCGATTCCCGGCGCTGCGCGCCGGATACGCGGGACTGAACGTGACGATCCCGCACAAGGAGGAGGCGGCGCGCCTCGTGGACGTCCTCGAACCGGCGGCGCGCGCCTCGGGCTCCGTGAACACCGTTGTCTTCCGCCACGGCCGCGCCTTCGGCGACTCGACCGACGGCCGGGGCTTCCTTCGCGCCCTGCGGAGCGCCGTCCGCGGCCGCGAGATCCGGAGCGCGCTCATCGTCGGCACGGGCGGCGCCGCCCGCGCCGTCGCGGCCGCGCTCGCGGGCGAGCGGATGACGGTGCGCGTCGCCGGGCGGAGCGCGGATGCGGCCGCGCGGCTCGCGCGCGACATCGCCGGCGTCGAGGTGGCCGCCCTTGACGGGCTCGACCTCGTCCTCGACGACAGCGATCTGCTCGTGAGCGCGGTCCCCGCCGCGGCCTGGGACGACGGCTCGCTGCCCCGTGTCCCCTTCGGCCCCGAGCTCGTTGTCTTCGACCTCGCGTACCGCCCGCGACGCACGTCACTGCTCGAGCGCGCGGCCGCCGAGGGGTCGCCGACGATCGAGGGCATCGAGATGCTCATCGAGCAGGGCGCGCTGTCGTTCCTCCTCTGGACCGGCGTCGAGCCGCCGCGCGACGTCATGCGCGAGGCTGCCTACGACGCGCTCGAGAGGCCGGTGCCCGCGTGATCCGCTTCCTGACGGCGGGTGAGTCGCACGGTCCGGAGCTCACCGTGATCGTCGACGGGTTCCCCGCGGGCCTCGCGCTCGACGGCGACCGTATCGACGCGGAGCTGCGGCGGCGGCAGGGGGGCTATGGTCGTGGCGCGCGGTCGACGAAGATCGAGCGCGATCACGCAGAGATCACAGGCGGGATCGCGAAGGGCGTGACGACGGGCGCGCCGATCGCGCTGCGCATCGTCAATCGGGACTTCGCGAACCAGCCCGCCGAGCCCGCTCCCCTCACCGCGCCGCGCCCGGGCCACGCGGACCTTGCCGGCAACCGGAAGTACGGCGGCGATGATCTCCGCGCGGTCCGCGAGCGCGCGAGCGCACGGGAAACGGCGGGCCGCGTCGCCGCGGGTGCGATCGCGAAGCAGCTCCTCGAGCAGCTCGGGATCGAGACCGGGTCCTTCGTGACCGCGATCGGCGACGTGGACGCCGGCGTCCCGCCGCTCTCAACGCTGCGGGCTCCGGCGCTGCGCGGGCTGGCGGCCGCCGCCGAGGCGAACGACGTTCGCACGCCGGACGAGAGCGCCGTCCCGCGGATGCGAGCGGCCATCGACCGCGCGAAGGAGACGCTCGACACGATCGGCGGAGTGTTCGTCGTGTTCGCGACCGGCCTGCCGGCCGGCCTCGGCTCGCACGTGCAGTGGGACCGCCGCCTCGGCGGCAGGATCGCGCTGGCGATCGGCTCGATCCACGCGATCAAGGGTGTCGAGATCGGCGACGGCTTCGCGGCCGCGCGGCTGCCGGGATCGCGGGCGCAGGACGCGATCACGCGGGACGGGGCCTCGCTCGCTCGCGCCTCGAACCACGCGGGCGGGCTCGAAGGCGGGATGACGAACGGGGAGCCGCTCATCGTTCGGGCCGCGATGAAGCCGCTCTCGTCGGTGCGGTCGCCGGTCGCGTCCGTCGATCTCGCCAGCGGGACGGCGTCTGACGCGCCGTACGTGCGATCTGACGTCTGCGCGGTCCCTGCGGCGGCCGTCGTTGGCGAGGCGATGGTCGCGTGGGTCCTCCTTGAGGCGGTCCTCGAGCGGTACGGCGGTGATCGCCTGGACCTCATCTGTGCCGCGCGCGAGCGCGACCGGCCGGCGCCGCTCCCGTGAAGGTGAGCGAGGCCGTGGAGATCGTCCCGCTTCCGGCGCCGCCGCTGGCCGGCGGGCGCGCGAACCTCGTGCTCGCGGGCTTCATGGGGACCGGCAAGACCGCCGTGGGCCGCGAGGTCGCCGCCGAGCTCGGGCTGCCGTTCCTGGACCTCGATGACGCGGTCGCGCGCCAGGCCGGCCGCAGCGTCGCCGAGATCTTCGCGACGGAGGGCGAGGCCGGCTTCCGCGCGCGCGAGCGGCTCGCGCTCCGGGACGCCGCATGCCTTTCGGGCACCGTCATCGCGACCGGTGGCGGCGCGCCCCTGCAGCGTGCCTCGTTCGCGCCGCTCGCGGCGAGCGCTCTCGTCGTCCTCCTCACCGCGGATCCGGACGAGATCGCGCGGCGGCTCGGCGAGGCGCAAGACCGCCCGCTGCTCCGCGGAGACGTGCGCGCGCGCATCGGCGAGCTCCTCGATGCGAGGCGGACGGAGTACGGACGGCTCGGGACGCCGGTCGTGACGACGGGCCGGGCGGTCGGGGACGTCGCGCGCGAGGTCGCGCAGCGCTACCGCGAGGCGCAGACGGCGGGCCCGGTGTCGTTGACCGTGCCGACCGGCGGCACGACGACGCGCGTGATCGTCGGTCACGGGGTCCTCGCGCATTCCGCCGGCGCGCTGCGTGAGGCCCTTCCAGGCACCGTGCGCGCGGCGATCGTCACCGACTCGGCGGTCGCCGAGACGCACGCCGCCGCCGTGGCGGACGCGCTGCGCGAGGCGGGCATCGAGCCTGTGGGCCCCATCACCCTCCCCGCCGGCGAGGGCGCGAAGCGGGCGGACGTGCTCGCATGGCTCTGGGACCGGCTGCGCGACGAGGACCTCGACCCGAGCGCCGCGATCGTCGCGGTCGGCGGCGGGTCCGCGCTCGACGTTGCCGGGTTCGCCGCCGCGACGTACGCGCGCGGACTGCCGCTCGTGAACGTCCCGACGACGGTGCTCGCCATGGCCGACGCCTCCGTCGGCGGCAAGGTCGCGATCGATCACGCGGGCGCGAAGAACCTCGTCGGGGCGTTCCATCCGGCGCGGCTCGTCATCGCCGACCCTGCCGCCTGCGCGACGCTGCCGACGGAGGTCCTGCGGCAGGGCCTCGCCGAGGTCGTGAAGTCGCTCGTGCTCGCCGCGCCCGCCGCGCTCGCGCTCGCCGCGGACGCGCCGCTCGACTGGTCCGTCGAGCAGTCCCTGCGCGTGAAGGCCGCGTACGTCGCCGCCGACCCCTTGGACCGCGGGGTCCGGCGGGCGTTGAACCTCGGGCACACCTACGCGCACGCGATCGAGTCGGCGAGCGACTATCTCGTGCCCCACGGGGACGCGGTCGCGATCGGGCTCGTCGCCGCAGCGCGGCTCGGCGCCTTCCTCGGCACCTGCGATCCGAGCCTCGCGGTCCACGTCGCCGACGTGCTGCAGCGGCTCGGCCTCCCGACGGTGGCGCCGCCGCTCGACGAGGACCGGCTGCTCGCCGCGCTCAGCGCGGACAAAAAGCGCGCGGCGGGAAAGGCGCGCTTCGTGGTCCCCGCCGAGGGCGGCGCGGCGCTCGTCACCGGCGTGGATCCGCGCGAAGCGCTCGCGATGCTGCGCTCATGAAGGTCCTGGTCCTGCATGGGCCCAACCTCAATCTCCTCGGCGAGCGCGAGCCCTCCGTGTACGGGA
The DNA here is from genome assembly GCA_036276035.1 of Candidatus Limnocylindria bacterium. Taxonomy (GTDB): domain Bacteria; phylum Chloroflexota; class Limnocylindria; order P2-11E; family P2-11E; genus JACDAF01. The sequence continues at coordinate 3,129 of DASUCM010000098.1, read as the reverse complement.
CGCTGACGCTCGCCGAGATCGACGCACGCATCGCCGCGCGCGGCAGGGAGCTGGGCGTCGAGGTGCGGAGCGCGCAGTCGAACGTCGAAGGCGTGCTCGTCGACGCCATCCAGGACGCGCGCACGTGGGCGGCCGGGATCATCGTCAACGCGGGCGGCTACTCGCACACGAGCGTCGCGATACGCGACGCCGTGGCGTCGATCGCGATCCCCGTCGTCTCCGTGCATCTCACGAACCCGGCGGCCCGCGAGGAGTTCCGGCGGACCGACATCCTCGCGACAGCCACGAAGGGCGCGGTCGCGGGCTTCGGCTGGCGCTCGTACCTCATCGCGCTCGATGGCCTCATCGGGCTGCTGCGCCCGGCGGAGTGAGCCTGCGCGTCGCGTACCAGGGGACGGCGGGGGCGTACTCGGAGGAGTGCGCGGCGCAGCTGTTCCCGGACGCCGAGCTCGTCGGCGAGCGCACCTTCGCCGCGGTGTTCGAGGACCTCGAGCGCCGCAGCGTGGGCGCGGCCGTGCTGCCGGTCGAGAACAGCACCGCGGGCGCGGTGAACGACGTCTACGACCTGCTCCTGCACCACGAGGGCCTCACCGTCGTCGGGGAAGCGATCCTCCCCGTGCGCCACTGCCTGCTCGGGCTACCGGGCGCGACGCTCGAGGGCATCCGCGTCGCGCGCTCGCACCCGCAGGCCCTCGCGCAGAGCGAGGCGTTCCTCCGGTCGCGCGGCATCGAGCCACGCGAGGCGTTCGACACCGCGGGCGCGACGGACGAGGTGCGCCAGGCCGGCGACCTGAGCGTCGCCGCGGTCGCGTCGCGGCGCGCGGGCGAGCGCGCGGGGCTTGTCGTCCTCGCGGCGGACATCCAGACCGTGGCCGACAACTCGACGCGGTTCTTCGTCCTCGCGCGCAGCGGCGACGCGCCGCAGGCCGCGATCCCGGCGGTGCACCGCAGCGGCGAGGCGAAGACCTCGCTCGTGTTCGCCACCGACGACCGGCCCGGCGCGCTCGTCCGCGCGCTGCAGCCCTTCGCGACCGCGGGCGTCAACCTCGCGAAGATCGAATCGCGTCCGAGCCGCGAGCGGCCGTGGACCTACGTCTTCTACGTGGATATCCACGGCGATGTCGCCACGTCGCCCGCCCGGGAGGCGATGGCCCTCTTGCGCACGTGCTGCTCGTGGGTGCGCGTGCTCGGGACCTACCCGATGGCGAGCGATCGGGGCAAGGTCGCTGCGGACCGCGCGTAGTCGGGATCAGCGCGGCCGCGACGGGTAGGTCGTGCCCTGCTGGTAATACCAATCGGTGACATCGATCCGCATGACCGTCTCCCCTGCCCTGACCGTCACCGGCAACAAGGAGTGGTCGTCCGGGCAGGATCCGGTCGCCTGCGCCCTCTCGCCCGGCTGGATGCACTCCACGACGTACTTCGAATAGACGCCGGGGGCGTTCTTCGCCTCGACGTTCACGTCGTCGTTCCGCCACGCGAGGACGTAATACGTCCCGGGCGGGACGCCGGTCATGGTGTAGCTCGGCCGCGGCGGGGCCGTCGCTCCTGGCGCAGCCGAAGGAGGCGGAGCGCTCGGGTCACCGCCGTAGCGCGACGTGTCCACTGAAAAGTGCACGCGCGGGTCGGCGACGCTGACCGCGTAGACCGTCAGCGGCGGGATGAAGTTCGACGGGTAGCCGAGGAAGCCCGTGATCGTCCCGGTCTGCGCGGCCGTGGGGGCCTGCGTGGCCGTCCGGGCGGGCGATGCCGTGGAAGCGGTCGCCGTCGGTGTGGGCGCCGGCGTCACGCTGGCGGTCGGTGACGGCGAGCTTGGCGGCGCGGCGACCTCCGTGTGGTCACGGAGGCCGAAGCCGGCGATGAGCGCGAGCGCGATCACGGCAGCTATCGCGCTCATGAACAGCAGGGCACGTCCGGTCTTCATCAGAATTGGCTCCTTTCGTGGCGCGGGACGCCACCGGTCGCGGGGCGGCAGCTCGCGCGGCAGCGGTCAGCGGAAGCGCTCGATCGTCCCGTGCCACTCCCAGCGGTCGTTGACCCCGGGACGGAGCATCAGCTTGCGCTCGACGGACCCGCGGGCGTCCTGCCAGGTCGACTGGATCGTCAGCTGCGGAAAGGCAGCCGTGCGGTCGCCCTCGAACGGGCGCGGTCGAACAGTGACGACGAGCCCCGCGCCGAACGCCGCGCGCAGATCGTCGAGGTACTTCTCACGGCTGACGGTCGTCCCGCCCGCCTGCTCTCCGAAGGTGCCCATGCAGGGGGCCGCGAACTCTGCGAGCGCACTGGCGTTCTTCGCGGCGAACGCGGCCGCGACGCCGTCGGCGACCTGCTCGGGCGTCCGAGGTGGTGGCGCCGTGGGGAGTGCCGCGCGTGCGGCGGCCTGCTCGGCGTCCGTGATGAACCGGAACGACTCGATGATGCGGACGATCGCTTGCCGCGTAGCGGCATCGTGCGGTCCGAAGAGGCCGGGCCCGACCACGTACATGCGACCACGGTCTTGCACGAAGTAGGTGGGGATGCCGCCCGGCACCGCCTTGCGTGCTGCCGGGCGACCGGCGTACGTGACGTCCTCGACCTGCTCGCCGAGCGTCGCACCGCTCCGCCCCGACTCCGCCCATTGCCGCGGGGTCAGGTCGTCCGGGTTCGCCTCCGCGAGAACACGCAGGTCCGGGTGCTGCGAGCCGGTGTCACCAGCCGTCCAGTCGCGTGGGGCAACGCCGTGGAAGACCTCTCCCTGGGGCACGGGCGTCTGCTGCGTGACCGTGCCGTTGCAGATGGACCGGTGCCACGGGGGCGGGAGCTCGAGCGAGTAGCCGAGGAGCGCGCTCACGTACCGACCGCCCGCCGGCGAAGGTGACGCGGACCGCGTCGAAGCGGGGCTCGCGGTCGCAGGTGACGCGGAGGCGCCAGTCGGTGCGCTTACCGACGGCGTCGGCGACGGGCTCGGCGGCGTCACGACCTGGTCCCGTTCCCGGAGGCCGAAGCCGGCGACGAGCGCGAGGACGAGCACGGCCGCGACCGTGCTCGCATACAGGACGTACCGACCGGCCTTCATGCGCGAAGCTGCTGGTACCGCTCCGCGGCGATCTCGGTCATTGCTCGATGATGCGCCTGGCGCTGTCCCCCTTG
>DASUCM010000097.1:0-21216 GCA_036276035.1 Candidatus Limnocylindria bacterium | reverse complement strand
GAGCCCATAGAGCTGCATCCAGCTGCCGACGTTCGAGACGACCATGCCGAGCCAGAAGAGGCGGAAGTCGCGGTAGCGGAGCGCCGCGGTCGTGGACGTGCGGCCGGTATCGGCCGGTACGGCTTCCGCGGTCGGGACGCGGGTCTCTTCAGCCACTCAGATCCGCACTCAGCGAGAGCGCATGGGAGTCGAACCCACCACGGAACGCGCAAACGCCCCGTCAACGGTTTTGAAGACCGAGGGACTCACCGGAGCCCCCGCGCTCTCATGGGGATGTCGGCGCGAATGGCGTGAGTCTACCCGCGGCGGACGCGGGACCGCGCGGCGAGAAGAGCGCCCGCTACGCCTTGGCCGCTCCGACGTGCTGCTGCAGTTGCTCGAGGAGCTTGTGCTTCGGCTGGTAGCCGACGACGCGCTGCGCCTCGCGGCCGTCCTTGAACAGGATCATGGTCGGGATCGCGCGGACGCTGAAGCGTCCGGGCGTGATCGGGTTCGCGTCGATGTCAAGCTTCGCGATCTTGAACGTGTCGTTCTCGGCGGCGATCTCCTCGAGGACGGGGCCGACCATGCGGCACGGTCCGCACCAGGTCGCCCAGAAGTCGACGAGGACCGGCTTGTCGGACTTCAGGACTTCCTGCTCGAAATTCGCGTCACTGATCTGGGTCGGCTTCCCCAATTCACATCTCCTTGTTCGTCCGGCCCACGGCCGTCGCGTTCACCATTGGAACACCAACTGCTGCCCGGCTTGTTCCACCCCCGGATCCAGACCGAGTACCGGCTCCAAATCGGCAAGTTCTGCGCCAGGGTCGGAGGCGAACCGGCGCAAAGGCTCCCATTTCACGAGCCGCCAGCCCCGCTTCCGCACGGCCTCGGCGACCTGGGGCAGGCGGCCCAGCTTCCAGGCGAGGAGGGCCTGGCGCGCGTCCGCGACGGCGTAGAAGCGGAAGACGCGGTCGTCGTCGGGGATCGCCTCGCCGAGCGCGACGACGCTCCGATGCGCCCGCGCGGTCCAGTCGAGCTGCCAGAGGAATGTCATCCGTGCGCGGTCGTACCAGACGACGTCGACGAGATCGAGCGCGTCCGATCCGCCGCGGACCGACCGCGTCAGCGGCGCCTGGCGGTCCGCGTCGTTGAGCAGGTCCGCGAGGATGCTCCCGCGCGATGCGAGCGGCGCGGGGAGCGGACGGCGGCGCAGCTCGCGGCCGAAGCGGACCTTGAAGCCGAGCCGGTGGCCCGCGTCCGCGAGCGTCGCGGCGAGCGTCGTCTGCTCGGCCTGGCGCAGCACGAGCCCGTCCTCCTCGCGGAGCCGCCAGCGGCCGTCGTCGCCCTGCACGCCGTAGGACGCGAGGCAGCGCTGCACGAGCTCGCGATCGGGTGTCTCGATCCCGCGGAAGAGGCCATAGGCGCGGCGGAGCAGCGTGCGCGTGTCGACGTCGCGCGCCGCTGAGAGGAGCGTCCAGACCCCCCACTCGACGCGGTCCTCGAGCGGGGACTGGTCCGGCTGCGCCGTCGTGAGCGCGTACTCCGCGTCCTCACCCTTGGCGACGCGCTCGATGCCGGTGCGCCTGCCGTCCGCGAGCGCGGACTTGAAGTGGTCGAGGAACAGCTCGAGCTCGCTCACGCCGCCCGCGCGCGCGAGGGCGATCGGCGCGAGGAGGCGCCGCTTCGCGAGCGCCTCGAGCGCCGCGGCGGCGGCGAGGTCGCTCGAGACCGGCCGGCCGCGGGCGGCGATCGCGTCGCGCACGCCTTGCCGGATCGTCTCCTCGATCCCCACCGCGTCGGCGGGCGCCTGGTCCTTCAGCAGCGGCACCTCGCGATCGAAATCGAGGACGGCCGCGGCACCGCCGTACGCGCTCGGGAGCGCGTCCTCCTGGTAGAGGATCCCGCGCAGGCGGTAGCCGACACCGGCGCCGGCGAGCGCGACCGCGGCGACGGACGCGGCCTCGGCGCGCGGCAGGTAGACCACGGCGGGCGCGTCCGGTCGCGAGCCGCGATGCGCGTCGAGGAAGGCGTGGCGCGACAGCCGGAGGAGGCGCTCGCGCGCGGCGAGTCGCCCGTCCCCGGCGTCGAGCGGCCGCGCCGCCTTCGCGCCAAGGAACAGCACGCTCGCGACGTAGGTCCACGCGCCGAGCGCGTCCTCCGCCGGCGCCTCGAAGAGCGCGAGGTCCGCCGGGCCGTCGGCCGGCTGCACCTGGCGGGTACGGCGCGGCCGCGTCGCGAGCCACGCGGCGAGGTCACGCACGGTGCGCTCGTATTCGAGCCAGACGTTGATCTCGCGGAACTGCGACGCATGACCGCGCCGTGCCCGGGCCTTCTCGATCCGCAGCGCGGTCGCGTGGCCGGCGAGCGCGTTCAGGCAGCTGCCGCCGACGAGCACCTCCAGCAGCGCGAGCTTCAGGAGGTCGCGGACCGGACCGTCGCTGCCGGACGTCTCGACCGCGCGGAGCGTGCCCATGATCGCCGCGAGGTTGCGCGGCGTGAAGAGCGACGCGACCGTCGCGCCGAGGGACTGGGCCTCGGGCTCGCCGCCGAACCGCTCGACGAACTGCCAGAACGAGATGCCTTTCGCGTCGATCGCGCGCGAGCGCGCGAGATCCTCTTCGGACACGCTCTCCATGAGCAGCGCGCGGCCCTCGCGCGCGCAGATCGCGCAGCGGAACGCCTTCTTCGAGGGCGTCGGCGCGTCGCGCTCCCAGAGGAAGGCCTCGACGACGACGGGGCCGCGGCACGTCGCGCAGCGCGAGGCGTAGAGCTCGCGCATGGCGACGCGGTGCGCGACGCCAGCGAGCGCACTTCCCGCGACCGACTCGAGCGCCGCAGTGAGCTCGTCCGCGCCGGGCGCTGCCGCGATCGCGCCCCGCGCCCACTCGCCGAGGGGCTGCGGCGAGCGGCCGGCGCCCCGGCGCGTCCCGACGCCCTCGACGGCGTCCGCGGCGGAGCACGGACGCGCGAGCGGATCGAGGATGACCGCGCCGGGCGAGGTGTACGCGCTCGCGTACGTCTCGGCGAGGAGCGTGGGGAACGCGCCGCCGAACCGGTGCAGAGGACGCGGAAGGGGTACCGACTCCAAGGGGACGAAGCTCTGGATCCGCTCCGGAGCGCTCAAGGCAAGGTGAAGAGTACGGCCCTCCTGGCGTCGACGAGCGCGGCGACGCGGACGCCGTCCGCGGACGCCGAGATGTCCTGGATCGTGCCGCCAGTACCGAGCTCCTCCGGCCGGCCCGCCGCGTCGAGCGCGAGGAGCCGCTCGGTCCCGTCGAGGACGATGATCCGCTTCGCCGCGACGAGGCGGCGACCGTCGGTGAGCGCGGCGGTCCAGCGGGGCTGGCCGGTCGGCTCGAGCGCGAGGAGCCGCGTCGGCTCGAGGACGTACAGCGCGCTGTCCGCCCCGAACGCGATCTCGCGCGCGGCGGCCGGAGCGACCGTGCTCACGGTCTTCGCGGGATCGCCGTCCCGCGGCCCGAAGCGCACGACGCCCTGGTCCGTCAGCGCGGCCGCGCGCGTGCCCGTCGGGTCGATGGCGAGCGAGCGGACCGTGCCGGGCAGGCGCACGATGCCGCGCGGGAAGCGCTCCGCCCCGACACGAAAGACCTCGATGTCCGTGCCCGCGCCGCCGGACGCCGGAGTCGCGATGTACAGCTCCCCGGCCACCGAGGCGGCGAGGACGGAGCCCGCCGCGGGCGTGATCAGGGGGAACGGCGCACCGAGCGTCGCGCCGTCGGGGGCGCGGCCGGCGACGAGCCCTCCCCCGCCGCCGGGAAGCCCGGTCGGCCCTCTCGACGACGCCGCGAACGCGCGTGCGGCGGGGACGAAGACGGCCTGGGTCGCCGCGTTCGGCAGGCGCAGCGTCGTGCCGAACGCGGCCCCGGACGGGACGCGCAGGTTCGCGAGCGTCACGCCGCCGGCGAAGAGCCACGCGCTGTCGTCGGAGAAGACGAGGTGGGCGATCCCGGCGTTGAACTTCGGGAGCGCGCGCAGCTGCCCGTCCCCCGAGAAGATCGCGACGGTCCCGTCGTCGCTGCCGGTCGCGAGCCAGGCGCCGTCCGGCGAGACCGCGACGCGACGCGCGCCGCCTGCGGTGTCGAAGAAGCGGGCAGGCTCGCGCCAGAGCTCGACGTCGGGCGCGCGCCCGCTGCGCGCGAAGGCGTGCTGCTGCTCCTCGGAGACGGACGAGGTCGCGAAACCCTTCGGCACGAGCGCCGCCGCGGCGGCGTCGGCGGCGGCGCGGTCGGGATAGGTGCCGACGCGCACGACGAACGGAGAGGCCCGCGTAACGCTCTCCACCTGCCCGATCCGGCGCGCCGCAGCGTCCGCGTCGGCCTGCGTCGCGTACGGGCCGACCGTCAGCGCGAACACGCGGACGGTCCGGGCGGTCACGACGAAGGAGGTCCCGCGCGTCAGCGTCCGCTGCAGGTCCGCGTCGCCGGGGATCGCGACGGAGAGCTCCCGAAGACGCTCCCACCCGGCGCTCACGCCCTCCACCACGCGCGCGAGCGCCGCGGCGTCACCGCCATCCGCGTACGCCGTGACGTCCCGCCCGAGCAGGGTGAGGCGGTCGGCGAGCGCGACGAGCCGCTCGCGGATGGGACCCTCGGTGTCGGCGGTCACGGCGACGGTCTCGCTCGCGATGGAGTTGATCTCGCGGACCGCGTCGCGCGCGACCGTCGAGTACCGCTCCGTCGACACGACGCGGTCGCGCTGCCCGGTCAGCGAGCCGACGAGCGCGTAGTCGTAGGCGGAGAGCTGGAGGAGCACGGCGGCCGCCGCGGTCGCCAGGCGCGGGCCCTCGGTCGCGTCCTGCAGCCGGACGCGCGGCTCCGGGGTCGTGCAGGCGAGCGTGAGCGCGATCGCGAGGCAGGCCGCGAGCGGGCGGAGGCTACTCCTCCGCGTCGTCATCCTCGTCGTCGTCCTCGACCACGAGGCGCTCGTCCGGCGTGTCGACCTCGTCGACGGCGTCGTCGGCCGACGCCTCGAGCGTCTCGTCGACGGTCTCGGCCTCGTCCGCCCCGTCCTCGTCCTCGCCGAGCCGGAAGAACGTGCCCTTGATGTAGGCGCGCTCCTTCGTTTCCGCCGGGCGGTGGTGGCCGGGGAACGAGATCCGGTGCGCGTTCTCGGCGCTCTGGAACGTCTCGCGGATCGCGACGCGCGGGTTCGCCTGATCGTTCGCGACGAGCGCGACGATGTACTGGTTGCCGGTCTTCAGGAGGTCGAGGAGGCGGCGGCCGACCTTCGGCTCGAGGAAGCCGAGCATCTCGCCGTCGCGCGCGTGCACGGCGACGAGGCCATCCTGCTCGCGGAGCTCGGCATCGGCGCCGGGCGAGTACTTGAAGAGGACGTGCGAAGGCGCCGGGTTCATGAGGCGGAGGATGCCGGTCTTGCCCATGTCCTCGATGAAGAGCCGCGACTGGGTGCGCGTCTTCGTGAGGTGCGGCTTCGTCTTGTGCTCGACGAGCGAGGTGATCCGCGCCTGGTTACGCAGGGCGATCGTGTTGTTCGGCTCGAGCTTCAGGACCTCCGCGTAGGCCGCCTTCGCCTCGTCGAGCTTGTTCAGCTCGAGGTAGGCGTGGCCGAGCCGGTTGCGGGCCTCGACGTCGTCGGGGACCGCCTCGAGGATCTTCTTGTTCAGCTCGATGGCGCGCGGCCAGTCGGCCTCGAGGGCAGCCTGGATGGACTGCTCGCCAAGGCCGCGGGTGCGGACGCCGGTGTCAGGAGCGGTCGGCATGGAATAGCGCCTCCGGAAGCGAGATGGGGACGCTCATTGTAGCCCGTTGCTCGTAGCCCCTCACGGCCTCGTGCTCTACCCTCCGCGCGGTGCCGTATCTGAGCGAGATCCTGGACCGGAAGATCCTCGGGCCGAGCGGCGACGAGGTGGCGAAGCTCATCGACATCGCCGTCATCCCGAGCGCCCAGTTCCCGCCGGTGCAGTGGGCGATCGTCACGACGAAGACGGGCGAATACGCCATCCGCTGGGCCGATCTCGCGCGCGAGGTCGGCCACTACCGCGTCCGCGTCGCGCTCGACCAGGTGGTGAAGGCGGGCCTGCCGGACGACGCGCTGCGTCTCGGCCGCGACCTCATGGACAAGCAGATCGTCGACACGACCGGCGCGAAGATCGTGCGAGTGAACGACCTGCAGCTCGAGGAGGCCGCGGGCCAGCTCCGCCTCGTCGGCGCGGACGTCGGGCTGCGCGGCCTCCTCCGCCGGGTCGGCGGCGAGGGCCTCGCGGAGGGCCTCGCCGGGGTCTTCGGACGCAAGCTCCCGCGCGGGATCATCCCCTGGAACCTCGTGCAGCCGATCGACACCGGCGACGCGAAGGTGCGGCTCACGGTCCCGCACGCGAAGCTCGCGCTCCTCCACCCGGCGGACATCGCCGACATCGTCGAGGACATGTCCGCGGAGGAGCGCGTCGCCGTGTTCGAGCAGCTCGACATCGAGACCGCCGCGGAGGCGCTCGCCGAGGTCGACCCCGAGATGCAGGTCGAGATCGTCGGCGACCTCGACGAGGCGCGCGCCGCGGACATCCTCGACGAGATGGCGCCCGACGAGGCCGCCGACCTCCTGCAGGACCTGCCCGAGGAGCAGCGCGAGGAGCTCGTCGAGCTCATGGAGAAGGAGGAGGGCGAGGACGTCGAGCACCTCCTCACCCACTCCGAGGACTCGGCCGGCGGGATCATGACCACCGACTTCGTGTCGCTCCCGCGGGAGCTCACCGCCGCCGCCGCGATCGACCGGCTCCGCGAGCTGAAGCCCGATCCCGAGAGCGCGTACTACCTCTACGTCATCGACGCCGAGGGCCGCCTCGACGGCGTCGTCTCGCTCCGCGACCTCGTCGTCGCGCCGCCCGACGAGCGGCTCGCGACGATCATGGATCCGCACATCCTGAAGGTCGACGCGGACACGTCGAAGGAGGACGTCGCGTCGCTCATCGCGAAGTACGACCTGCTCGCGGTGCCGGTCGTCGACGCCGACCGCAAGCTCCTCGGCACGGTCACCGTCGACGACGTCGTCGAGCTCATGCTGCCGCGCGGCTGGAAGAAGAGGTCGCTCCGGACCATCGCGCGGTGAGGCGGGTCCGGCGGCGCCGGGCGGCGATCGCCGCGTTCCTCGCGGTCATGGGTCCCGGCATCATCACCGGCTTCGCCGGCAACGACGCAGGCGGCGTCACCACGTACACCGCGGCGGGCGCGCGCTTCGGGTTCTCGCTCCTCTGGCTGCTGCTCGTCGCGAGCCTCAGCCTCGCGGTCGTTCAGGAGATGTGCGCGCGCATGGGCGCGGTCACGGGCAAGGGCCTCTCCGACCTCATCCGGGAACGCTTCGGTGTCCGCTGGACCATCGTCGCGATGCTCGCGCTCTTCGTCGCGAACGCGAGCAACGTCGTCGCGGAGTACGCCGGCATCGCCGCGAGCCTTGGGCTCGTCGGCGTCCCCGCGTTCGTGAGCGTCCCGGTCGCAGGGTTGGTCGTGTGGGGCCTCATCGTCTTCGCGAGCTATCACGTCGTCGAGCGCGCGCTCTTCGCGCTCATCCTCGCGTTCCTCGCGTACCCCGTGAGCATCGCCATCCTCCGGCCGGACTGGGCGCAGGTCGCCGGAGGCTTCGTGCCGCGGATCCCGGCCGAGCCGAACGCGCTCGTGATGGCGCTCGCGCTCGTCGGCACGACAGTGACGCCGTACCTCCTCTTCTACCTGCAGGCGTCGGTCGTCGACAAGGGCATCGACCGCGAGTCGTTCGGCTCCGCGCGGCTCGATGCGCTCATGGGCGCGACGCTCGCGGGCGTCTTCGCGTTCTTCATCCTCGTCGTGTCCGGCTCGGTGCTGCATCCCGCGGGCGTGCCCGCGAACACCGCGGAGGAGGCCGCCCGGGCGCTGCGGCCGCTCGCCGGGGACTCCGCCGGGCTGCTCTTCGGCGTCGGACTGCTCGGCGCGTCGCTCCTCGGGCTCACGGTGATGCCGCTCTCGACGTCCTACGCGATCTGCGAGGCGTTCGGCTGGGAGTCAGGCATCAGCCACGACTTCCGCGACGCGCCCGTCTTCATGGGCATCGTCACCTTCCTCATCGTCGCGGGCGGCGCGCTCGTGCTGCTCTTCCCGCACGACCTGCTGCTCCCGCTCATCGTCGTGTCGCAGGCGGTGAACGGCCTGCTGCTGCCGGTCGTGCTCGTGTTCATCGCGCGGCTCGCGAGCGACCGCTCCGTCATGGGCGACGACGCGAACGGCCGCCTGCGCGCGGGCCTCGCCTGGGGCGTCGCGGGCCTCGCGGGATCGCTCTCGATCGGCTATCTCGTCGCGAGCGCGCTCGGGTTCGGCTAGTCGGGATATCCGCGCGCGGCGAGACTGGTGAACGTCGTCTGCGCCGCGCCGTCCGCGCGCATGAGCACGCGGTCGTCGCGCCCACTGATGGGCCGCACCGCACGAACCTCTGTCGCATGGCCGACCGGCATGTCCGGATGCGTGAGGTACACGATCTGCTCCCCGTTCGGCGTCCACTCAGCAGCGCGCGCGATGCCGCTGATCCGGGCGAGGACATCCTGCTTCGTCGTCGCATCGACGATGTGGGTCTCGCGCCTCCGAGACCCCTCGATGCGGTAGAGGATCTGGTCCGAGCGAGGATTCCAGCGCGGCTCGGCGAACCGCACCTCCGTGAAGCGGCCGCTCTCGCTCGCGACGACCGTCTGCGACCCACCGGACGTGCTCAGCACCTCGATCTGGTGTTGATGCGCGCCGTCGGTCCGCGGGCCTTGCGCCGCTCCTCCCCGCGGCAGATCGGTCGACGCGACGGCCAGGACGGTGACACCGGGCTGCGGGCGGACGGTGAGCGGCACCTCGCCCCGCGAGAAAGGGTCGAACGCGATGGACCAGCCGGTGCCGGGCGATCCTGTGGGCTGGCCCGGAAAGTCCAGGACGATGCCGCCCGCGGCGCCGCGGACGCAGGCGGACCCGTCGTACGTCCACGCGAGAGCCGGGCCGCAGATGTGCTCGACGGGCGTGCCGCCGGACGCCGAGATCACCCAGCTGGTGGTCTGCGTGCGCGGCGCGCTCGGGTCGCCGCGAATGAAGGCGACGCGCTCGCCGTATCCCCAGATCGGGTCCTGACCTTCGGCGAGTACACGCGCGCTGCCGGTCTCAAGCTCGAGCAGCACGATCCCCATCGGCGTGTTGAGCGCAAGGCGCCGTCCATCCGGAGAGAACTGCCGGGGCAGGACCTCGGACGGAGGCAGCGTCACGCCACCGGCCGACTTCACGTACGACGCGACGGTCCGCGGCGCGGGTGCAGTGCCCGACGGTGCGAGCGGGGCCGCAAGGACGTCCACGCGAACTCGTACGGTCTCCGGGAGGTAGGTCTCGCGGACCGCGAAGACCCAGTCGCCCCGCAGGGTGCCGAGGCCGGCGGTCTCGAGCCCCTGCACGCCGGCGCCCGCACTCGGCGAGCGCGCAGGCGCCGTGGCGGAGGGGATCCCGGCACTCGGGCTGGATGACGGCCCGATGGACGCCGTGGCTGCGCGCAGCCGATCCGCCGGCGTCGGGCTCGCGGCGGGCCTGGCCGGATCAGCGAGAAGGATCGCCGCAGCGAGCGCCGCGCCGAGGCCGATGACCGCAAGCACCGCGACCTGCCGCGAGGTCACGGCCATGCCTCGATCGGAAGGCTGGCGAACGCCTCGCGGGATGGCGCTGTGCTCGTGTTCGGCAGCGAGCCGATCGCGGGGCTGGTCCGCGGCGCGGTCGCGACGCCCTCGACCGGCGGACGCTCCCGTGCCCCGGTCACGATCGCGTCGCCGCCCGCGTCGAGCGAGAGCACCCAGCAGTACGCACCGCTCGCGGCATCCGCGGGCATCGCGGTGCCGGCCGGGATCCGGTAGCGGAAGCTTCCGGCGGTGTAGGTGTAGATCGAACCGCGATGTGTCACGACGGCGCCGTCGGCCATCGCGGTCGGCGCGACGTACTCCACCGGTGCGGACGCGCAGACGGGGCTCAGCAGGCCGGGCTGGGCCGCGTACTCGATGATCAGGCCGTCCGCGTCGAGCGCCGCGCTCAGGCACGTCGGCTCGCCGACGACCGGTGACGCGTTCACCGTGCTGTACTCCGTGCCGGCCGCGATCACGTACGTCCGCGTGCCGATCCGGATCGTGCCCGCGCTGTCGTGGCGCAGCAGGCCCGCGGAGACGCGCGTGGGCGCGTCCCACGCGACGACGAGGCCGCAGGCGCTCAAGCGCAGCGCGGTGCGATCCGCGACGGTGAGCACGCGGCCGACGACCTGCGCTCTGCCCGCCGGGTCGAGGGCGAGCCGGAAGCACGGCTGACCCGGAAAGGTATCCGGTCCGACATCGGTGCCGGCCGGGATCGCGAACGTCCCGGTGCCCAGCCACTCGAGACGCGCGCTCCCGCTCCGCGTCGCAGATGGCCGCTCGATGGAGATGACCTTCGCACACATCGGATCGGGCATCGCGTTCACGAGGTACTGGAACGCCTCGCCGGCAGGGTCGTAGGTCGCGGAGAAGCAGATCGCGGTCCCGACCCGCAGGCGCTCCTGCGTGCCCGGATGCGCGCTGTACAGCGGCTCGGCGGCGAGCACGACCGTGGTGCCCCCGATGGTGACGCTTCCCGTGCGCTCGGCGCTGGAGCGCTCGTGCGCGGTGAGCGTCCCGCAGATGAGCGTGTCGCGGTCGGACGCGATCACCGCACCGGCCCGGACGCCGAGGACCGCGACCGCGAACAGAAGGCTGAGCATGAGCGGGATCGGCATGAGGTCACCTCCGACCGCCGCAGCCTGCGCGCCTGGTTGGGGGGAGCTCTTGGGGGTCAGCCGAGCGTGACGTTGTCTCCGAACGCGAGCAGGTAACGGCCCTCCTGGGACGCCAGCCGCACGCCCGGCAGCTCCGCGAGCAGACGGCGGAGGTCGTCCGTCGCCGCGTACAGGTTGCGGACCGCTTTGTCTCCTTCGCTGTCGGGCCAGAGCAGGTCGGCCAGCGCGTCGCGGTGGATGCCGGCCGGGTACGCGGCGACGAGCGCGCCGAAGAGCCGGCGCAGCACGCCGCTTCCGGAGCGGCCGACGCGCCAGCGCTCCGCGGGCAGCACCACACCATCGACACGGATCGCGTCGGAGGAGATCGTCACGCGGGAGGAACGGGTGCGAGGGGTCGCGTCCGGCGGCCGGTGCAGACCAGCCGCGTACTCGAGATCCGCTCGCGACGCGAGGCGGCGCGCGGCGTCGACGATCTCGGGCGCCCACCAGTTCGGGGAGAGCACGAAGCCGCGCTCCGAACCGAGGGCGCACGCGGCGGCCGCTTGACGGCGCGCCGCCACCGTCCGGCCGGCACGCTCCTCGGCGAGCGCGAGCCACAGCAGCATGGCGAACTGCCCGAGGCGATCGCCGCGCGCTCCGAAGCGCCTCGCGGTGTCGCTGAAGCTGCGGCGCGCCTCCGCGTCTCGCGACCGCTGGAACGCGAGGATCGCGCGGAGCGCGCCGACGGCGTCGGTGTACGCCGCGCCGCGCACCCGAAGGAGGGTCGCCGCGATGCCCGCGGTCTCCCCGCGACGGAGGTCAAGCCAGGCGCGCCGGAGCCGCGCCCAGGCCGCGATGTCCTCCAGGCCCGTGTCCCGCGCCTCGTCTTCCAGGGCGGCCAGCGCGCTCGAGGCCGCGGGCGCCGCCCCTTCGAGCTCGTCGATGATCGCGCCGTTGAATCGCGTGTAGAGGACGATGCGCGCGCGGCGCTGCGCGACCGCATCCCGCCCGGCGCGGTCGAGCGCCTCGCGCGCGGTCGGGAGGTCGCCGAGACAGATGAGCGAGTACGCGAGCGCGTTCGCGAGCGCCGGCCGGATCGCCGGATCGAGCTCGTGCGCCTGGAGCTGCGCGAGCGCGAGCGAGTAGAGGGACCTCGCCTCGAGCGGATCCGAATCGACGAGGGCGGCGCCGAGGTTGCGCATGGCCAACACGGCAGAGAGCGGTGTCAGTGCGTGCGCCCGCCGCCGTAAGGCCGTGCGGTACCCGGCCAGCGCACGATCGCGGTCGCCGCGCTGCTCCGCGATGAGCGCCCGCAGGTGCGCGATGTCCGGGGCGGCGTCGGCGCGCCCGCCCAGCATGCCTTCGGCCCACGTGAGCGTCACGTCTGCCGCGGCCGCCTCCGAGGCCGTGATCTGCAACCCGCCGACCGTGAAGGCGACGCGTGCGATGAGAGCCGCGTCGTCGCGGGCGCCGAGCAGTGCCTGCGCGCGGGCGAGGAGCTCGAGCGCGGGGGCCTGCTCGTCGCGCGCGAGCCGGCGCCGCGCCGCGGCGTACGCGAGCCAGGGGTCGGTGAGCGTCGCATCCGCGTGGACCCGTTCGACCTCGTCCGCGACGACGTGCGTGTGCGCGGTGTCCGCAAGACGGGCGAGCGCCTGCGTCCGCGTCGTGCCGCGCCGCGCACGGACCGTGCGGAGGTCCGCGGCAAGCTGGGCCGGCCACGACGCGCGCACGGGCTACCTCGGCTCCGGCAGCACTCCGCCGTCCGCGTCGAGGTAGCGGTCGGGGTTCTCCTGGAAGATGCGCTTGCAGAGGTCGCGATCGAAGGCGTAGGTCTGGCCCTCGTAGCGCAGCCTGATCGGCGTGGCCCCGAGCGCGGTCTTGCACACCACGCAGGCCGCGCCCAGGACGGTCACTCCAGCTCGATCAACGGCGCGTGAGCGCGGACGAGCTTGCCGTTCTCGGCGACGATGCGCTTCACGCGCCCGGCCGCGGTGCTCTTGATCTCGTTGAACAGCTTCATCGCCTCGATGAGCCCGATGACGTCACCGACCGCGACGGTCGAGCCCTCCTGCACGAACGGGCCCGCCTGCGGCGACGGCGACCGGTAGAAGATGCCGGTGAGCGGCGCGTTCACCGTCTTCGCGCCGGTCGCGGCGGTCCCGGGCGCGACGACGACGGAGGCCATCGCGCCGCCGCCCGGCGCGATCGGGGGCGCGGCCGCAGCGGGAGCCGCGGCTGAAGCCGGTGCCGCAGCGGCCGCCGCGCCGGCGGCGACGACGCGCACGCGGATGCCGTTCTCGCGCACCTCGAGCTCGCGGACGCCATCCGAGCCGAGGCGTCCGATGAGCTCGCGCGCCAGCTCTGTCGCGCGCTCCCGCACGTCGCTCATGCGGCGCTCACGCCGGTCATGCCGCGCCGTTCCGGCGCTTCATGACGAGCGCGACGTTGTGGCCGCCGAAGCCCATCGAGTTCGAGAGCGAGTATTCGACATCGGCCTTGCGCGAGCGGTTCGGGACGTAGTCGAGGTCGCACTCGGGGTCGGCGACATCCTGGTTGATCGTGGGTGGCAGCACGCCGTCGCGCATCGCGAGGATGCAGATGATCGCCTCCACCGCGCCCGCCGCACCGAGCATGTGCCCGGTCATCGACTTCGTCGACGAGACCGGGACGCTCGCGGCACGGTCGCCGAGCACCGTCTTCAGCGCCGCGGTCTCCGCAGCGTCGTTCGCCGGCGTGGAGGTCCCGTGCGCGTTCACGTAGCCGATCTGGTCCGGCGTGATGCCGGCGTCCTCGATGGCGGCCATCATCGCGCGGACCGCGCCGCTCGCTCCCGGTGGCGGCGCGGTGATGTGGTGCGCGTCCGCCGTCGAGCCGTAGCCTGAGATCTCGCCGACGATCCGCGCCCCACGCGCGACCGCGAAGCTCTCCTCCTCGAGGACGAGGCAGGCCCCGCCCTCGCTGAAGACGAAGCCGTCGCGCTCCTTGTCGAACGGCCGTGAGGCCTTCTCCGGCTCGTCGTTGCGGCGCGACAGCGCCCGCATCGCGTCGAAGGCGCCGATGGCGACCGCGATGAGACCGGCCTCGGAGCCCCCGGCGAGCATGACGTCGGCCTGGCCGCGGCGGATCGCGTCGAGCGCCAACCCGATCGCGTGGCCGCTCGAGGCGCAGGCGGAGACCGTCGCGAGGTTCGGGCCCTTTGCGCCGAACTTCATGGCGACCTCACCGGACGCCATGTCCATGATCATCATCGGGATCATGAACGCGGAGACCTTGCGCGGGTCCTTCTCGTGCGCGATCACGTTGTCGACGAGCGTGGAAACGCCCCCGATCCCCGACCCGAACACGACGCCGACGCGCGGCGCGATGTCCGCGGTGATCTGGAGCCCCGAGTCGGCGAGCGCCTGCGACGCGGACGCGACGGCGAACTGCGCGAAGCGGTCGGCCCGCTTCGCCTCCTTGCGGTCCATGTACAGGAGCGGGTCGAAGTCGTTCGCCTCGCCGGCGATGTGCACCTCGAGGCCCCGCGCCTTCGGGTCGAAGCGCGTGATCGTCGCGATGCCGCTGCGGCCCGCGACGAGGCCCTCCCAGGTCTTCTGCACGGTCGCGCCGAGCGGCGTGACCATGCCGACGCCGGTCACGACGACGCGGCGCCCGTCCCTCTGCATAGCCCGAGTTTAGTGTCGCGGCAGGGTCAGTCGCGCACGACGCGCTCGATGATGCCGACGGCGCGCTCGAGCGTCGCGAGCTCGGTGGCATCGAGCCCGCGCAGCCGGCGCTCGAGCTCCGTGATCCGCATCTCCCGGCCGCGCTGCAGGACGCGCTGGCCCTTCGCGGTGCTGCGCACGCGCACGACGCGCGCGTCGGCGGCGTCGCGCTCGCGAGCGGCGAGACCCGCGCGCTCGAGCTCCTGCACGAGCTTCGTCATCGTCGGCGGCCGCACCTGCTCGGCCGCGGCGAGCTCGCCGAGCGTTCGCGGGCCTCCCATGAGCACGGAGAGCGCCGAGAGCTGCGCGGCGGAGACGCCGGTCTGCGGATCCGTCCTCCGCACGCGCCGCAGGAGGTGGATCGCCGCGGAGTGCAGGCGGTCTGCGACGTCGCGGGGGCTTGCACGCGGGCTCACGCCGTGATATTAGTTAGCCTACCTAACGAATGTCAACGACGCAGGGGAGGCGGCCATGAGCGCGTTCTTCGAGGCGATCAAGAAGGGCGACCGGGCGGCGGTGGAGCGCGAGCTCGCGGCGGATCCCGCGCTCGCGCGGGCCGGGGAGGACGGGGTGTCCGCCGTGCTCGTCGCGACGTACTACGGGAAGGAGGAGCTGGCGCAGCTCCTCGCGAGGCGCAAGGGCGACCTCACGATCTTCGAGGCGGCCGCGGTCGGCGACCTCGCGCAGGTGCGCGCGCACGTCCAGCGCGACCCCTCGCTCGTGAACGCATACGCGGCGGACGGGTTCTTCCCCCTCGGTCTCGCGGCGTTCTTCCGCCGGCCCGAGGTCGTCGACCACCTCATCGCGCAGGGCGCCGACGTGAAGGCCGTCGCGAGGAACCCGATGCAGGTGACGGCGCTGCACTCGGCCGTCGCGGACGGCGGCGACGCGCGGATCGCGAAGGCCCTCGTCGAGGCGGGTGCGGACGTGAACGCGAAGCAGCGCCACGGCTGGACGCCGCTGCACGGAGCCGCGGAGAGCGGCGACCGGGAGCTCGTGGAGCTGCTCCTCGATCGCGGCGCCGATCCGCGCGCCCGTAACGACGACGGCAGGAGCGCGCTCGACCTGGCGCGCGCACGGGACCACACGACGACGGTGGCGGTGCTCGAGCGGGCGCTCGCACGATGACCGACCTGCTCGTGCGCCTCTACGACCTGCCGCCGCGCCGGACCGTGGAGGGGGTCCACCTCCGCCGCGGCCTGCCGCCGGAGAAGCACGCCGTGCTCGCCTGGGTCCGCGCGGAGTTCGGAGAGCACTGGGCCAGCGAGTGCGACGTGGCGTTCGCGCACCAGCCGGTCGGCTGCCACGTCGCGGTGCGCGGAGAGCGCCTGGTGGGCATGGCGTGCTGGGACGCGACCGCGCTCGGCTTCTTCGGACCAATGGCGACGGCCGAGCGCGAGCGGGGCAAGGGCATCGGCGCGGCCCTCCTGCTCGAGTGCCTGCACGCCATGTCGGCCCATGGGTACGCCTACGCGGTGATCGGCGGCGTCGGCCCGCGCGAGTTCTACGACAAGGTGGTCCAGACCCTCGAGATCCCCGGCTCCACACCCGGCATCTACCGCGGCATGCTGCGATGAGCCCGGGCTACCCCTTCACCCCGCCGACCCGGATGCCCTCGAGGAAGTGGCGCTGGAACGCGAAGAACACGACGATCATCGGGATCGCGGCGACGGCGGCGCCCGTCATGAGCATGCCGAAGTCCGTGTTGAACTCGCCTTGGAGCGTGGCGAGCCCCACCTGCACGGGATACTTCGCCGGATCGCGAAGGATGACGAGGGGGAAGATGAAGGCGTTCCAGTAGTGCTGGAACGTGAAGATCGCGAGGACCGCGAGGGCCGGGCGTGAGAGCGGCATGATGACCTTCCAGAACACCTGCCACTCGGACGCGCCGTCGATCCGCGCGGCGTGTTCGAGATCGGTCGGCAGCGTCTGGATGAACTGCCTCATCAGGAATACCCCAAAGACGTCGGCGAGGCCCGGCAGGATCACGCCTGGGTACGTGTCGAGCAGTCCGAGCGTGCGCAGGATGAAGAAGACCGGGATCAGCGTCACCTGGGCCGGCACGGTGAGGGTGCTCACGACGAGCCAGAACAGGACGCTCTTGCCGGGGAACCGGCGCTTGGCGAAGGCGTAGCCGGCCATGCTGTCGAACAGCAGGTGGAACGCGGTGATGACGCCCGCGATCACGACCGTGTTCAGCAGCCAGCGAACGATCGGCGTGGTCTCGAAGAGACGCTGGTAGTTGCTGAACGTGATCTCCCGCGGCACCACCTCGGGCGGGACCTTCACGACGTACTGGGCCGGGCTGAGCGAGGTGAGGAAGAGCCAGTAGAGCGGGAACAGCGAGAGCAGGCCCACGGAGAGCAGCACGAGATGGAGCGGGAGCCGCGTCCTAATACTCGACATCGGACCTCAGCGAGCGGAACTGGATCACCGCGACGGTCACAGCCATCAGGAACAGCACCACGGCCATGGCGCTCGCGAGCCCGTAGCGGCCGAACTGGAAAGCGGTGCTGTAGATGAGCTGGACGATCGTGATCGTCGCATTGTTCGGCCCGCCGCCGTTCGTCATCACGTAGACGCGCTCGAAGACCTGGAACGCGAGGATCGTGTAGACGACGATGAGGTAGAGCGTCACCGGCTTGAGCAGCGGCACGGTGATGCGCCACCACTTGGTGAACGCTCCCGCCCCCTCCACGTCAGCCGCCTCGTAGAGCTCCCTCGGCAACGAGCCCATCGCGGCGGAGTAGAGGACCACGCCGCCGCCGGGGATGGTGAGGACCGCGCTGAGGATGACGGCCGCGAGCGCTTGATCGGAGCTGCCGATCCAGAGCAGCGGCTCGATCCCGACCGCGCCGAGCGCCGTATTCGCAAGCCCGAAGGGATTCGGGTTGAAGATCCAGCGCCAGACCATCGCGACGAGGATCGCGGAGTTCACGAGCGGCAGGTAGAAGAGCGCACGGTAGAAGGTCTGCGTGCGCGCGCCCAGCGGCTGGATGAGGCTCGCCACGACCATCGCCAGCGTGAGCTGCGCGGCCACCACGATGGTCGAGTAGAGGATCGTGTTGCCGAGCGCCTGACGGAACACGGGATCCTCCGCGAGCGTCACGAAGTTCGCGAGGCCGATCCACTCCCCGCCGGTGATGCGCGCGCTCTGGAGCGACAGAAGGAACGCCTGGCCCACCGGCAGCAGCGTGAAGACGACGAACACGGAGAACGTGGGCAGGACGAACAGGTACGACCACGCGTGCCGCCGCAGGGCCGCGCGCACCGCTACCGCGGCGTGCGCCCGGCGCGCGCGCCCGGTGGGTGGGCGCGGCGAGACAGCGCGGCTACTTGTTGGCTTCGTCCAGCAACCGCTGTGCGGCCACGGCGACCTCGTCCAGAGCCTGCTTCGGCGTCTTCTTGCCCTCGAGCGCCGCGTCGCGCGCCGGCCGCAGGTGCTTCTGGTCGATCTCCGCCCAGGTGCTGACGTTCGGCAGCACGTAGGTGAAGGACCCCATCTTCGCGACCTTGGCCTTGGCCGGGTGGTACTCGCCGTAGATCCCCGCCGCGGAGGTGCGTGCCGCCGGCGCGAGCCAGTACTCGATGGCCGGGCTCATCTTCTTCAGGTCGGGCCCGATGTCCGGGCCCGTGAGGTAGTTCGCGAAGCGGTGCGCGGCGGCCTTCTTGTCGCCGTCCTGCTGCTCGCGGACCGCGATGAAGCCCACACCGCCCCAGGCGGTCTGATCGCCGCGGCTCTTCGGGAAGTTCGCGATCTCCCAGTTCGTGCCGTACTTCCACTTGGCGTCGGCATTCAGCACGTTGATCATCGCGCTCGGCCGCTGCAGGATCGCGATCTCCCCGCTGATGAACCGGGCCTGGGCGTCGTTCGGGTTGAGGGTCAGGAAATCTGGCGGCATGACCTTCTCCTTCGCCAGCGCGACCCACTTCTCGAGCCCGCTCACGGCCTCCGGGCTGTTGAACGTCCACTTCTTGACGTCCTTGTCGTAGAGCCGCCCGCCGTCGATCAGCATGAAGGCGAACTCGTCGTTCGCGTGAGCGAAGCCGTAGACCTGCTTGCCGTCCGCCCGCTTGAAGGTGAGCTTCTTGGCGGCGTCGAGGAACTGGTCGTAGGTCCAGCTGCCGTCCGCGGGAGGCGTGACGCCGCGCTCCTTGAACAGGTCGAGGTTGATGTACTCGAACCAGGGCACGATCCACAGCGGGTACGCCACGACCTTGCCCTTGTACGTCGTCGCGGTCAGCGCGCTCGCGTTGAAGTCACGGCGCTCGGCCTCGGTGAGGGGCGGCTCCGAGAGCTGGCCCGCGGCGGCGTACTTCAGCACGTCCCCGCCGGTGGTGTGGAACACGTCCGGTCCGGCCTTCTGCTGCAGGATGGCGATGTCGAACTTCTGGTCCGTCTCGGGACCGAACGGCCCGCCCTGGATGGAGATCGAGACGTTGGGGTTGCGCGCGCGGAAGCCCTTGACCGCGCCGTCGGAGGTCACGGTCTCCGCGTTCTGGCTGCCGGGCGTGTAGTTGCGCCGCCACCATTCGATGCTCACCGGCTTCGACGGGTCCTGCGGTGGGGTCGTGGCCGGCCCCGCCGCGGGACCTGCCGGACCGCAGGCCACGACGACCCCGACCGCGGCGAGACTCTGCAGGAACCTGCGGCGAGAGATCACACCGTCAGGACCTTCCATGGCCGACACCTCCGCGCGTGCTATGCGACGCGAATATATGCCCGCCGACGCACGGGCGCCGGATGGAGGACGCGCTTGCGCACCCCCTATAGGATCGTCTGGCCGAGCGCGCTCGCGACGAGCTCTACCGCGAGCGCCGCGGTCTTGTTCTCCTCATCGAGGATGGGATTCACCTCGGCGATCTCGAGCGACCGCAGCTGCCCGCTCGCGGCGAACATCTCCATCGCGAGCTGCGCCTCGCGGTACGTGAGTCCCCCGCGCACGGGCGTGCCGACGCCGGGCGCCTCCTCGGGGTCGATCGAGTCCATGTCGAGCGACACGTGGATGCCCGACCCGCGCGAGGCGACGGCGATCGCGCGCTCCACGGCCGCGGCCATGCCGGTGCGGTCGATGTCCGACATCGTGATGGCCGTGACGCCCGCGCGTGTGATGTTCCCTCGCTCCTCGGCGTCGATGGCGCGGATCGCGAGCAGGACCGCGTGCTGCCCGTCGATCGTGCCGCGCAGATCACTGGGGAACGGATCCGTCGCGAGACCGCTCGCGACGGCCAGCGGCATGCCGTGGATGTTCCCCGACGGCGTCGTCTCGGGCGTGTTGATGTCGCCGTGCGCGTCGATCCAGACGACGCCGGTCCGGCGCCCCGCCCGCGCGATCCCCGCGAACGTCCCGATGGACATCGCGTGATCCCCGCCGATGACGAGCGGGAACCCGCCGCGCGCCTCGATCCCCCGCACGCACTCCGCGAGCGCCTGCACGACCCGCACGATCTCGCTCGCGTAGCGGGCGCGCTCGTTCCCGGTGTCCCGCTCGACGCGGTCGGGCACCTGCAGGTTGCCGTGGTCCTTCACGGCGTGGCCGAGACGCTCGAGCCGCGAGCGCAGCCCGGCGTACCGCACCGCCGACGGCCCCATGTCGACGCCGCGGCGGTTGCCGCCGAGATCCATTGGGACACCGACGACCTCGACCTGCATCAGCAGGCCCGCCCAACTGCCGGGCGCCGCACTACGGCTTCGCCTTCGGCTGGAAGATCGCCTGGATCGTGCCCTCGGCCGCGAGCTCCTCGCCGACGAACGCGCGGACCGTCACGCGCGCGAAGCCGCGGCGCATCTTCTCCATCGTCGCCTCGAAGCGGCCGGTGTCGCCGGGACGGACGATCCGCTTGAAGCGCATCTCGTCGATGCCGGCGAAGAGGCCGAGCCCGTCGCGGTAGTCCGGCAGCGCCATCGCCATCACCGTGGCGGTCTGGGCCAGAGACTCCGTGAGGATCACGCCCGGCACGATCGGGTTCCCGGGGAAGTGGCCCTTGAGGTACCACTCGTCACCGGTGAACTCGTGCTCCGCGACCGCGCGCACACCGGGCTCGAGCTCGGTGACGCGGTCGATGAGGAGGAACGGCTCCCGGTGCGGGATGAGCGCCTCGATCGCCGCCTTATCCATCGGCGCGCGGACCTCGCTCACCCCGCGAGCGCCTCGATCCCGACCGTGTCGATGAGGTGCGTCGTGACCTGGCCCGAGCGGAAGAGCTCGCTCGCGAGGATCTTCTTGTGCGCGCTGATGTTCGTCGTGACGCCGACGACCGTGAACTCGTCGAGCGCGCGCTGCATGCGTGCGACCGCCTCCGCGCGGTCGCGGCCCCAGGCGATGACCTTCGCGAGCAGCGAGTCGTAGTACGGCGGGACCTCGTAGCCCTGGAAGCAGTGCGTGTCGAGGCGGATCCCCGGGCCGGCCGGCGGCAGCCACGTCGTGAGCGTGCCGGTCGACGGCGCGAAGTTCTGGTCGGGATCCTCCGCGTTCACGCGGCACTCGATCGCGTGACCGGTCACCCAGATCTGCTCGTCGCTGAACGAGAGCGGCTCGCCGGCGGCGAGCGCGATCTGCTCCTTCACGAGGTCGACGCCGGTGACCGCCTCCGTGACCGTGTGCTCGACCTGGATGCGCGCGTTCACCTCGATGAAGTACTCGCGGTCCTCGCGGTCCACGAGGAACTCGAAGGTCCCGACGCCGCGGTAGCCGAAGTGCACGGCCGCGTCGACGGCGCGCTTCTTGATCCGCTGGCGGAGCTCCTCGGAGATCGTCGAGGACGGCGCCTCCTCGAGCATCTTCTGGTGCCGGCG
>DASUCM010000096.1:0-6656 GCA_036276035.1 Candidatus Limnocylindria bacterium | reverse complement strand
GCCGCTGGGCGCTCATCGCGGCGATCCTCATCGGGGGGGCGGCAGGTGCCGCCCCCCTTCCCGTCCTCGAGCTCGATGGCGGACGCGTCCTCGCGCTCGACCCATCCGGCACGTTCACCTACGAGTACCGCCAGTCCATCTATGACGCTCCGGTCGAGGAGCACTTCCGGGTCGAGGACGGACGGCTCCGGCTCGTGCGGGTGCGCTCGCCCCACCCTGCGGCCCTCGAGTACTTCCGCTGGCCGGGGGAGGTGCGTCCGGACGGGACATGGCTCAGCATCAACGCGCCCGACGTCGTGGAGGAGGAGCTCGTGATCCGCGTCGCTGCCGAAGGCCGGCAACGCCTGCGCACGCGGCCCGGTCACGTCGTCGCGCTCGCCGGGAGCGGGGCGGACCTCGTGCGGGTCCGCGCGGCGGCGCGGCCGCTCGTCCTCTGGCTGCCCCTGTGGGCGGGCCAGCTCGACTGATGGCGACCGAGCAGCCACTCGACGCCCGCGCGCAGGAGCTCATCGAGCAGTTCGAGACCGAGTCGCGCACGCGCGCGCTCACCGGCTTCTGGGGCCGATTCGCGCTCGTCGGTGGCGTCGCGACCGCGCTGCTCGCCGTGTACTACGCGATGGCCGGCGCGCCGATCCCCTTCACGAGGATCCAGCTCGTCCCGAACATCGTGCTCTTCGGCCAGACCATCACGACACCGCAGATCTACAACCTCGTGTTCCTCGGCGCGGCGCTCGTGCTCACGTTCCTCTTCTACCCCGCCCTTCAGCGCTGGCGCCGCGCCGTCCACCCGCTCGACATCGCGCTCATGCTCGCGTCCGTCGCGATCGTGCTCTACGTCCTGCTCGACTTCGAGAAGATCGTCTACCGCGTCGCCAGCCCGACGCCCGCTGACTTCGGCTTCGGCCTCGTCGCGATCGCGCTCGTCCTCGAGGCCACGCGCCGCACCGTCGGCTGGCATCTCTCGGCGCTCGTCTTCCTCTGCCTCGCGTACGCGTACCTCGGCGGGATCCTCCCGCCGATCATCCGGCACCGCGGCTTCGACCTCGACGACATCGTCGCGCAGCAGTACCTCTCGCTCGACGGGATGCTGAGCCTCGTCTACATCGCCGGCTCCTTCATCATCCTGTTCACGATCTACGGCGCGGTCCTCGAGCGGTCGGGCGCCGGCAAGTTCTTCATCGACCTCTCGTTCGCACTGACGGGACGGAAGCGGACGGGCGCAGGACGCACGGTGACCCTCGCGTCCTTCCTCCTCGGGACCGTCTCCGGATCCGGGGTCGCGACGACCGTGACGCTCGGCTCGATCGCCTACCCGATGCTGAAGAAGTCGGGCTACGACCGCGAGACGTCCGGCGCGATCCTCTCCGCAGGTGGGATCGGCGCCGTGCTCTCGCCACCCGTGCTCGGAGCGGCGGCGTTCCTCATGGCCGAGCTCCTGCGCATCAGCTACCTCGAGGTGCTCGTCATGGCGACCGTGCCGACGCTCCTCTACTACCTCGCGGTCTTCCTCATGATCGAGGTCGACTCGCGCAAGATGGGGACCCGCGAGGTGCAGGTGGACGCACCCGGCGTGGGCGCGCTCATGCGGCGCGGCTGGTTCCACCTCACGTCGCTCGTTGCGATCGTCGCCTTCATGGCGCTCGGGATGACGCCGATCCTCGCTGTCTTCTGGGCGATCGTGTTCGCGATCGCCATCTCGTTCCTCGACCGCGACGCGGCGATGTACCCGCGAAAGGTCATCGCGTCGCTCGCCGACGGCACCCGCGGGGTGCTGTCCGTCGCGGCGACCATCGCCGCTGCGGGGATGATCGTCGGCGTCCTTCTGCAGACGGGCCTCGGCCTGAAGGTCTCGAACCTCATCCTGGCCGTCGGTCAGGGCAACCTGCTGCTCACCCTCCTCGTCTGCGGGGTGATCCTGTGGGTGCTCGGGCTTTCGCTCCCGATCACGGCGTCGTATCTCGTCGCGGTCCCGACCGTCGCGCCGGCCCTCATCACGGGTCTGGGCATACCGCCGCCCGCGGCGCACATGTTCATCTTCTATTACGCCGTGCTGAGCGAGGTCTCGCCTCCGGTCGCGCTCGCGCCCTTCGCGGCAGCCGCGCTCACCGGCGGGAATCCCTACAAGACGATGATGATCACCTGGAAGTACGCGCTGCCGGCATTCCTCGTCCCGTTCATGTTCACGCAGCCCGACGGCATCGCGATGCTGCTCCGTGACACGACCGTCGAGGGTGCGCTGCTCGCGACCGGCACCGCCGCCATCGGGATCATCGCGCTCACCACGGGCGTCGGCGGCTATCTCCTGCGGCGGACCTCGCTGCCGGAGCGCGCGGCGCTCGTCGCCGCGGGCCTGCTCCTGCTCTCGCCGAACGAGATCGCCGATGCGGCGGGCGTCGCGGTCTTCGCGGTCGTCGCCGCGTTCCAGTTCGTCGGGGTCCGGAGGTCGACATCGGCCGCATGACCAGCCAGGTCCGATCCCTCCTCGCGGCTCCCTGGCCGGTCCCCCTGCTCATCGCGCTCGCCGTCGTGGCGTCGCGGCTGCCGTTCGCCGCCGATGAGCTCTGGGCCTGGGACTCGGTCCTCTACGCGCGCGCGCTCGAGCGCGGCTTCCACGTCGACTACGAGCTGCCGGGTCAGCGGCCGCAGCCCCCCGGATACATCCTCTACCTCGCGTTCGCGTGGCTGTTCCGGTCCGTCGTCGGGGACTCGAATGCGGCGCTCGTCCTCGTGTCTGTCGTCGCGAGCGGCCTCGGCGCCGCCGCGATCTTCACCCTGGCCCGGCGCTTCGCGCCCGCGCCTGCCGCGGTCATCGCCGCGGCGGCGTACGCCTGCGACCCGCTCGTCTGGCTCTACGGTGCCGTCGCCTACCCGTACGCGCTGCTCGGCGCGCTCAGCGTCGTCCTCGCGTCGCTGTTCCTGCACGCGCGCGAGGCCGGGCCACGCTGGCGCGCGTACGCGAGCCTGACCTTCGGCCTCGTCGGCGGGTTCCGCCAGGACCTCTACCTCCTGCTCGGCGTGCTGTGGCTGTGGATGGTGTGGCCGGCGTCGTGGCGCGAGCGCGCAAGGTGCGTGGCGCTCGCTGCGGCAGGGGGGCTCATCTGGCTCGTCCCGACGGCGGCGCTCTCCGGTGGTCTCGGCGCCTACGTGACGGCCCTCGGGCAGCAGGGCGACCAGGTCCGCTCCACCTACTCGGTGCAGGCGCAGGGGCTCGGCGCGCTGTGGGCGAACGCGCGCTTCACCCTGTACGCGCTCGCGTGGGGCCTGCTCGCGTTCGCGATCCTGCTCGCGGGCGTCGGGACCGCGCGAGCCCTCGCGTTCCTGCGCGGCACCCGCGACCTGAGCGCGCGGACGCGTTTCTTCGCGGCCTGGCTGCTGCCGGGCGTCCTCTTCTACATCGCGGTCCACATCGGCGAGTGGGGGTACGTGCTGTCGGTCCTGCCCGGCCTCTACGTCCTCGCTGCGCTGGCCGTCGGCGCCGTGATGCGCGAGCTGCGGCCGCGTCGGGGCGCCGCCTGGCTCGGCCTCGCGTCGATCGCCGCGCTCGCGCCCGCGCTCGTCTTCGTCACGTCGGCGGAGCGCTTCTCGGCTGCGGCGATCGCGCATCACGACGCCGCGCTCGCCGCCCGCGTCGCATACGTGCGCGAGCGATTCCGGCCGGAGGACACGATCGTCCTCGCGCGCGAGGACTTCCTCCTCGTGCGCTACTACCTTCCGGCGTACCGGGCCTGGCTGTACGACCCCGCGCCGCACGGGAACGGTGCCGCGAAACGCAAGAAGACGATGCGCACGACGACGATCGTCATCTTCACCGAGGGCCTCACGCCGCGGCAGAGCCTGGACGTGCGTACGGTCGAGGCCTCGCCGGGGATCACGCTGTCGTACTTCACGGTCGAGCCGGGCGACGTCCTCGAGTTCTACGGCGAGCGGTACACGGTGCGGGAGCCCGAGTAGCGCAGCCCGGGCGTCGCGGCTAGGGGGTGAGCCCGTCCTCGCGCGCGATCCGGACCGTGATCTTCGTGTGGATCCCCTGATCGTCCATCCACGCGCCGCCGTCGACGACGCCCCGCAGCGGAAGGACGAAGGCCCCCGTCCGCGCACCCTGGACGCCGAAGGTGAAGGTCGCGATACCGCCCGGCGGGACGAGCTGCTCCGTCTGGACCGCGACGCGGTCGGGCGTCGGCCAGCCGTCAGCGAGGAACGCGTACGACGTGTCGTTGTTCGGCACTGCGAGTCGCGCCTCATTCGAGGTGCCCTTGTGCCAGGCGGTCGACCCCGTGTTGCGCAGCGCGACGGTCACCCGGCCGCGGTCGCCCTCCGCGATGTCGACGTTCGCCGACTGCGCCACCCACTCCGCGCGGACGGTCGCCGCGGTCGGCGGCGCGCAGAGCGAGGTGAGCCACATGAAGTGCGGCCAGCCCCAGTGCGGGCCCGGATCGAGCTTCTTCGTGAAGGGGATCTCGTTGTGGCCGACGACGCGGGTGCGGTCGAGGGGGATGCCGTGTCGCTTGGCGATCGCGCACGTGAGCGCCGCGGTCGCGTAGTACTGCTCCGCCGTGTACTGCGGGTCGCGGAAGCGCTCGTGGTCGAGCTCGATCTCGATGCCGACGGAGCGCTCGTTGTACCACTCGTGGCCCGCATGCCACGCCGCGTCGGCCTCGCCGACGAGCTGCGCGATGTGGCCGTCCTGCCGCACGACGTAGTGGGCGCTCACGCGCGAGAAGGGGCTGCGGAAGATCTCGAGCGTCCGCTCGTAGCTGACGGCGGTGTAGTGGATGACGATGTACTCCACCGGCGCCCTGCGGCCCTCCCAGAAGTTCCGCGCGCGCGTCGGCATCCACTCCACCTGCGGCGTGTAGGGGAACGGCTGGCGCTCGATCGCGCGCGACACGGTCTCCGCGCGGCCGACCGGTACCTCGAGCGCACCGCTGACGGCATCGCCCGCGCCGCCCAACGCGGGCACCTGGGCGCCCGTCCGCCCGCCCACCGGATAAGCGAGGCCCGCGAGCAGGACACCGAGGAGGATCGCGCGCACTCCCATTCCCACGACCATCGCAACGTAAGGCGCGCCTTCGCATCCGCGGAAGGTGCGCGCGGGCACCTGTCACACCTCTGAGACCGCGGGCCTCTGATCGCGGCGGTAGTCGCTTCGCTCGTCGGGCGTCGTTCGTCGTCGCCGGCGGCCTACGGGCCGCCGCTCCTCCTCTCTAGCCCGTAGCCGACCGGAAGGAGGACGTCTCCACGCGTCGTGCGGTAGTACACCTGCCAGTGGTAGTAGCCGCGGAACGTCGACGGGTCCGCGCGCATGACCTCCGCGTACGCGGTCACGGCGCGCACGTAACGCTGCGAGTTGTTGTAACGGAAGAGCGCGTTCGCCATGTTGCCCGGGGCGCCGTTGTGCCGGAGGTAGCGCGCGGCGGCGCGGATGGCGTCGCGATCGCTGTTGATGTCACCCTCGCCGAACGCCGCCCACGTCCCCGGCATGAACTGCATCGGGCCCTGCGCGCCCGCGATCGACGTCCCGCGTATCCGGCCCATGCGCGTCTCGCTGAGATGGATCGCGGCGAGGTAGCTCCAGCCGACGCCGAACTCGGCCTCCGCCTCGCGGTAGTAGCGGAGCAGGTCCTCCATCGGGGCGGGCTCGATGATCCGCCACGCGGGCAGCTCGTCGCGCGGTGAGGTGAGCGCGCGCAGATCGGCACCCGCCTCGAAGTTCGCGATCGCTGCGGGGCGGATGCTCTCCGGTAGCGCCGAGATCACGGCGTCGCGCCACTCCGGCCGCTCGACGAGCCGCCGGTAGGTGAGCTGGTGCAGGTGGCCCATCCACGCCAGCTCCTCGCCCGTCACCGCGGGATCGCGGATGGCGCGCTCGGCCGTCCGCATCTGCTCGGCGAGCGCGCCGGGATCCTCCGCGGCGACCGGGAGGGGCCGCGGTGTCGGCACGGGCGTCGGCGTGGGCGATGGCGTCGCCGTCGGGCTCGGCGTCGGCGCCGGCGAGGCGACGGCGACGGCGACGGGGCTCGGCGTGGGTGTCGCCGGGGCTGCCGCCGGCATCGTGCACGCGAGGGCGACGAGGCCGGCGAGCACGGATCGGAGAGCGCGCTGCACCGCTCCATGGTGGGCCGGACCGTGGAGCCTGTCGAAGGGTCGCCGGTGCCGCCGTTACATAGCGCAGGGTCTTGAAATGCCGCAGGAACGCGAGAGCATGCGCACGAGCGAAGGGGAGGCGGAGTGTCCCGGTCCGTGGCCGTCGCGGCGGTCGTCGTGATGTCGCTGCTGTTCGCCTCGGTGCCTGCGCGCGCGGCGCCGACTGGCTATGCGGCCGTGTTCGCCGGCCAGAGCCGCGCCCCGACGGTCGGCGCCGGTGAGACCGCGACCCTCATCGTCTTCTTCGCGAACACCGGGGAGCGCACGTGGGAGCGCGGGGCGGCATCCCAGGTCGACCTCGCGATGTGCACCGCCGATCGCGCGTCCTGCGATGTGCGCGACGCCACCCGCACCGAGTGGGATCCGGGGAGCTGGCACAGCGCGTCCCGCTACGCGACGCAGCGCCAGCCGTCCGTCGCGCGCGGGCAGCTCGCGACGTTCGTGTTCAGCGTCCGGCCCGCGGCCACCGTGTCCGGCGGGACGCACCGGTTCCCGGCGGAGCTGGTCCTCGG
>DASUCM010000095.1:0-5826 GCA_036276035.1 Candidatus Limnocylindria bacterium | reverse complement strand
TACACCCAGTAAATCCGGACAACGCTCGCAACCTACGTATTACCGCGGCTGCTGGCACGTAGTTAGCCGTTGCTTATTCCTCAAGTACCGTCGGGTGTCTTCCTTGAGAAAAGCGGTTTACGACCCGAAGGCCTTCATCCCGCACGCGGCGTGGCTGTGTCAGGGTTTCCCCCATTGCACAAAATTCCTAACTGCTGCCTCCCGTAGGAGTCTGGGCCGTGTCTCAGTCCCAGTCTGGCTGGCCATCCTCTCAGACCAGCTACGGATCGAAGCCTTGGTAGGCCATTACCCCACCAACTAGCTAATCCGCCGCAGGCCCCTCCCGAAGCGTCTTGCGACTTTGAGCACCGGAACGAACCGGTGGTCACATGCGGTATTAGCTCGCCTTTCGGCGAGTTGTCCCCCACTTCGGGGCAGGTCACCTACGTGTTACTCAGCCGTTCGCCACTAACTAGTCCCTTGCGGGATTTCGTTCGTCCGACTTGCATGTTTTATGCACGCCGCCAGCGTTTGTCCTGAGCCAGGATCAAACTCTCCGACAAAACAAATGACCGCCTTTCGGCGATCACTCAAATGCTTCGAGTTCGATCTTCAAAATCGACGAGTTTCCGCGCTGATGTGTTCCTGCCACTCTTCAGCTGTTAAAGATCGTGCCCCCGGTTCCCCCTCCAAACTCGGACTTGGACCATGGGCGTGATGCGGACGCTCATTATGGCGCGCCGGTCGAGGGTCCGTCAACGTCGACGAACGTGGCAGACGACGCACTCCCGCGCTTGGCCGCTCGCCCGCCGGGCGCGACCGGGATGGGGTGCGCCTCGAGCCCGCGGCGAGGTGGACTAGAGCGCGCGGCGGCCCTCGAGGGCGCGCCCGACCGTCAATTCGTCCGCGTACTCGAGGTCGCCGCCGATCGGGAGGCCGCGGGCGAGGCGCGTCACCCGGACCGGCGTATCGCCGAGGGATTGCGCGATGTACATCGCGGTGGCCTCGCCCTCGAGGTTCGGGTTCGTCGCGAGGATGAGCTCCTCCACGCCGCCGGCGCGGACCCGCGTTCCGAGCTCCTTGATGCGGAGGTCGTCGGGCCGCACCCCGTTCACGGGCGAGATCGCGCCGTGGAGCACGTGGTAGACGCCGCGGAACAGGTTCGTCCGCTCGATCGCGAGGACGTCGAGCGGCTCCTCGACGACGCACACGAGCCGGTGATCGCGCTCCGGCGACTCGCACACCGCGCAGGGATCGCTCTCGGCGATGTTGAAGCAGGTCCCGCAGTAGCGAAGATCCGTCTTCACGCTGCGGACCGCCGCGGCGAGCGACTCCGCGTCACCGTTCGAGGTCCGGAGGATGTGGTACGCGAGCCGCTGCGCGGTCTTCGGTCCGACGCCGGGAAGCTTCGAGAGCTCGTCGATGAGCCGCGCCAGCGGGCGCGCGAGGGCCTGGACCATCAGCCGCGCCCGCCGGCGATCAAAGACCGGGGATCTTCAGCCCGCCCGTCAGGCCGCCGAGGCGCTGGCCGGCGAGCTCCTTCGACTTCGTGAGCGCGTCGTTGAAGGCGGCGAGCACGAGATCCTGGAGCGTCTCCACGTCCTCGGGGTCGACGGCGTCCTTCGCGATCGCCACCGACCGGAGCTCCTGGGTCCCCGTCATCACCACGGTCACGGCGCCGCCGCCGGCCTTGCCTTCGACCGTGGCCTCGGCGAGCTCGCGCTGCGCCTTCTCCATGTTCGCCTGCATCTCGCGAGCCATCTTCTGCAGGTCACCGATGTTCTTCATTCCTACTCCACTTCAAGGATGCGCTCGGGCTGACGGAAGACATCGCGCGCGGCACGCAGCATCGGATCGTCGATGACCGCTGGCGCGCCCGCGGGCGCGGGACGCTTCACGCACTTCACGCGGACCGCCGCGCCGAGCGCGGCCGAGAGATCGCGCTCCAGCTCGGGGCGGCGCTTGTCGGACCAGACGCCTCGGGCGAACTCGTCGGCGAACCCGATCACGACGGTCGTGCCCTCGATGACGAGCGGCTCGGCGAGCGCGAGCTGCGATCCCGCGCCCACGCTGCGCGCCTTCGTGCCTTCGACGAGCTCGCCCCACACCTTCTGCACGCGGTCGAGCGAGATCGCGACGCCTGGTGAGGACGGTGCGGGCTGGGTCGCGGTCGCCGCCGGAGCGGCAGTGGTCCGAGCCTGGGTCGCCCCGGCGTCCGCGCGCGCGTTGCGCTCGCGGCGCTCGGCGAGATCGACGACCGGGGATCGGGGCGGACGCTGCGCCGGCGGCGCCGCGGCCGCTGCGCGCGGACCGGCAGCGGGCTGCGCCGTCGCCGTCCGCGCACCGGGCGGCGATGGTGCCTCCGCCTGCGTCGTGAGGTCGAGGATCGCGAGCTCGAGCACCAGCGGCGTGCCCTCGCCGGTGCGGAGCTGCTGCTCCGTCTCGATGAGCCGCTTCGCCACCTTCGCGAGCCGGTCGAGCGTGAAGAGCGGTGCCTGCTGCCGCAGCGCGGCGGCGGCGGCCTCGCTCGCGTAGCCAGGCACCTGGCCGGTCGCCCTCACGAGGACGAGCGCGCGTGTGTGGTCCATCGCGCGGCGGACGAACGAGCGCAGGTCGAGCCCGTTGTCAACGAGCTCGCCGACCAGGCGCACACCCGCGGCACCGTCGTTCTGCGCGAGGGCGTCGAAGAGGCGCGTGGTCTCTTCCCAGTCCGAGAGGCCGAGGAGGTCGCTCACGTCAGCGAGCGTCACCGTGCCGCCGGTGAAGCTCGCGACCTGGTCGAGGATCCCTTCGGCGTCGCGGAGGGAGCCCTGGGCGTGGCGCGAGATCGCGTCGAGAGCGCCCTGCTCGACCGTCCAACCCTCCGACTGCGCGATCTCCCCGAGCTGCTGGACGGTGCCCTGGTGCGGGATCCGGCGCAGGTCGAAGCGCTGGGTGCGCGAGACGATCGTGGCGGGGATCCGCTGCGGCTCCGTCGTCGCGAGCACGAAGATGACGTGTGCCGGCGGCTCCTCCAGCGTCTTGAGCAGCGCGTTGAAGGCCTCGTTCGTCAGCTGGTGCGCCTCGTCGATGACGTAGACCTTGTAGCGGCCGTCGGACGGCGCGAACCGGACCTTCTCGCGCAGGTCGCGCATCTCGTCGATACCGCGATTGGATGCGGCGTCGATCTCGATGAGGTCAAGGAAGCGGCCATCGCGGATCGCGACGCAGGTCTCGCAGGCGTCGCACGGCTCGGCGTCCTTCGCCTTCGTGCAGTTCACGGCCTTCGCGATGAGACGGGCGATCGACGTCTTGCCGGTGCCGCGCGTGCCGGAGAGGAGATACGCGTGCGCGACATGCCCGGCGGCGATCGCGTTGCGGAGGGTCCGCGTGACGGGCTCCTGACCGATCACCTGCGCGAAGGTCTGGGGGCGGTAGCGGCGATAGAGGGCAGGGCGGTCGGGCACGACCTAAGAGTACCGAGGCGACGTGGGCGACCGAGAATAGGGGCGTGCGTGTCGTGAGGGTCAGCGCCGCGGGTCGGCGGCCGAGCGCGGAGAGCTATCCCGCATCGGCCGGCGGGAGCTTCCCGCCGAACAGCATCTTCATCGGCGAGGTCGAAGCGCAGACCGTGATCGATGAGGGCAGCCGCGATCTGCGGCTCATCGAGGTGTCCTTCAAGAAGGGCGCCCGCACGAAGCTGCACGTGCACACGACGGATCAGATCCTCGTCATCACCGAGGGCCGGGGCATCGTCGCGACCCGCGGCGAGCAGCACGAGGTCACGGTGGGCGACGTCGCGCACATCCCCGCGGGCGAGGCCCACTGGCACGGCGCGCAGCCGGGCGCGGACATGACGCACTGGTCCATGACCGGGCAGTCGAAGACGAGCATCGTCGAGTAGCGCGCCCCGGGCCCTGCCTAGACTCGGCGCCATGACCGGCGCTGTGCGCGAAGAGCGGCGTCTCGTGACGTGCATGTTCATCGACGTCGTCGGGTCGACCGAGCTGACGATGACCTTCGGCGCGGAACGCCTCAAGCACGAGCTCGGCAAGGCCTTCGCCGAGATCTCGCGCACCATCGCTCTGCACGGCGGCACCGTCGAGAAGTACGTCGGTGACGCGATCTACGCGCTCTTCGGCGCTCCCATCGCCCACGAGGACGACGCGCTCCGCGCGCTCCGGGCCGCCGAAGCGGTGCGTGACTGGTGTGCCGCGGGCGCCGCAGGGCATCCGTTCGCGATCCGGATCGGCGTCGAGACCGGCGAGGCCGTCATCGATCTGACAGCAGCGGAGCACACCAAGCAGCAGATGAGCGTCGGCCCCGTCGTGAACACGGCGGCGCGGCTGCAGCAGCGGGCGGAGCCGGGAGAGATCCTCGTCGGTCCGGCGGCACGATCGGCGACGGGAGGGTCCGCCGAGCTCGAGCCGCTGCCTGACGTCCAGCTGAAGGGCATCGGCACGATGTCGGTGTGGCGGCTGGTGCGCGTCGGCGGCGCGGCGCGGCCGTCGCTGCCGTTCGTCGGCCGCGACGCGGAGCTCGGGCTTCTCGGCCACGCCTTCGAGCGCGCGCGGAAGGGACGATCGGTGCTCGCGGTCGTCAGCGGCCCGCCCGGGCAGGGCAAGACGCGCCTGGTACAGGAGTTCATCGCGCAGCACCAGGACATCCATCTCATCCCGACGCGCTGCCGGCCCGCGGACGAGACCGGCGTGTTCGCTCCCGTGCGCGAGATCCTCGGCGTCACGACCCTCGACCGGCTCGCGGAGCAGGTCGGGCGAATGTGCACCGACGACATCGAGTGCGAGCGCGTCGTCGCGGGCCTCGCCGAGAGCGCCGGGATCGGCTCCAGCCCCTCGCTGGCGAGCCTCCCGTCCGCCGAGCGCGAGGACGAGATCGTGCAGGCCTGGCGGCGCTACCTCGCGATGCTCGGCGCCGACCGCCTGGTCGTGCTCGCGATCGACGACATCCACTGGGCGGACGCGTCGCTGGTGCGGCTCGTCGACCGCATCACGTTCGGCGGTCCGCGCGTCCTGGTCGTCGCGACCGCGCGCCCGGAATTCGCCGAGGCCGCCGGCATCCGGCCGAGCGGTGACCGCTTCTTCATCGAGCTCGAGGGGCTGGAGCCGGATGAGGCGCGCCATCTGGCCGAGATCGCGGGGCGTGGCGACGAGCTGGTCGTCGCGCGCGCGGAGGGCAATCCGCTCTTCCTGGTCGAGCTGGCGCGCGCCCAGGTGGACCGCATGGACCTGCCGTTGACCCTCCAGGGCGCGCTCGGAGCGCGGCTCGACGAGCTGCCGGCGGACGACCGCGTGCTCCTCTCGGTCGCCGCGGTCGCGGGTGAGCGCTTCAGCGCGGCCGACGCTGCCTTCCTTGCCGGATCGGACGTCGCCGCGACCGGGCGTCGACTCGCGCATCTCGTCGACCTGCACTTCCTCGACGAGTCCGAGCGCGGGTACCGCTTCCACCACGGCCTCATCCGTGAGACCGCGTACGGCAGGCTGCTCACCGCGGAGCGCATGCGCGCGCACGCCCGTTTCGCGCGCGAGCGCGTCCACCCCGAGGATGCCGAGACGCTCGCCTATCACTGGTGGGCCGCGCTGCGGCCGCCCGACGCCGAGTGGGTCTGGAGCGACGACGCATCGCTAGGGGACATGCGGCGCGAGGCATTCCGCTCGAATCTCGCCGCTGCGCGCACCCACGCCGACCACGCGGCCATGGAGCAGGCGGTCGAGCTGGGCGAGCGCGCGCTCGCGCTGGCAGCCGACGATCCCGACCGCGCGGCCGCACACCGCGCGATCGCCGCGGCCTACCGCTCGGTGCTGCGAATGGATGAAGCCTGGGACCACCTGCAGCGCGCCGCGGCGCTCT
>DASUCM010000094.1:0-2172 GCA_036276035.1 Candidatus Limnocylindria bacterium | reverse complement strand
GGGCGCTTCAGCACGAGCGTGTTGCCCTTCATCGCGCGGCCTCCGCCGTCTCGGCACCCGCCCGGCGCTCGAGCGCGCCGAGCGCGCCGCGCGCCACGAGCAGCGTCTCACCGTTCAGGAGGTCGGAGAGCTGGAGCGAGGTCGTCGAGCGGAGCTGCACGCCGGTGAGGTTCGCGAGCGCGCGGCCCGCCGTGTCGGCGACGCCGTCCGCGACGATGACCGTCTTGCCGGTGTCGCCGATCTGCGCGAGCCACTCGTGCATCGCGGAGGTCTTCGGCTGGTCGCCGTTCGGGAGCGCGTCGAACACGAGGACCCGGCCGCGCGAGGCCTGGTCGGCGAACGCCTCGGCGAACGCGGCGCGGCGCATCTTCTCGGGGAGGCGCTGCCAGTAGGTCCGGCCGTTCGGGCCGAACACGACGCCACCGTGACGCCAGAGCGGCGAGCGCGTCGAGCCCTGGCGCGAGCGGCCGGTGCCCTTCTGGGCCCACGGCTTCGCGCCGCCACCCTTGACGCGGGCGCGGTTCTTCGTCGCGGCGGTGCCCTGGCGGGCGTTCGCGCGCGCGGCGTTGAAGGCCTGGAAGAGGAGGCCCGAGCGGCGCTTCGTCGTCGTGAGCGACTCGGGGAGCGCGATCGTCTCGCCCGTCGAGCCCTTCGCGCCGATGAGCGCGGCGTGGCCGGCCGGAGCCTGCGGAAGCGGGCGGACCTCACGCTCGCGGCGCGGCTGCGCCGGAGCCTGCTCCTCGCGCTCGGGGCGCTGCGGGCGCGGCGCCGCGGTCCGCGTGACCGGGCGTGCCACCGCGCGCTTCGCGACGGCCTTCGGGGCGGCCGCCTTCGCGGTCGTCTTCGTCGCGGCCGGCTTCGCGGCCGTCGTCTTCTTGACGTCCTTCTTGTCGGCCGCGGGCTTCTTCGCCGCGGCGGTCGTCTTCGTCGTCTTCTTCTCTGCCACTTAGGCCTTCTTCTTCTCTGCCACGAGGGCTTTCCTCACCATGACGATCCCGTTGCGCGCGCCCGGGACCGCGCCCGAGAGCACGAGCAGCGAGCGGTCGGGGTCGCTCTTCAGCACGACCAGGTTCTTCACCGTGACGCGGTCGGCGCCCTGGTGGGCGGCCATCCGCAGCCCCTTCAGGACGCGGCCGGGCGTCGTGCCCGAGCCCACCGAGCCCTGGCGGCGGAGGTGGTCGGAGCCGTGCGACTTCGGGCCGCGCGAGAAGTGGTGCAGGTGGACCGGGCCCTGGAAGCCCTTGCCCTTCGAGGTGCCGATCACCGTGACCTTGTCGCCGACGGCGAAGCGGTCGACGCCGATCTGCTGCCCCGGCTCGAAGCCCTCGACGTCGTCGACGCGGACCTCGCGCAGGTGCTTCAGCGCGCCGTTCTCCTTGAGGTGCCCGAGCTCGGCCTTGCTGAGCTTCTTCTTGTCGACCTTGCCGAAGCCGAGCTGGAGGGCGGTGTAGCCGTCCCGCTCCTTCGTGCGGACCTGCGTCACGACGTTCGACTCGGCGACGATGACCGTCGCGCCGACGACCGACCCGTCGGGCCGGAAGTGCTGGAGCATGCCGGCCTTGCGGCCGAGGATGAGCGGCCGCGCGAGGTCGGGCGCAGCGTTGCCCCGCCCTTCGCGGTGGTCGTCTCGGCGGCCGCCACGTCGGCGGCCGCGTCGGCCTTCGCCTCTTCGACCTTCTCGTTCTCTGCCATGTCCTTACGTCCTCAGCGCGGTCTAGAGCTTGATCTCGATGTCGACGCCAGCCGGCAGGTTCAGCCGCATGAGCGCGTCGACCGTCTTCTGCGAGGGATCGTTGATGTCGATGAGCCGCTTGTGCGTGCGGATCTCGAACTGCTCGCGCGAGTCCTTGTAGATGAACGGGCTCTTGATGACCGTGAACTTCTCGATGCGCGTGGGCAGCGGGACCGGACCCGTCACCGTCGACCCCGTGCGCTGCGCGGTCTCGACGATCTGCGCCGCGGACTGGTCGATGAGCTTGTGGTCGTAGGCCTTGAGGCGGATCCGGATGCGCTGCTTTGCCATGGCTAAGCGATCACCTTCGTCACCACGCCCGCACCGACGGTGCGGCCACCCTCACGGATGGCGAAGCGCAGGCCCTCTTCGAGCGCGATCGGGGTGATGAGCGTGATGTCGAGCGTCACGTTGTCGCCGGGCATGACCATCTCGGTGCC